>QEVT01000129.1 GCA_003576755.1 bacterium | reverse complement strand
CGGTCCCGCCGGCGACGGCGACCCGCACGCCGACAGCGACGGTCCCGCCGGCGACGGCGACGCGGACGGCCACGGCGACGGTCCCGCCGGCGACGGCGACGCGGACGGCCACGGCGACCGTCCCGCCGGCGACGGCGACCCGCACGGCCACGGCGACGGTCCCGCCGGCGACGGCGACCCGGACGCCCACGCCGACGACCGCCGGCGGATCGCCCACGGCGACGGCCACGCCGCAGTCGTCCTCGTTCGGCGCGGCTCACGACGCCCACGTCAAGAACACCTCGCCCGACACCAACTACGGGGCGGTGACCAACCTGCGCGTGCGGAGCGGGTCGCCCGGCTACAACACCTATCTCAAGTTCACGGTCACTGGCCTGACCGGCACCGTCGTTCGCGCCCGGATCCGCCTGTTCGCGTATGACGGCGGACCCAGCGCCGGCGCGATGCACACCGTCTCCAACGACGACGGTGGCGGCACGCCGTGGACCGAGTCGACGCTGACGTGGAACAACGCCCCGGCGATCGGCGGCAACCCGCTGAGCACGGTCGGCACGGTCGGCAACAACGAGTGGGCGGAGTGGGACGTGACCAGCGCCGTCAGCGGCAACGGCACGTTCAGCTTCGGCCTCCAGAACAACTCGACCAACAGCGTGAACTACCAGTCGAAGGAAGCGTCGGGCGACCGGCCGGTGCTCGTCGTCGACACCGTCGGCGGCAACACGCCACCGCCGCCGTCGCCATCGCCCACGGCGTCGCGCACCGCCACGGCCGTGCCGACGCTGACGCTCACCTCGTCACCCACGGCGACGGCGACAGCCTCGGTCACCCGCACCCGCACACCGACGCCCACCGTGACCGGCACGCCGCCGACCAACACCCCCTCGCCGACGGGGCCGACGCCCACGAACACCCGGACACCGACCGCCGCCGCGTCCGCCACAGCCACGCGAACGGGCACGCCCACGCCGGTGCCGCTGTGGATCTCGCGCAACGAGATCCAGGCGCTGCCGACGTCGGGCACCCCATGGGCCAACGTCATCAACACGGCCAACAGCTACGAGGGCAGCCCGACGGTGTGCAACCAGGACTCGCCCAACAACGTGATGGTGCTGGCCAAGGCGCTGGCGTACGTGCGCACCGGCAACCAGACGTTCCGCACGCGCGTGCGCGACAACGTCATGAACGTCATCGGCACCGAGAACGGCTCGACGTGCCGCAGCCTCGCGCTCGGCCGCAAGCTGGCGGCCTACGTGATCTCGGCCGAGCTCGTGGGGCTCACGTCGTCCGAGGAGACCACGTTCCGCAACTGGCTGACCAGCCTGCGCACCCGGCGCCTCAACGGCGACAACCGGAGCCTGGTGGAGTGCCACGAGGAGCGCCCCAACAATTGGGGCACGATGTGCGGCGGCAGCCGTGCGGCGGCATCGGCCTACCTCGGCGACCGGACCGACCTCGACCGCACGGCGCAGGTGTTCAAGGGCTACCTCGGCGATCGCTCGTCGTATGCCGGCTTCAGCTACGGCAGCGACCAGTCGTGGCACGCCGACCCCAACGCGCTGCGCGGGATCAACCCCCAGGGCTCGGTCAAGCAGGGCGTCAACATCGACGGCGTGCTGCCCGACGACATGCGGCGTGGCGGCTCGTTCCGCACCGGCTGCCCGGTCTACACCGGCTACCCGTGGGAGGCGCTGCAGGGGGTGATGGTCCAGGCCGAGATCCTCCACCGCCAGGGCTACAACGCCTGGGGTTGGGAGAACCAGGCCGAGCGGCGCGCCGTGCAGTACCTCAAGAATCTGTACGACCAGTGCGGGGGGAACTGGTACGGCGACACCGACGACGAGTTCACGCCGTGGATGATCAACCACGTGTACGGCACGAGCTTCCCGACGGCCAGCCCGGTGCACATGGGCAAGATCATGGGCTGGACCGACTGGACCCACGACCGGGCCACGCGGCCGCGGCAGTAAGGCGCCGTCAAGAGCCCAGACCACACCTGGGAACGCCGGCATCTTGCCGGCCTGCCTCGTCCGATGCCGTCTGGAAGGCGGCGCTCCCAGGATGGCTTGTCTCTTGACGCCTCCTTACGGCCATGGTCACAAGTCAAGGCGAGGCGGCATGAGTCAAGCGGGGCGTACGAGCGCTGCCGTCGCCCGGTCTGAAGAAGCCGTGCCTGGGAGCGCGGGCTTCCTGCCCGCATGGGCGGCCGGGCGGGCTAGAAGCCCGCGCTCCCAGGGGGGGTCCCCGACGATTCGATGAGCCCCCACGCGCATGTTCTGCCCCGCGATCCTACTTGACGCTCTGCGATCGACCCTTGACGTGTGACCGTTGTCCTTACGGGGCCGCGTTGACCAACCCCTTCAGGTCCATCAGGAACTGCTGCCCGCCGGGCACCATCATCACCTGCACCTTGTCGCTCAGCTTCTGGATGTAGGTGTAGGTCAGCACCGGCTCGGTGAGCGACTGGGCCAGGCGCTCGTTGGCCTGGGCCTGGCCCTCGGCCCGCTCGATCGTCGCCTGCGCCTCGCCCTTGGCCTCCGCCACCCGCTGCTCGGCCTGGATCCGGCGCTGCTCGAGGATCTGCTTCTCGGTCTGCACCTGCTGCTCCGCCACCTGCTTGAGCTCGATCGCGTTCTCGTACTCCGGGCTGAAGCGGATGTTCGACAGGTAGATGTCGTCGACGACGATGTGGTAGCGCGACAGGTTCTCGCCCAGCGCCTCGCGCGCCAGCCGGCGGATCTCGTCGCGCTCCGACAGGATCGCCGTCACCGGGTATTGCGGCACGACCTCTTTGATGAAGTCGTTGAACGCCGGGTCGATGACCTTCTCGGCGAAGTCCAGCCCGACCTTGCGGTAGAGGTCGTAGGCCATGACGGGATCGATGTGGTAGTTCATCGTGCCGGTCAACCGCACCGCCTGGTACTCCTTGGAGGCGGCGTCGATCTCCTGGAACGGGTGCGGCTGGACGCGGACGTCGACGATCACGACCTGCTCGGCGATGGGGGTGACGATCTGGAGCCCCGCCGGCAGCGTGCGCTCTTCCACCCGTCCGAACCACGTGACCACGCCGACGTGGCCGGCCGGGACGATCACCACGAACGTGCGCACGAGCCCGAAGGCCATCACGGCGATCCCGAGGACGAGGAGCGAGCGCCACCGGGCATGGAGCGCCGGCAGCCCGCCGCGGCTCTGCGCGCCCGGCGCACGGCCGGTGGCGGCGGCCGCCAGCGCGAGGAAGATCAACATGCCGCCGATCGTGAAGAGGAAGTTGCTCATCGAAAGCGGGCCTCCTGGGCACCGGGTGCGCGACGACAGGCGCGCGTACGCCGGCCGAGGGTCGGCCGACACGTCAATCATACGGCGCAGCTCCCCTTGCGGTCGCGCCCCGAAACGGCGACCGCTCCGTCCGCCTGCCGCCGGACGTGTCGGGACGGCGCGGCGCTTGCCCCGCGTGCGACCTGCCCCGGACGCACCGCGGGGGGCATGCGGCGTTGCATGCCCCCCGCGGTCGTCGCCGGCGCGCTCAGTTCTGGACGAAGAACCAGATCTTGGCCACGCCGGCCGGGTTGTTGTGCTCGCCGTTGCAGAACGCACAGCTCGACGTGCCGCCGTCGCCCGTCGACGTCACCGCGAGCGAGTGCCAGCCGTTGGCGAGCTGGCGGGTGTCGACGGTGATCGGCATGAAGCTCTGGAAGTTGCCCGCCCGGTCGAACAGGATCCGACCGGCGGACGGCGCCACCTCCGGCCACGAGCCGACCGCCGGGATGTAGTGCGTCTTGTCGAGCGCCACCTGCAGGTGGTTGCTGGTCTGCTGGGCGCGCACGTTGAACGTGTGGACGCCCGACACCGTCTCGAGCGGGACGCACTCGATCACCGCGTTGGTGTAGCCGAACCCGTCGTACCAGCCGCGGCCGATCAGCGAACGGTTGTTGCACCACCGGTTGTAGTTGCTGCCGCCCCCGCCACCGCCGTTGACGATGCGCAGCGGGATGCCGCTGGAGTTGAGGAACCGCTTCCCATCCGGGCTGTCCGACGTCGCCCGGATGCGGATCTCGCGCCAGCCGTTGGTCATCTTGGTCGTGTCGAGCGACACCGGCACGTTGAACGCGCAGTTGGTGCTCGTCCGGCCGTCGTACGGACAGCGCAGGTTCAGCGGGATCTTCTTGAACACCCCCTGGTCGGTGTCGATGCGCAGCTCGACCAGGTGGCTGGGGTTGTCGTGCAGCACGATGCGGACGTCGAAGTCCAACGTGCCCGACACGTCCTGGCCCAGCGGCAGCATCGCCGCCGCGTGGATGTGGCCGAAGTTCGGCGCCCACCACGCCTGGAGCTCGATCGGGATGCGCCGCGGGTTGAAGGTGCTGTCGGGCACCTGGCGCCCCGGCGGGTCCGGCGGGAGGAGCCCGCCCGGCCCCGGCGTCGACGTCGGTGGCGCGATGGGCCTGGCCGTCGGCTCGACCGGCGTGGCGGTCGGCACCGGGGGCTGCGTCGGGTCGGGCGGACCGGTCAACGGCCCGCACTTGAGCGCGACCGCCCCGGTGGTCTGCGTCACGATCGACAGCTTGCCGCTCGGGCACGTCACGCTGACGGTCTCGCCCGGCGCGAGCTGCATGTCGTGGCCGCCCGTGATGCCCGGCGGCGTCGCGGTCGGCGGCGGCCCGCCGCCCGGCGGGGGCGGGCTCGACGTGCCGCCGCGCGGGTCGACCGACGTGTCGACGGCGAGCGGCGGGCTGGCGGACGCCGCGATGTCCGGCCAGCGCACGAGCTTGTAGTTGTTGGCGCCCTGGTCGTTCGACCCGTCGTGGGCGACGAACATCCCTTGCGGGAACGCCCCGTTGAGCGCCACGTTGGTGACGTCGATGCCGTCGGTGCTGCCGACCGCGTCGATGCCGTTGCCCGCACCGATCGTGAACGACGTGACGAAGGCGTGCGGCGGCTGACGGTCGTAGACCGCGAACGTGCTGTCGCCCTGGCTCGACGCCAGGAGATAGCCGGTTCCGCCGGGGCCCTGGTAGATCGCCACGCCCTCGACGTCGGCCTTGAGGTGGCCGCCGCCGCCGGTGCCGTCGATCTTGGTGCGCGCCGACCCGTCGCCGGGCTCGGCGCCGTACTTCCAGATGCCGACGCCTTCCTCGCCGATGTAGAGCGCGCCGGTCGTGTCGTCCGCGACGCACCCCTCGGTCTGGCTGCCGACGTCGAACGCGCGCACGCGCACCCCGCCGACCACGCCGTCGAGGTCGCCGAGCTCCCACTGCTCGACCTGCCCGTCCTTGTCGTTGACGAACGCGTAGAACTTGCTGCTCACCGGCGAGCGGTAGAGGCAGAAGCCGTACGTCTCGTTCACGCCGACGGCGATGCCCGGCCCGCCGATGTTGCTCATCTGCCGCGTCGCCGGGTTCAGGCCGTAGACGCGGATGCGGTTGCCGCTCTCGTCGCCGGTGGCGACGATGTCGACCGACGTGCCCTTGAGCGGGAACCCGTAGCGCACGTCGACGTTGTTGGGCAGGCCGCCGCCGACGAACTGCACCTGCTGGCCGGCCAGGTTCCAGCTGAACAGCCCGGCGCTCTTGTCGGTGCCGATGACCAGGCTCTGCGCGGGATCGGTGGGGTGGACCCAGATCGCCGGGTCGTCGGCGTCCTCGCTCACCGGACCGGTCTCGACCACCGGCGACACGCTGGCGACGTCGAGGCCGTCGGGTGCGCCGCCGGCGTCGCCGATCGTCACGTCGTCGTCGTCGTCCGCCCGCTCGTCCGCCGGCGCGTCCGGCGCCGTGCTGCCCGCCGCGGAGACGGGCTGGGCGCCGAGGTCGCGGACGATCTTCCAGGTCGACGGCGCGAACGCGAGGAGGTCGCCGTCGGACACGCCGCACCAGGCGTCCTGCGACGTGGCGGCGGGCTCGGTGAAGGCGCCGGACGGAAGCCGGCCGGTGGATCGCCCGGCGCCGAGGGGTGACGACCGGGCTTCACCGAGGATGGGCACGATCCAGGCGGCGAGCACGGTGCTGGCCACCAGGAGCGCTGCGGTTCTGAGTCTGGTCATGTCAGGGGCTCTCCTTTGTCAAGGGTTGGTGATTGGCCGGCCGGGCGGGGCCGGTACGCGAGGACGGTGCGGTGGGGGCGCGGTCAAGGGCGGTCACGGGTGGCGCGATCGTGGGTCCAGTCCGTCCAACCCATGATCTTGCCGGTCTGTGCGGGGGATGTCGCCGCGAACCGCGTGCCGTACACGTGGTTCACGATCCACGGGATGAACTTGTCGTCCCCGCTGGTGGCTTCCGATGCCCAGCCTCCGCAGCGGGCATCGAGGTTGTAGAGATAGGTCAGCGCGCGGCGCACGGCCTGCTGTTCCCAGCCCCAGGCGTCGAAGCCCTGACGGTGCAGGATCTCGGCCTGGACGACGACACCCTGCAGCGCCTCCCACGGATAGCCGGTGTGGCTGGGGCACCCGGTGGTGAAGCCGGCGCCGCGCCGCATGTCGTCGGGGATGGCGCCGTCGATCGATACGCCCTGCTTGGCGGCGCCGGCGGCGTTGATGCCGCGCGGCTGGGACGGGTCGCCTTGCCACGACGTGTCGCCATACGCGAAGCCGGCATAGCTCGTGCGATCGCCGACGTACCCCTTGAACACCCGGGCGGTGCGATCGAGGTCGGCACGATCGCCGAGATACGCCGACGCTGCGGCGCGGCTGGCGCCGCACATCGTGCCCCAGTTGTTGGGGCGGTCCTCGTGGCAGCTCGTCAGCGAGCGGCTGTCGCCAAGGCGCTTGGTCCGCACCCCCGTCAGCCAACCGCGGAACGTTGTGTCCTCGGCGGCGGTCAGGCCGACGAGGTCGGCGGCGACGACGTACGCGGCCAGCTCGCGCCCGAGCGCGAGGCTGCGGCAGTTGCCGCCGGACTCCGTGCCCATGGCCGCCATCACGCCGCGGCGCACGTCGGTCCGGTAGCGCTCCTCGCCCGTCCGTGCGTACACGAGCGCCTTGGCCAGCACCAGCACGTTGCTGTCGCTGTTCTGGTCGCACAGCGACGGCGTGCCCGTGCCGCCGTCGGCGGCCGCGCGCAGCGCGGTCCACGCCGCGCCCGACATCGGCAGGCGGCGGACCTCGTCGACCGAGATCCACAGCCCGGCCGACGGCCCGGTCGGCGGCGCGATCGGCGACGTCGGCGCGGCCGTCGGCGGCGGCGCCGATGGCGATGCCACGGTCGGGACCGGCGTCGGCGGCGGGTCCGTGGGCCCGCCCACCGTGGTCGGGGTCGGCACGGCGGCCGCGTCGCACGTCACGTCGACACGACCCGACGACTGGTGCGCGATGCGCAGCGTCCCGCCCGGGCAACCCAGGCGGGCGCCCTCGCCGAGCGCGAGCGGCATCGTCGTCGACCTGGGATCGCCGCCCGCCGGCGTCGCCGAGGGCGGCAGGCTCGTCGCTTCGGCGAAGCCGCCGGCCGGCGGCGATCCCGGGGAGGCTTGGGCCACTGCGGCGGGGGCGCCGCCGCGGGCGACATCGATCGTGGCCTGGCCGGCCGCCACCGCGGGCGACAGCCAGGCCACGACCACCGCCAGCCGCAACGGGCCGACGGAGGGGCGGGGTTGAACCATCTCAGCACTCCTTGATCCGGAACGGAACAGGAGCAGCGGCGGCACCGGCCGACCAAGTCGGCACGGCCGGGCGGCAGGGCCGCTGCCCGGAGCGCTGACATGCTATGGGTGGGGGGACGACGTCAGGGACGCGATTGCACCAATCAGGACGCTCGGCGCGACGCCCCGATACGGGCGCGGACGCAGGCGCGGGGCGTTCGTGGGACCCCCGTCGGGGGGGCGACGGGCGGGCGTCGGAGAGCGGGCGAGGCGGCCCGCATGGGCCCCGATCGGGGTCGGCGCGCAAGTGCGGAGCGGCGGTGCCGGCGGCGGCGCCCGGGCCGGCCTACGGTTGAGGCGGCGCCACCGTGGGGGGGTCGACCGGCACCTCGCCCGGCGCGAAGCCGTGGGTGAGGGTGCCGAACGCGATGTCCTGGTCCGGCCCCGCCGCCGGCACCTGGAGCTGGGGCGCCCAGCGCTCGACGTGGCCGAACCGGCCGTGGCGGTGGTAGTAGCGATAGGCCACGTAGAGGGCGGACTCGTGTCGCCACTCGGTGCCGGCGTCGACGATCACCGCGTCGATGGCGCGCTCCACCGAGCCGCGCCCGGGCTCGAGGCGCGTGGTGCGCGGCTGGCCGTCCGGGCCGGTGAACGCGTGGTCCGGCACCTCGGTCTGGTCGATGTTGTCGTAGCAGGCCCGGTCGCCGCGCCGCAGCATCAGCTCGCACTGCTGGACGAGGTTGCCGAGGTGTACCTGCGGGTAGTTCTGGTACTCGCCGTTGTAGCGCGGGATGTTGCAGAACTCCTCGCGCCGGGCGTCCTCCGGGATGATGCCGCCCGGCGTGATCTGCGACTTGACCGCCGGGAAGGCCAGGCTCTGCTGCTCGCCGGACAGGTAGTCGCAGCTGTCGTTGCTGACCAGCTCGACCCGGTAGCCGTTCATGCGGTCGAGCGCGAGCTTGTTGGCGTAGGCATAGGCCTGCCCGGGCGTGAGGTGCAGCTCGCGGCCACCGTCGATCTGGACAGGTTGGCGATGGATCAGCGTCACCTCGGGGCGGTCCCACAGGTAGTCGGCGATGTAGGCGGTGGCGGTGGTGGCGGCGGCGCCCCAGTTCGACTGCCGCGCGGCGGCCGTCTCGGACACCGCGTAATACGGGTTCTTGACGAGCCAGTTCTGGAACACGACCTTGCACGGGCCCTGCCCGAGGCTGTCCTCGCCGTAGATTGTGCCGGTCGGCCCCTCGCACGTGCGGCCGGCCCAGTGGTCCTCGATGAGATCGGCGGCGGCGACGAGCTCGGGCGTGCCCCAGCCGAAGTTGAGCTGGCACTGCTGGCCGTCGGCGTCGTAGTTGATGGTGCGCACGCGCGACATGATGGTCTCGAGGATGGTGACGACGGCCTCGGCATACGCCGCGTCGCCGGTCAGGTGGAACGCCAGGGCCTTGGCGTAGATCACCGTGTGTCCCGACTCCTCGTCCATGAACTTGGGGCTGTCGGCGCCCGAGCACTTCACGCGGTCGCGGAGCCCACTGGTGCTCCACTTCTTATCGGCCCACTCCAGCGTCAGCGCCACGGCCGACGCGTAGGGCTCGATGCCGGCCTCGGCCTTGCGCCGGACGGCGAGGAGCTCGCCCGGGGTGGTCAGGTAGCCGCGCGACCGCGACGGGGGCGCCGGCGGATCGGTCGGCGCCGGCGTGGCCGGCGCGGTCGGGGTCGCCTCGGGCGAGGGGCTGGGCGGCGGCGTGAAGGTGGCCGCCGGCGCGGCGGGCGTGCGGGTCGCCGTCGACGGCGGGAGGGACGGGTGCACGCCCACCGCCCTGGCCACGTCGAGGACCAGCGGAAGGAAGGTCATGGCCCGCCCGTCCGCGGCCCCGTGGTCGGCGGCTTGCCCGCCGACGTCCGCGCCGGCCGCGCCCGGCCGGACCTCCGCCGCGGGCACGGTGCACGCGAGCAGCGCGGCGCCCGCGCACACGGCCAGCATGGACGTCACGCGGTTCCGACCGGATTCGGGGCCATGCCGCGTCGGGGCTGGGGAATGGTTTGGGGGTGCCGGCAGCGGGTCGGGTGTCGGGCGCATCGTCTCTTAAGACGCCGCATGAACTGTTAAGGATACTGCCCGTCCTTCGGCGGGGTCGGAACCTTGCGGCGCCTGCGGCGACGCGTTATGATCTCGGGGTCGACGCACGCGTCGACCGATCGGCCGCGCCGCCGCCCGGAGGGCGGATTGTCGTCACAGCCACGGCGCGCACCACGAGGAGACAGCCCATGCGAGTGCCAAACCTTGTCTTGATCGGATTGGCGGCCGGCGTGACGGCCGGGTGCGCCGCCCTGAACCAGGGCGGGCTGCCGTCCACCCCGGGCGCCGGCGATGCGGCGCCTCCACCGGTCGATGGCCCCGGCACCGGGTCCGGCGTGGCTTCCGAGGCGTTGACGGCGGCCACCGCTCCGGCGGGGTCGGCGCCCGTCGACGCGGCCGGGGCGGCCCCCGACGCCGCCGGCGCCGCCGACAGCGCCGAAGCGACCGCGGCGT
>QEVT01000128.1 GCA_003576755.1 bacterium | reverse complement strand
GGTGCTGGTCGGCACCGGCGTGCTCGTCGCCGTCGGAACCGGCGTGTCGGTGCTGGTCGGCACCGGCGTGCTCGTCGCCGTCGGAACCGGCGTGTCGGTGGCGGTCGACACCGGCGTGCTCGTCGCCGTCGGAACCGGCGTGTCGGTCGCCGTCGGCATTGGCGTGTCGGTGGCGGTCGGCACCGGCGTGTCGGTCGCCGTCGGGATCGGTGTATTCGTCGCCGTCGGGACCGGCGTGTCGGTGGCGGTCGGCACCGGCGTGTCGGTCGCGGTCGGCAGCGGCGTGTTCGTCGCCGTCGGGACCGGCGTGTCGGTGGCGGTCGGCAGCGGCGTCGGTGTCGCCGTCGGCAGCGGCGTCGGCGTGCTCGTGGGCAGCGGCGTCGCCGTCGGTGTGTGCGTCGCGGTGGGCGTGTTCGACGGCGTCGGTGTGAACGTCGGGGTGTTCGTCGCCGTCGGCGTCGGTGTGGGCGTGCGCGTGTTCGTCGGCGTCGGCGTCGCCGTCGGCAACGTCTGCGACACCCGAACCTGGGCCGCCGTGAAGCCGACCTCCGGCGCGTCGGGGCCGAACACCCACACCAAGACGTAGTAGCGTGATCCCGCCGTCAACGGCGCGCTGACCGACGACTTGGTCCCGCAGCTGTCGTCGTTGCAGGCGACGTGCGTGAAGGTGCCGTTGCACGCCGCCGACGAATAGATGGCCATCACCGGGTCGACCAGCGTCGTGCCCGTGGCGGGGGCGCACGTCTCGAAGGTGTACGTCGCCGTGGTCGACGGCACGAACGTGTACCACACGCTGCGCGAGAGGTTGTTCGTGCAGCTCGGCGCCGCGGGGTCCCCCGTCGTCGTCGCCGCGGTCATGTCGGGCACCAGGGCCGCCGTGTACGGGAACGGCCCGCCCGACGGGATCGTCACCGCGCCCGCGCACAGGTCGTTGGGCGGCGGCTCGCGGTTGACGCGGAGCTGTACCGCCGCGCTGCCCGGCGGCGGCTCGGCCGCCCCGTTCTTCCACACCACCACGTAGTAGGTCGTGTTGGCCGTGAGCTGCGTCGTGACCGCCGATCGGGTCCCGCAGCTGTCGTCGTTGCAGGCCACCGGCGTGTACGTGCCCCCGCAGCCCCCCGACACCGTGTAGATCCCGATCACCGTGTCCGCGAGCGTCGTGCCCGTCGTGCCCGAGCACGTCTCGAACGTGTACGTCGACGTCGTCGCCGGCCGGAACGTGTACCACACGCTCCGCGACAGGTCCGACGCGCAGCTCGGCGCTGGCGGGTCACCCGTCGTCGTGGCCGACGCCACGTTGCCGACCGTCGGCGCGAGGTACGGGAATGGGCCGTTCGGGGGGATCGTCTCCGATCGGGCGCACGTGTCGTTGTCCGGCGGCGGAACGCTCACCCGGAGCTGCACCGCCGTCGCGCCTTCCGCCGGCGCGGCCGAGCCGCGCTTCCACACCACGATGTGGTACGGCGTGCCGCCGGTCAGGTCCGTCGTCACCGTGGCGCCTGCGCCGCAGCCGTTGTCGCTGCAGATCACCGGCACGTACGTGCTGCCGCAGCCTGCGTTGGCCGTGTACACGCCGATCACCGTGTCGGTGACCGTCGTCCCCGTCGTGCTGCCGCACACGTCGAGCGTGTACGTCGCCGTGGCCGGCGGCGTGAAGCGGTACCATACGCTGCGCGACACGTCCGACGTGCAGCTCGGCGCGGGCGGATCCCCCGTCGTCGTCGCGTCGGTGATGTCGACCGTTGTCGACGTCAGGTACGGGAACGGCCCCGTCGTCGGGACCACCTCGGCCGCGCCGCACTGGTCGTTGGCCGGTGGGATGCTCGGCCGGGACACCCGCACCTGCACCGCGGTGTTGCCGCCCGTCGGCGGCGCGATGTCGTACTTCCACACCAGGATGTAATAGGTCTCGCCCGCCGTCAGGTTGACGCCGTTGATCACGCCCTGCAGGTTCTCGACCGTGCAGCCGTTGTCGTCGCACGCGCCGGGCACCTCGGACATCGCGCCGTTGCAGCCGTTGCCCATCGAGGTGTACACGCCGACGATGGTGTCGTCGACTGTCGTGTCCGTCGGGGCGTCGGCGCACGTCGAGATGCTGTAGCTGCCCGACAACGTCGGCGTGAACACGTACCAGACGGAGTACGCCACCAACGGCTGGCACGTCGGCGGCGGCGGGTCGCCGACCGTGCCGGCGGTGGAGATGTCGGTCGTCGTCGACGTGAGGTGCGCGAACGGCCCGTTGGCCGGGATCACCTCGGCGTTGGGGCACTCGTCGTTGGCCGGCGTCGTCAGCTGCCGCGTGATGCGCAGCTGGACGGCCGTGTTGCCGGACGACGGCGCGTCGCTCCCCTTCTTCCACACGAGGACGTAGTACTGCCGGCCCGCCGTCAGGGCCGCCGTCGTGACCGCCTGGAGGTCTTCGCTCCCGCAGCTGTCGTCGTCGCAGGCGCCCGACACCTGGGTCAGCGTCCCGTTGCAGCGCGCCGTCGAGGCGTAGACGGCGACGACGGTGTCGTCGACCGTCGTGCCCGTCGGGCCGTCGGCGCAGCTCGAGAACGTGTAGTCGCCGGTCGCGGCGGGTGTGAGCGCGTACCACACGCTGCGCGAGACGTTCGACTGGCAGCTCGGCGCCGTCGGATCGCCCGAGGTCGACGCCTCGGCGATGTTCGGCGTCACGTTCGTGAGGTACGGGAACGGGCCGCTGCCCGGGATGACCTCCGCGCCCGCGCACTGGTCGTTGGGCGGCGCCTCGCGCACGACCCGCAGCTGGACCGCCGTCTGGCCCGACGGCGGTGCCGCCGCCCCGTGCTTCCAGACGACGACGTAGTACGTCGTCCCCGCCGCCAGGTCGGTGGTGATCCGCGCCCCCGACCCGCAGCCGTCGTCGCTGCAGATCAGCGGCATGAACGTGCCGTTGCACCCCCCCGACGACGTATAGATGCCCATCACGGTGTCGCGCACGGTCGTGCCCGTCGTGTCGATGCACGTGTCGAAGGTATACGTCGACGACGTCTGCGGCGTGAACGCGTACCAGATGCTGCGCGAGATGTCGGAGGCGCAGCTCGGGGCCGGCGGGTCGCCCGTGGTGGTGGCCAGCGTGATGTCGTCGGTCATCGTCGACAGGTAGGGGAACGGCCCGCCGCCCGGCACGACGAGCGCCCCCGCGCACGTGTCCTGGCCTTCGAGCTCCGGGGCCGGCAGGCCGTGCGCGGAGAAGGCGGCGTCGATCTCGGGGTAGTGCGGGGTCCCGTTGAGGATCGTGTTGTCGTCGTCGTCGAGCGTCAGGATGTCGACGGTCACCGATGGGTGGATGCGGTGGTTGCCGATGATCTCCTGGCCGATGTAGTAGTCGCGGGTGAGCTGGAGGCCGACGGTCGAGCCTTCGGAAGCGATCAGCCCGGTGCGCATGTCCCAGAACGCCCCGCCGATGACGAGCCCGCACGTGTGCGAGCCGCCGGTGCACGGATAGCTGTAGTTCTGGGTGTCGACGTTGCGCAGGCAGCCGCTGCCCTGCCCGAAGAAGTCGTGCCCGATGCACGCGCTGTTCAGGTACACCGCCGAGAGCACGTCGGACATGCCCTCGTGGTAGTCGCCGCTGTCGGGTCCACCGGGGATCCGGTCGGTGACGGTGTGGCCGTACTCGTGGTAGATCACGCTCGGATAGGCGGTGTTGGGGCACCCGTTGCCGGCACGGTAGAAGTTGATCGACGGGTTGCCGAGCGTGGCGTAGGCGTTGCACGAGTTGTTGATGTTCACCCGTGTCGGCATGGCGATGTCCATCACCGTCAGCCCGGGGGCCCACGCCTTGATGGCATCGTGGATGAGCGTCGTGTGGACGAAGCCGTTGACCTGCGAGGTGAGGAACTCGGACGGGTTGGGGTTCAGCAGGAAGTTGGCCGGCCCGGGCGGCGTGATCACGAGGCTCTCCGACACCAGCCCGCCGCTGCCCTGGTTCTGGATGAGGCTCCACTGCCCCTGCAGGTCGGCGATCACCGTCACCGAGCCCGTGCCGCCGTGCGGGATCACGAAGTTGCCGTTGGCGCCGGCGTAGGCCGTGTTGCCCCCGGTCACCCGCACCCGCGCGCCCCCGACGACCCGCGTCTGAGGGGGGTTGTTGCCCTGGTCGGGCAGGGGCGGCGGCGACTGCTTGCCGTCGACGTGGCCGTTGATGTCGGTATGATGGAGCCCGGGGAGGTCGTCGACCAGCTTGCCGGTGGCGGCGTCGATGAACACGTGCCGGCGGGTCGGGGGCTCGGCGTCGTCGGCGACGAAGAAGTGCCATGTGAGCACCGGCATGCGGCCGAGGCCGTCGGGGGCGTGATAGGCCAGCTCGGGCGTCGTGCGCAGCGTCAGCCCGGGGAACAGCGCGGCCGCCCGCGCCGCGGCGGCGGCCGCGTCGAGCGACGGGGCCAGCGCGGCGCCCGCCACCGGCACGATCGAGGCGTTGACGAGGACGACCGGGTAGCCGGGCATGTTGCGGACGAGCACCTTCAGCCACCGATCGTACACCGGGATCTCGCCGACGGCCTGGGTGTACAGGAACACGGTGAAGCGGTCGCCGCGCACCGGCAGGCTGCCCGCTGCACGGAGCTGCGCGCGTGGGATGCCGTACATGTCGAGGTGGCGCGTCACGAAGTCGTCCGCGGCGGCGGCGGCCGAGGCGCCCCCCGCAAACCCGCCCCCGTACACCTGCGCGGGCGCGCCGTCGTACACCGTGACGCGCGCCCCGGGGTGGGCGGCGCTGAACGCGGCGACGGCAGCCGGGCGTGGATCGGGCCCGGCCTGCTGGGCCGGCCGTGCAGGCGGCGCGGCGGCGGCGGGCGCCGTGGCGGCGGGCAGGAGCACGGCAAGCGCGGCGATGGCCGCAACCGCCAATCCGATGACGTGGGCCCTGGGGCCGACCGTAGTTCTCATGTCGCGATCCACTTGGTGTTTGGGGCGTGGTCGTGGTCCGCGGCGACGACGGGCATCCAGGAGGGCGTCGACGGAGATCCGACCGCGGCGAGCGGTTGATCCTGAGAGCAAAGGACCGGCGTGGCCGGCATTGTACACCGTGCGTCAAGTCGGCGCGCGGTGCGCGGCGTGGGGCGCCGGGCCGATCCGGCCGATCGCAGCGTGTGGGTTCGAGCATATGACGCACGAGGGCGGCCTGGGGGAACGGCGGACCCGCACTTCCGGCCGGCGGCCGCACAACGGACGATCCGGTTCAGCTCGGGTCGGCAGCCGCTTGCGCGCGTGCTGGCATGCGCAGGACCCGTGCGGCTTGACGGTCGAGGTCTCGGCGTGGGAGACTACCGGCATGCACCGAGCCACCGTCGACCTCCTCGCCTGTCCGAACTGCCGTGGGCAGCTCGCCTTGGCCACCGCGGTCGTCGCCACAACCCCCCCCGGCGTCGTCGGCGAAGGCATCCTCGCCTGCGCGGGCTGTGGCCGCACCTTCCCCATCACGGACGGCATTGCGCGCTTCGTCGAGCCGGATGGCCTGGTCGGGATGAACCGCGGGTTCGCGCGGTTCTACGATGCCATATGCCGGGTGTACGACCCCTTCGTCACGGCAGGATTCGCCTTCCTCGGCGGCGAGAAGGCGGTCCGCGAGGACGCGGTGTCGCGGCTTGCGCCACGGGGACGGGTGATCGAGGTGTCGATCGGCACCGGCGGCAACCTGCCCTACCTGTTCGCGCGGCCCGAGGTCGCCGAGGTGCATGGGTTGGACGTGTCCGCGGGCCAGCTCGAACGCTGCCGGCGGCGCTGCGTGCAGCAAGGCTGGCCGGTTGACCTGACGCTCGGCCTCGCCGAAGCCCTGCCCTACCGCGACGCGAGCTTCGACGCCGTGCTGCACCTGGGCGGCATCAACTTCTTCAGCGACCGCGCGGCCGCGCTGCGCGAGATGGCCCGCATCGCGCGGCCCGGCGCGCGGATCGTGGTGATCGACGAGACCGAAGCGGTCGCCAGCGGCTACCGGCGCTTCAGCCGCCTGCTGCCCGGCTTCACCGACCTCTTCGCCGGCCCGGCCGGCGAGGCGATCGTGCCGCCGGTGGACCTGCTGCCGCCGGGCATGGAGGATGTCGGCGTCGAATCGATTTGGCGCGACCACGGGTGGTGCCTGTCGTTCCGCGTGCCGGGGCCGGCGTAGTTGAGCGCGCGCGTGGGCGTTGGCGGCCTGGGGCCGGTCGCCAAGACGCTGCTCCTGCCGCTCTACTTCCGTGTCGTCGAGACGAGACGGCCGGACGGGGTGCTGCGCGACCCGGCCGCCGCAGCGTTGATCGGGCGGATCGACCATGACTTCAGCCGCTTTGAGCGGCTCGGCTTCTACCAGACCCTGAGCGCCCTGCGCGATCGGCGGTTCGACCGGCACGTGCGGGACTTCCTCGCGCGGGAGCCGGACGGGGTGGTCGTCGAGCTGGGTTGCGGGCTGGACACGCGCTTCGACCGGCAGGACAACGGGCGCGCGAGCTGGTGGGAGCTCGACCTGCCGGAGGTCATCGCGCTGCGCCGGCATCTGATCCCCGAAGGTCCCCGCCGCCGTTTCATCGCCCGGTCCGCGACCGATCCGGACTGGATCGATCGGGTCGCCGCGGCCGGCCGGCCCGGCCCGGGCCATCTGTTCGTCGCCGAGGCCGTCCTGCCCTATATCGCCCTGGAGGACGTCAGGGCGCTGGTCGCCCGTCTCGCCGTGCGCTTCCCGGGCGCCGAGCTCGTCTTCGACGTCCTGGCGCCCTGGCTGGCCACCTTCAGCCGCTGGCACCCCGCGCTGCGCGCGTTGCGGCAGGCCGGCCTCGGCGTGCGCTGGGGGCTCGCGCGCGCCGAGGAGGTCGAAGCCTGGGCGCCCGGCCTGCGCGTGCTGGAGACCTGGCGCTACTTCGACGCCCCGGATCCCCGCCTCGGCGCCTATCGCTGGCTGCGCTGGCTCCCGCTGATGGCGGGCTCGTCGACGGTGCTTCGGTGTCGGTTGGGCGTGCCGGGCGCGGCGTCGACCGCCTCGCCTGGCGCACAACCAGCATCTCGGTCCGCCGCGGTCCCGTCCGATCCCCGCGAGTCTGCGGCCCCCGCATCCCGCCGCTCGGCGGACCTGCGCCGACCCCACCTGCCGGAGCTTGTCCGGTCGCAGCACCATGGTCACGATCTGGACCCTGGGCCGGATCATGCCGCCGCGCAGGTCGTGTGGCGCGGCAGGGGAAGCAGGTGTGTCACCCTCGGCGGCGGCCGGCGCCGCAGCCGTGTCGGGCCGCGCTCGTGCGGGTGGATCGTCTGGCGCGCGCATCGGGCGGGACTCTAGCCGACGGGACCGGTCGCTCGGCGTGCTGTCGGCGAGGAGGCAAGCGTCATGGAACACGTGGTAGACGAGGCCACTCCCCTCTTGAGCGGCGTTTCCGATACCTTGCTCATCCCCATCTACGTCCGAGCGATGGAATCGCGGCGCCCAGACGCGTTGATGAGGGATGACAGAGCCGAGATGCTGGTCTCGCGGTTGGGCCGCGACTTCGAACGGGTGAAGGCGATCCGTTTGACCGAGGTGCACAAGGCGATGCGGATCTTGCTCACCTGCAGGATGGACCGCTACGCCCGGGACTTCCTCGGCCGTCACCCCGACGCGGTGGTGGTGCACATCGGATGTGGCCTCGACACGCGCTTCGAACGCGTCGACAACGGCCGTGTCACATGGTTCGACCTCGACCTGCCGGACGTCATCGCGCTGCGTCGAGGGCTGATCGGCGTCGAGAGCGGGCGCCATCACCTGCTGGGCTGCTCGATCCTCGAGAGCACCTGTCTGGAAGCCGTGCAAGCCTGCGCTCCACGCCCGTGCCTGTTCTTGGCCGAAGCCGTTCTCGTGTACTTCAGCGAGGCGCAGGTCAAGGCCCTGGTGCTGCGCTTGCGCGACCACTTCCCGGGCTCCGAGCTGGTCTTCGACGGCTGGACGCCGCTCGATGTCTGGGTCGGCAACCGCTGGCTCTCCTCCACCCGGTTCGCAGGCTTGCTGCGCTGGGGAATCTGGCGCGGCCGGGACGTCGAACGCTGGGGCGACGGCATCCGCCTGCTCGACGATTGGGGCTTCTTCGACCAGCCCGAGCCGCGCTTGCGTTCCTTAAGCCGCGTGGCCCCCATCTTCCGCTGGCTGAGGGTGCTGCGCTGCTATCACTTCGGTCTTGGATGAGGATGGATCGCCCGAACCTCGGCGCCGTCGGCCAGGCGGGGCCCTCCACCGGATCGGGTTCCGTGGAAGTCGCCGGCGAAGGGGTTCCTCCGTCTCTTCGCCGCGTGGGCGAGCCGCGCGTGGGCGCGGAGACCGACCGCGATCGGCGCCGATCCGATCCACCATAACCCCCGCGCTCGACCGTTCGTTGAAGCCAGCGTGCGATCCGGTGCGCCGTCGTGCGCTCCCGGCGCCTCCCCCATCTGCCGCTTGCCGCATCCCGCCCCTCACGCATCGAGAGCGAGGTCACCATGCAGGCCCCCCACACCCGTGCCTTTGTCCGCATCCTGCTGGCCGCCGCCGGGTTGGCCACGGCCGGTCGAGCCGCTGCCCAGCCGCAGCCGCCCACGTCGTCCGGAGAGGCCGGCGCGTCGGCCGTGTCGATCGGCGACCCGGTGGCGGCCGCCGCCGGCGCGCCGTCGCCGTCGGCGCGGCGCGCGCCGTGGGGCGCCTTTGGGCTGGACTACTCCGGATGCGGCGGCGTCAGCGCTCCGGTCGTCAACGCCGCCTACGAGCAGCGCGTGGCCGAGCTCGTCAACGTCGAGCGCTGGTACCACGGCGGCCTGCCGCCGCTCAAGCGCACCGCAACCCTCGACGGCGCGGCGCGCTACCACAGCGCCGACATGGCGCAGGACAACTACTTCGACCACGACTCGTACGACCGCGACGCCGGCGGCGGGCTCGTGCTCGCGTGCGGCTGGGTCGCGCGCGTCCAGTCGTACTACGGCGCCTACAACGCCCTCGCCGAGAACATCGCGGCCGGGTACGCGTCGCCGGAGTCCGTGATGCTCGGCTGGATGAACAGCACGGGCCACAAGGCCAACATCCTCAGCACCGCGGTCCGCGAGATCGGTGTCGGCTACCACTGCTGCGGCGGTGCGTACAGCCGCTACTGGACCCAGGACTTCGGGCGCAAGTCGAGCCACTACCCGCTCGTGATCAACCGCGAGGCCGGCACGACGACCTCGACGACGGTGAGCCTGTACCTGTACGGGGCGTGGGCCGAGATGCGCCTTCGCAACGACAGCGACGCCTGGGGAGCCTGGCAGCCGTTCTCCAACGCCGTGGCGTGGACCCTCGCCAACGTGCCGGGCACGCGCACCGTCCATGCCGAGATGCGGACGGGAACCACCACCACTTCCGCCAGCGACACCATCGACCTGGTGGCCGGGACGGCGACGGCCACGCCGACATCGGTGGCCACGGGTTCGCCCACCGCCACCGCCGGCGGCCCCACGGCGACCGCCACCGCGACACGGACGGCAACGGCGACGCGCACGGCCACCCCCACCCCGTCGCCGCCCTCGGCGACGCCGACGACGGTGGCAACGGCGACCACGACGGCGCCGCCGACCGCTTCCGCCACGTCGCCGGCGACGTGGACGCCCGCGTCCACCGCCACACCCCTCCAGCCGACGGCCACGTCCTCCGCAACGGCCACCCCGACCGGCACGCCGACCGCCACCCGAACACCCACACGCACGCGGACTCCGACACGCACCCGTACGCCGACCCGCACCCGTACGCCGACCCGCACCCGCACGCCGACCCGCACGGCGACGCCGACCCGGACCGCGACGCCGACGACCGGGCCGTCCCACACGCCACCCGCCACCCCGACGCCGACGATCCCCGCGACGTCGACGCCCGTGCCGACGCCGAGCGCCACGGCGCTGCCGACCGCGGCGGCCACGCCGACGCCGACACCGACAACCACCGCCACCGACACGGCGCCGCCGACGGCTTCGCCGACTCCGACGGTCACGCCGACCTCCGGCGGCGCCGCCCCGACGCACGAGCTGTCGGTGGCGGGCGGCGCGGTGTCGTCGGACACCGTGACCTCTCCGAGCCTGTCCGCGGGCTCGAGCGGGGACCTCTACCTGGCGGTGGTGGCCCCCAAGCCGAACGTCGCGGTCACGTCCGTCACCGGGCTCGGGCTCACG
>QEVT01000127.1 GCA_003576755.1 bacterium | reverse complement strand
GCGCCGACCCGCACGCCGACGCCGACGGAAGGCGCGGGACCGACCCGCACGCCGACGCCCACGGACGAGCGGCCGCCGACGGAACCGTCGGAGATCTACGTGCCGCGGGTGGTGAAGCAGCGGTAGGGGAGGCGCGCGATCCGTTGCCGGTCACGCCATCGCACCGGACTCGCGCGCACGTGAGGCCGGGCCATGACCGCCTCCCGCGCGGATCGGCACCGGAGCGGTCTCTGTGGCCGGCCTCGTCGGGCCAAGGCCATGACCGCTTCTAGCGTGGCTCGCCGTCACCCCCATCGCCGTCGACCAGGCGGTCGATGTGGTGGAGGACCGCATAGGTCGCTGCCTCGACGCGGTTGGACACCCCGAGCTTCTCGAAGATCGCGGTGATGTGATGCGCGACGGTCTTCTCGCTGAGGAACAGGGCCGTGGCGATCTCCGGGTTGGTTCGGCCTTCGGCCAGGAGCGCCAGGACCTGCAGCTCACGCCGGGTCAGGTCCCCGAAGCCGGCCATCACGCGCGACTGCTCGGCGTGCCGCAAGCGGTCGACGACGCTCCGAGCGACGCTGGGATCCAGGCTGGCACCACCGTTGGCGACGGCTTCGATGGCGCTGAGCAGTTCAGCTGCGGCCACCCGCTTCAGCAGATAGCCTGACGCACCGGCCTCGATGGCCTCTGCCACGAGCGTGTCGTCGGCGTACGACATCAGCATGATGACACGCGTCGCGGGCCACTGGCGCACGATGTCCCGGCACGCGTCGATGCCGCTGCGGCCGGGCAGGCGGAAGTCCATCAGCACGATGTCCGGCCGGCCGCTGGCCACCGCTTCGATGGCGGCTTCCGCCGTTCCGGCCTGGCCCGTCACCACGAAGCCGTCCCGGCTCGCCAGGAGGTTGGCGAGGCCGATCCGCACGACCTCGTGATCGTCCACCACCACAATGCGCACGGGTGTCATCGCTGCATCTCCGCGAGCGGCAGGCGCAGCGTCACGCGCGTGCCTCGGCCAGGCTCGGTCTGGATGTCGAGGGTCCCGTGCAGCAGGCCGGCGCGCTCGTGCATGTTGTGGACGCCGTAGCCGGCGACGAAGTCGCGCGGGAACCCCCTGCCGTCGTCGACGACCGCCAGCTCGAACCGATCGCCGTCGACCCGCGCCGTCAGCTCTACCCGGCGGGCGTGGGCATGGCGGGCGACGTTGCTCAGCGCTTCGGACGCGATGGCGAGCGCGTGCCGGGCCGGGCGGGGGCGGAACTCGGCGCTCGGCGGGATGTCCATGTGGACGTCGACGTCCGCGAGCGACGACAACGCGCTCTGCCGCAGGGCGTCCCGCAGCCCATCCGCGAAGCTGACGTGCAGCGGGGCGCCGTGGAGTTCCTTGATGTGGCGGCGCAGCTCGTCGAGCGCATGGTCCAGGACGCGCAGCGTCTCGTCCAGCCGTTCCGCGACTTCCACGCGGCCGGCGCCGTGCTCCTGCTGGTAGCAGGCGCTCACCGTGAGCCCGGCGGCATACACGGCCTGGAGCGTCCGATCGTGCAGGTCGCGGGCGATGCGCTCGCGCTCGGCGGCAACGATCCGTGACTCCTCGAGCGCGTCGAGGCGATGGTCGGTCTCGACGTTGAACAGGTCGACGGTCCGAATGACGGCGACCACCAGCACCAGACCGAGCACGCTGCGGAAGACCACCACGGGCACGCCGAAGGCGGCCTCGATCCCTTCGGCGTTCACCAGCATGGACGGCCAGATGCCGCCGCGCGGAGCCAAGAGCCCGGTCGCCACCGCGTACCCGGCCAGAGCGGCGGCGCCGGTGCGCAGCCAGCGCCGGGTGCGCGCATCGTTGAGCGGCACCACCAACCCCTCCGCGCGGCGCCACAGCCCGGCGGCGGCCAGGCAGGAAGCCGGAAACCCGAGCGTCAATCGCGCCAGGATCTCGGCATCGCGCGTCCAGGCGTCGAAGCTGGGCGCCGCGGACGCCATCCAGGTCGTCACGGACAGGGCCCAGGCGCCGGCCACTCCCAAGGCCAGCCAGCGCACGCGCGCCCATCGGCCGGGTAGCGGTCGGAACAGGTCGACGCCGAACTGCATCAGGCAGGCGAAGGAGGCCCCCAGGAGGGCAAGCTGGAGCACCACGAGCCCCCGCGTGGCCACGAGCGGCAGGTAGGTCGCCTGAATCGGGACGAAGAGGCCGCCCCACTCGTGCAAGGCGTGCAAGAACCCGAACGCCGAAAGCCAGGTCAACCGGCGCGCCAGCACCAGGCGGCTGTGCCGCCGGGACTGCATGGCGATCGCCAGGCCCAGCACGAAGAACACCAGGCCGTAGGCGAACACGACAACGGGTCGGTTGAGCGCGAACAACATCGCCAGTCGGTCGGCCATCGGTGAATTCGGTCTCCTCCTCCACGCCCGGCGCGGCGCCAGGCCACCCCATCTGCGGGCCTCCAAACCCACACGGGCGCCGATCCCCCTCGGCAGCCTGCCGGCGGGACGAACGGCGCCCGCGTTGAGTTCAGCGTCAGGCGCGATGTTACCAGCGGGGCGGCCGGTCGCGCAAGACCCAGGCTGAAAGCCGGCATGGGTCGCCATGGTCGGTGTCCGGCGGCTGCCCGCGAATCGCGGAGGTCTGCCCAGTCAAGATGGGCAGATACTCCGTGTTCGCCGCGTGCCGCATCGCTTACACTGGCAGCGAGGCCGTTGGGATTTCAAGTCAGGCCTGATCACGAGAAAGGAACGGACCATGAGCGTCAACTTCATCTCGCGCCGGCAGCGCACATTCCATGAGCCGAAGATGGTCACGTGGCTCCTTTCGGGGCCGCAGGCAGCGTGGGTCTGGCTGCTGCCGCGTCTGTGGGTAGGCTACAGCTGGTACGAGGCCGGAAAGCACAAGCTCGAGGATCCGGACTGGATGGCCACCGGCGTGGCGCTGAAGTCATACTGGGAACGGGCCGTGACCATCCCGGACACAGGTCGGGCGCCGATCTCCTTTGACTGGTACCGCACGTTCATCCAGTCCCTATTGGACTCGAACGCGCACACATGGTTCGCGCCGCTGGTCGTCTACGGCGAGCTCCTGGTCGGGGTCGCCCTTGTCTTCGGCGCGTTCACCGGCATCGCAGCGTTCTTCGGCGCCTTCATGAACTGGAACTTCATGATGGCGGGCAGCGCCAGCACCAACCCCATGCTGTTCGTCATCTCGATCGGCCTGATCCTGGCCTGGCGGGTGGCCGGAGCCATCGGCCTGGACTCCTACCTGCTTCCGCTGATCGGCACGCCGTGGACGGAAGGCGAGCCCGTCGAGCCCCGCGTGTCGGCGGTCCGGCACGCCTGACGGACACCGCCGCCCGCCAGCCGCGCCGCACGCCGCGCCAGATGCCCCGCGTGCGGCGTGGCCGGCGGACGGGATCGCCGGGCCCGCAAGCATCGCCGCGATCCACGCGCCCGGCACCCAGGAACAAGGAGAGGACGAACATGAATCGCTCGATTCGCCGCATCGCCCGCCCGCACGCTCAGGCGGCCTTGATGGCCGTCACCGCCGCCGTGCTGACCCTGGCGCTGATCGGATCGCCCCGCGTTACCGCGGCGCCGCAGCTCGATCCCGATCCCGTCGCGCTGGTGGACGGGGCGGTGGTTTACGGGGACGAGGCGGGGAGCAACCTGGACTTCGTGGTGGCGGGGACGCCCTTCTTCGACTTCAACGGGGACGGGCACAAGGACTTCTTCGTGAAGTACTGGACGCGGTCGTTCCACAGCGCGCTGCGGCACCAGCACACCGACATCGTGCTGGGGCGCGCGGCGTGGCCGGCGGAGAGCCGGATCTCGGACCTCGACGGCCGGGTGGTGCTGCGCTTCCCCGAGCCGGCCGATCAGCTCCCGGGCGACCCGGTCTACCGGCTTGCGATGACCAAGGACGTCAACGGCGACAGGAAGGACGACGTCGTGATCCGCAAGGAGGAGTCGCAGCGCGACGCCCTGTCGGCCGTCGAGCTGCGCGTGTTCCTCGGCCAAGCCGAGCCGCCGGCGTTCATCGACGTGGCCAAGGAGCCGCCCGACCTGCGCGTCCGCCAGCCGGGGCCGCCGCGCACCAGCGCCGAGGAGCGGCGGGTGCCGATGCCCGACCGGCTCAACTCCGCCGACGTCAACGGCGACGGCGCCACCGACCTCGTCATCGGCGCGTGCGGCGTGTGGGGCCCGGGGCACAACGAGGCCTCCAAGGGACAGCTGTCGATCTACCTGGCGCCCTTCGAGGGCGGCCTGCTGGACGTCGCCGCGACCGCCCCGAGCGCCGTGATCTACAGCAGCGACGGCATCGACGTTTGCACCGCCCAGACCAACGACGTCGACGGCGACGGCAAGGCGGACCTGCTCTTCACCGGCAAGCGCACCCGCCGCGGCCAGGCCTACCACTTCGGCGCCCTGGTGCTCGGTCGGGCGCAATGGGAGCCCGTCAACGAGGTCGGCGCGCTGGTCAGCACGCGCTACAGCAGCGCCATCGCCGACGGCGACGTCGACGTCAGCCTCAAGGACTTGACGGGTGACGGCAAGCGCGACGTCGTCGGCCGCGCCTTCCGCTACGTGGCCCCCAAGTGGGACGAAGCGGTCATGTGCGTCTGGGCGTCCGGCGCCAGCCAGCCGGCCGAGCTCACCACCGCGTCGTGCGACGTCCGCTTCACCGGCAAGTGGCCCGACGAGGCCGCCGACCTCAACGGCGACGGCAAGCTCGACTACATCTTCCCGATGGACCAGCGCGGCACCGAGCCCCACGTCTGGCGCATCGCCCTCGGCCCGATCCCCCCGGGCGGCGCGATCGAAGTCGATGACGCACCCGACAGCGGCGACTACGTCGTCAACGTGCCCCACCGCCTCGACCGCTTCGCCCTCCGCTTCGCCAACGTCGCCGGCGAGCGCGACGCCGACCTCGTGCACATGCAGCCCGAGCGCCGCTTCAAGCTCCCAGAGGACGGCCTCATCACCCTCCACTTCGGCCCCCTGATCCCGCCGCCCGACGCGCCGGTCCCAACGGCGACGACCGAGCCGGCGACCACGCCGACGGCGCTGGCGCCGACCGCGACGCCGGAGCTGCCGCCGACGGCGCCGGCGCCAACCCTGACGCCGGAACTGCCGCCGACAGCGCCGGCCCCGACCGCGACGCCGATGGCCGGCTGGAAGCTGTATCTGCCGATCTGCCGATCGTTGGAGGGAGACGACGTGCCTTGACGCCGATCGGCCGTCCAGGGACGCGTCGGGTCGATAGCGCCGGCCCCCCGCCACCGCTCGACTGGTGGCGGGGGGTCGGCGCAGGTCCTCCAATCGGGAGCCGTCCGACGGCTTCGTGACCCGTTTTACCCGCACCTGGCCGGGCCACGCCGCAGCGCCGGGCCGACTGCCGGCCATCCCGGCGACCTGCCGGAAGGTCGACGGGCTCCCGTTGACCATCGAGGCCGCGGCGTCGCGAGTCCGCATGCTGTCCGGATCGATGCTCGCCGCGCCGGCGCGCGGAGCACGCCGCCGTTCGGTCGCGGCGCGCCACCGTTCGATGAACGACACGCTTGACTCGCGCTTCCACATGCTCACCGACACGGAGCAGGGGCTGTGGCGCCGCCTGACGGCGTTCGCGGGTGGCTTCACCCTGACGGAGGACGCCCGTGGTGTCGACATGCGCCAGCAAGAACGGGGCGCCTGCTGTGTCCGAGCCCTGGAGTGCCACGACAGGGTCGGCGATCTGGAGCTCTGCGATGCCGCCGGCCGTGAGGGTGTTGGGGTTGGTGTCATTGGCGATGACGTCGATCGGGGTGGCGCCGCCGTCGGCGAGGAGGGGCTGGGGGTCGGTGCCGATCAAGGTCGTGATGTCATCCCCCTGTATCCGACGATGCCCGGCACGCTGGTCCAGTCGTCGTCGGTCGTGATCAAGCCAGTGTTGGACCACGACTGTGAGCATCGAAGGCTCCGACAGGTGCGGTTGTCCCTTGACGGCCCGCTGGTTCCGTCTATCCTATGCGAAACCGGTGCGGGGGCTCTCGTTGCCCCGCCGCGCCACATCCGGCGGCTATCCTCCGTCCGTCCAAAGTGAGGGAACGCCATGTCGGCAGAGTCAAGACGGGCGGCGGTGGCCGTTGCGGGTTGCATGCTCGCCATCGGCCTGTTCGTCGATGGGATCGGCCGTATGTCGAGCGCGCCGCATGCATGGAGCGCCCCGGTCAGCGGCGGCTGGCGCACCTGGGGCACGCGTGCGACGCGGTTCCGGGATATCCACATGCTGTCGGATGCCGACGGATGGGCGGTGGGGTTCGAAGGCACGATCCTCCGCTGGAACGGCGCGGATTGGGTCGTGGTCGACAGCCCGACCCGGGCGCTGCTTTTCGGCGTCCACATGCTGACACCCGACGACGGCTGGATCGTGGGCACCGGAGGGACCGTGCTGCGCTGGGACGGCATCGGTTGGCGAACGGCCAACAGCGGCATCGAGCCCGCCACCACGGCCCTCTTCGACACGGACTGGCTCGCCCCGGACGACGGCTGGGCCGTCGGCTCCGACGGGCGCATATTCCACTGGGACGGGCAGGGCTGGACCACCGTGGCGTCGCCCACCGACCAGAACCTGTTCTCGATCGACATGCTCTCGCCGACCGACGGCTGGGCGGCCGGTTGGAACAACGCCCTCGTGCATTGGGACGGCACGCGGTGGCAGTCGGTGGCGCATCCGGCCGGCAACCTCGCGTTCTACGAGATCGCGTTCCTGACCCCCGACTCGGGGTGGGTGATCAGCCTCGAACATGCGCTGCACTGGGACGGACAGGCCTGGCATGACCACGTGCTCGCAGACGCCGATCTCCACAGCGTCGACATCGTCGCGGAATCGGATGTCTGGGCCCTGGGCGGCTCCCCGGATCGGGCCACCGCCTATCACTGGGATGGCGTGCGTTGGAGCGCGGCGTCGGTCGACGTCGCGGACGACTTCCTCGCCGTCGACATGGTCGACGCCACCGACGGCTGGGCCGGCGGCTGGTCCAACGGAACGCTCCTGCGCTACCGAGCCGGCGCCGCGCCCGAGGCGACGCCGTCGCCGACCGCGGCCACACCGTCTCGGACAGCGACGGCAACCCGCACACCGACGGTGGTCCGGCCGACGGCGACACCGACCGGCCGGTGGCTGCTGCCCTACGTCTCCAACCGCCACGTGATCTGGACCGCCACCCCAACCCCGACGGCGACATCGACCCCGACGGTCACGCCGACGCCCAAGCCCAAGCTCCTCTTCAACTCGGACCGCGACGGGAACCGCGAGCTCTACGTCGTCAACTTCGACGGCACCGATTTGACGCGATTGACGTTCACGCCAGGCAACGAGAGCTGCGCGAGCTGGTCGCCCGACGGGCGCCAGGTGCTGTTCACCTCGAACGAAGACGGCGACACCGAGGTCTACGTGATGAACGGGGATGGATCGGCGCGCCGCCCGCTCACCGTCAACAGCAATGCCGACGTCGACGCCGCGTGGTCAAACGACGGCCGGCGCATCGCCTTCAGCTCGAATCGGCCCGGCAACTTCGAGATCTATGCGATGAATGCCGACGGATCGGGCCAGACCCGCCTCACGCGGACGGGCGATGGCCTCAACTTCAGCCCGGCCTGGTCGCCCGACGGCAAGCTCATCGCCTTCCAGTCGTCCCGGGGCGACGGCAACGGGATCCGGATCTTCTTGATGAACGCCGATGGATCGAAGCCACGGCGGCTGTCGCCGCGGGACGAGGGCATCGACGACGACCCGACCTGGTCGCCTGACGGTTCGCGGATCGCGTTCGAGTACTTCCCGTACGCCTCGGGGAACGCCGACATTCACGTGATGCAGGCCGACGGCTCGGCGAAGACGCGGCTGACATCTGCGGCAGGGTACGATTCGAACCCAGCGTGGTCGCCCGACGGGGCACGGATCGCGTTCAACTCCCAGCGGGACGGCGACCACGAGATCTACTGGATGAACACCGACGGCAGCCAGCAGACCCGCGTCACCCGCCACGGCGCGAGCGACGAGTGCCCGAGCTGGTCGCGGTAGACGACTTCGACCTGCAAGCGCCGCAAGATCGAGCCACCATCCATCGAAACCACGCCACGCGAGGCCGCCAGGATGCTCACCCATCTGGTCCCGCTCCGATCGATCGACGCCGACGACGAGGACTGCCGCGACCTCATGCCCATCGCGGCTGCGATCGGCGACGCGCGCGTGGTCGGGCTCGGCGAGGCGCGGCACGGCGACGGCCACGCCTACAAGGCCAAGGTGCGCCTGACCAAGTTCCTGCACGCCGTGATGGGCTTCGACGTGCTGGCCTGGGAGTCCGGCCTGTTCGCATGCCGCGACATGGACGCGGCGCTGCGCGCAGCCGGCCCGCCGGCCCCGCCGGAATGCGGCATCTACAGCATGTGGCGGCTGGCGGAAGAGGTTCAACCGCTGTTCGACCTCGCGCGCACGTCAGCCGAGAACGGGCGGCGCCTGGAGATGGCCGGCTTCGACTGCCGCTTGTCGGACGGGCGGTCGGACCGCCTCGTCGCGGCGCTGTTCGGCTTCGTCGACGCGGTGGACCCCGGGCTCGTCGACCCGGCCGTGCGAGCACGGGTGGGCGACCTCATCGAACGCGTCGATCGCTTCGAGCCGCCGTACGACCCGACCCCCGACGAGCGCATGGTGGCGCGCGCTGCCGTCCAGACGCTCGTCGAGGCGCTGCTCGCCAGCCGCCGGCGCTTCGTCGAGACCCATGGCGCACACGAGCCGGCCTTCTGGCACGAGGTGCTGCAAGGCCTGCTCGACCTGGAATCCTGCCGCGGCCTCGATCCGATGGTGGACGGCCGGCCGGTCCCGGTCGGGCGGTCGATCGCGAGCACCAACGTGCGCGACGCCTCGATAGCGCGCCTGGCGCGGTGGCTCGTCGACGCCTACTACACCATCGGGTGCACGGCCCACTCCGGCATGCGCGGGACGTGGTTCGAGACGCCCGAGCCGATCGAGCCGGCGCTGCCGGGCTCGGTCGAAGCGATCCTCCACGATGCCGGCGTCGACCATGGGTTCATCGACCTGCGCGGGCTGCCCCCAGGGCACCCACTGCGCGCGCCGGTGCGCGCCAGGCCGCTCGGGCACGGCCAACAGGTCGCCGTATGGCCGCGCCACCTCGACGCCCTGTGCTTCGTCGACCGCGGCTTCCCGGCGACGCGGGCGAGGCAGCCGGCGTAGCGTGCGCCGTCGTCGTCGCCCGACCGGCGGGCGGCGGTTGACGACCCGCCCGCCCCATCTATACTCCGCACACCGCGCCGGCACTGCGCGGTCCCTCCGCGGACGCGTTCCGCGCACCCTCAGGAGCACACGGTGGGATCGATCGACACCAAGAAGATGGTCGTGGCCGGCCTCGTCGCCGGCGTGGTCTTCACCCTCATCGACGTCGCGTCCGGCGCGCTCTTGTTCGGCGGCCCCATGGAGGCCGCCTTCCAGGCGCGCAACCTCGATATGGCGGCCCTCGACGGCGCCATCCCGTGGCTCATCGGCTCCGACATGTTCTTTGCCCTCATGGCTGCGTTCGTCTACGCCGCCATCCGCCCGCGCTTCGGCGCCGGCCCCAAGACCGGGTTCATCGCGGGCCTTGTGGTGTGGGCGATCGGGTCGTGTACGGCGATGACCTTCAGCGTCATGGGCTTCATGCCGCTGTCGTTGACCTTGGCCATGACGGCTGTGCTGCTCGTGGCCTTCTTGATCGTCGGCTACATCGTGGACCGGTTGTACTCGGAGTAGTCCAGGCCCGCGGCTCCCTCCCTTCACCCCCAGGAGCGTGCGTCATGCCAGCCTTGCGTCGATCCGTGTTCGGCTGCGTGCTCGCGGCCATCATCGCCCGCGCGGCCCTCGCCCCGACTGCGCCCGTCCCCGATCCCGCGCGGCGCGCCGCGGCGGCGCCGTTCGGCCGGGTCGCCCTCGCGTTCGTCGCGAACCGCGGCCAGGCCGACCCGTGGGCGCGCTACGTCGCCGGCGGCCATCGCGCGAGCATCCTCTTCGGCCCCGACGGGCTGTCGTTCCGGCTGTCGACGCCGCCGGCCGGCGACGCGGGCCCGTGCGATCGCATCCCGGCCCGCGGCCTGTGCCCCGGCGACCTCGAGCGCCCGGCAGCGCCCGACCCGCTCGCCGTGCTCGCGCCC
>QEVT01000126.1 GCA_003576755.1 bacterium | reverse complement strand
CCGCCGAGCTGGCCGAGGCGCTCGGCATCCCCACCGAGAAGCTGATCGAGGCCCAAGACAAGCTGCACGCCGAAAAGGTCGCCGCCGCCGTCGAGGCCGGCCGGCTGACGCAGGAGCAGGCCGACCTGATGCAGGCGGGCCGCAAGCTCGCGCGCAGCATCGACCGCGAGGCCATCATGGCCGAGGCGCTCGGCGTCACGGCCGCCGACCTCGAGTCCGCCCGGTCGGACGGCAAGTCGATGGCGGACCTGCTCGACGACAGCGGGCTCACGCGCGCCGAGCTGAACGACAAGCTGGAGGCCGCGTACGACAAGGCCGTGGCCGGGGCCGTGGCGGCGGGCGTCATCACCCAGGCTCAGGCCGACGCCCTCGAGGAGGCCGGCGGCATGGGCTGCGGCGGGTTCCGCGGTGCGGGCTTCGGGCGCGGGCACGGCGGGTTCGGCCGCGCGATGATGGGGCGTGGCGGGTTCGGCCGCGGCGCCATGCCGGACGCGAACGGCGGCGCCGCGCCGAGCGGCCAGAACGGCGCGCGGTTCGCGCCGCGATCGCCCGCGAGCGGCGGCACGGACCTCTGATCTCGAACGTCGCCCGCGCGGCGATCCGGGATCGGATCCACCCGCGCGGGCCGGCGAGCTTCGTGATGGGTGTGGCAGGGGCGGCCTGGGAGGCCGCCCCTGCGCGTGTCGGTCCGGGCCGCCGGACGGAGCCGCCGCAGATGGTGGCCGCGCGCGCGGCACGGCGGCACGGCGGTCCGGCTTCCACGTACAATCAATCGCTTTGCCCCATCCGTTGTTAATCACGTGGGGCATGATGGATCTCCCGGGCATCTCGGCGCCAGGTCGGCTCCGAGGGCGCAGGCAAGGTCCCATACCCCAGCGCGCTGTGCAGTGCTTCCGCCCAACGAAGGAGAGAGAGCCCCATGCGCCGCATCCACCACGCCGTCGCGCCGATCGCCGCCTTGGCGGTCGTCCTCACGCTCGGCACCGCCGTGGCCGCGCCGCTGCCCGCGGGCCGCGGCGAGGCCCAACCGCTCGCGGGCGTGTCGCCGGGTTCCGCGCCGGGCTCCACGAACGCGGCGCCCGTGCCGCGGCCCGCCCGAGCCGACCAGGACCCTGCCACGCCGGCGCTGTACGACGACACCCGCGTGCGCGACGTCTCGATGACGTTCGAGCAAGACGACTGGTTGGCGCTTCTGCAGGCCAACGGCTGCCGCAGCCGCGGCGGACCGGGCCAGCCGGCGCCCGGCCCGGCCGCCGACGTCCCGGTGACGCTGGTGGTGGACGGGACCCGGCTGGAGCGCGTGGGCGTGCGGTGCAAGGGCAACTCGTCGCTCGGGATCAGCGGGAACAAGAAGCCGTTCAACCTGACCACCGACGCGTTCGTGGCCGGCCAGGATCTCTGGGGCTTCGACGTGATCAACCTCAACAACAACTTCAGCGACCCGTCGCAGCTGCGCGACGCCATCGCGCTCAAGCTGCTGGGCCAGTACATGCCGGTGTCGCGCTTCACGTTCGCGCGTGTCTCGATCCAGGGCCAGTACATCGGCCTGTACTCGATGGTCGAGCAGATGAACGGCGAGTGGGCCGACCACTGGTTCGACGACAGCGGCCTGATCATCCGCGGCGACTCGCCGGTGCGCATCGCCTTCGACTCGTCGACGCTCAACTGGAAGGGCGAGGACCTGGCGCCGTACAAGCAAGGCTACGAGGTCAAGGGCAAGGACGCGTCGAGCGACGACGGCTACGTCGAGCTCCGCGAGCTCATCCGCGCGCTCGACGCGCCGGTCAGCGCCGGCGGCCTGTCGGATGCCGAGCTGAAGGAAGGCATCCGCCGGGTGATGAACGTCGACAGCGCGCTGTGGCACATCGCGGGCACGAGCATCCTCGCCCACTACGACAGCTACTACGTCGGCAAGAACTTCTACCTCTTCCGCGGCACCCGCGACCCGCGCTTCAACATCCACATCTGGGACCTCGGCCTGGCGTTCGGGACGTTCGGCTTCCGCTCGGGCGGCATGGGCGGCGGGCCGGGCGGCGGCGGGACCAGCGCCGCCCTCGTCGACCCGTTCGCGCAGGCCGACGCGGCGAACCGGCCGCTGATCCGCCGCCTCCTCGCCGTCCCGGAGTACCGGGCGGACTACCTGGCGCACTATCGCACGCTGCTCGACGAGGTGTTCACCGAGGACTGGGTGCTCGAGGTCGGCCAGACCTACCAGGACCTCGTCCGCGACGCGGCCCAGGCCGAGGAGGCGTCGCAGGGCAGGATCTCCGGAAGCTTCACGTTCGCGCAGTTCCTGCAAAACCTGCGCGAGCCCATCGCCCCGTCGGGCGGCGGGACCGGGCGACCTGGCGGCTTCGGCATGAGCGCGCCGGGCATCCTCGCGCTGGTCCGGGAGCGCGGGGCATACCTGCGGGCGCGGCCCGACATGCAGTCGCCGGACCTGCGCCTGGCCGACCACGCACTGTCGCCGGCGAGCCCGGCCACGGGCGAGGCGGCGACGGTGCGCGCCACGTTCGGCGGGGCGGACGCGGCGACCATGGCCAGCGCCGAGCTGCGCTACCGCGTCGCCGGCGGATTCGAAGCGAGCGTGCCGATGACGCGCGAAGGCGACGTCTGGTCGGCGGTGATCCCGGCCCAGCGGGCCGGCAAGCGGGTCACCTACGCGCTGCGGACCGCGATCGCCGACGGCCGGGTGTCGTTCTTCCCGGCCGCCAACTGGACGGGCCCGTTCGCCTACGAGGTCGGCGGCGTCGACCTGCCGCCGGCGGCCCCCGGCGACCTCGTGCTGAACGAGCTGATGGCCGACAACGTGTCGACGATCACCGACGAGGCCGGGGAGCACGAGGATTGGATCGAGCTCTACAACCGCGGGACCGCCCCGCTGTCGCTGGCCGGCTTGTACCTGTCGGACGATCCCACCGACCCCTGGGCCTTCGCCCTGCCCGACCGGGCGCTGGCGCCGGGCGAGCACCTGCTCGTGTGGTGCGACGGCGACACCGCGCAAGGCCCGCTGCACGCCCCGTTCGCGCTCAGCCGCCAGGGCGAGACCGTGGTCCTGGCCAGCCGCACCGAGATCGTCGACCGGGTGACGTTCGAGGGGCTCGGCGCCGACGAGGGCTTCGGCCGCCAGCCGAGCGGCGGCAACGCATGGGGGCGCTGCGGCTACGGGACGCCGGGCCGGCCCAACGGCTGCGACGCGGCGGTGCCGACGGCCACGCCGCCGCCGACCATCCAACCGACGGCCCAGCCGACCGAACCGGTGCCCACGGCCCACCCGACGGCGGTCCCGCCGACGGCGACGCCGTCACGCAAGGTCTTCCTGCCCTGGGCAGTGCACGAGGCCGGCGGCTGACCCATCCCGCGCGTGCCGGCGTCCGCCGGCACGCGACCAGGCGGGTGGCCAATGGGGGGCGGGCTTGATGCCCGCCCCCGCCGCCATCAAGCGCCCCGCAGCGCCAGCGTCGTCACGCTACGCCCCACCAGGTCCGCCACGCGCACGGCATGGTTGTTGGTGTCGGCGACGTAGAGCAGTGTGCCGGCGGCGCTCACCCCCTCGGGCTCGAACAACCGCGCCGTCTCGAACGGACCGTCGGCATGGCCGGCGTCACCGGTGCCGACGAGCGTCGCCGCCGTGCCGGTGCGCGGGTCGAGCGTCTTGACCTTGTGGTTGTAGCTGTCGGCCACGTAGAGCGTCCCGTTGCCGAACGCCAGCCCCGCCGGGTGCTGGAGGCGCGCCGCCACGCCGGTGCCGTCGCGGTCGCCCCAGTCGAACAGACCCGTGCCGACCAGCGTGAACACCTCGGGGTCGTCGTCGAGCCGGATCGCGCGCACGGCGCTGGCCTCGGCATCGGCGACGAACAGGTGGCTGTAACCCAGCGCGAGGTCCATCGGCTGGTTGAAGCTGGCCCGCGCGCGCGGGCCGTCGACGAGCGCCTCGCGCCCGTTGCCGGCAAACGGGCCGAGGGCCTCGCCGTCGACCAGCACCCAGATCTGGTGCGCGCCGGCCATGGCGATGAACAGCAGGTGCTCGACCGCCAGCACGGCCCACGGCGAGCGCAGCGGCGTGGCGGTCGGCGCCTCGAGCACCAGCCGGCCGTGGGCCTTTTCGCCCATGCCCGCCACGGTGCGCACGGTGCCGGCATCGAGGTCGATCGCGCGCACGGCGTGGTTCTCGGTGTCGGCCACGTACAGCGTCGCGCCGAGCCGGTCGAGACCGTGCGGCCCGTGGAACGCGGCGCGCCCGGCCGGGCCGTCGACGAGGCCGGCCGTGCCGGACCCGAACACGCGGCGCACCGCCCCGCCGATGCCATCGGCGTCCAGCGCGACCTCGAGCACGCGGTGGTGGCCGGTGTCGCTGATGAACAGCCGGCCGTTCTCGGGGTCGGCAAGCACCTTGGACGGGTAAGCCAGCGGCCGGTCCGGCACGCCTGCCCGCTCGGGCTGCGTGTCCACCGGCCGCCGGTCCAGCGTCCCCTCGGCCGCGTGGCGGTCGATGAGCCGCCGGATGTCCACCGCCAGGTCCTCGGCCAGGATCTCGCCGGCCCACGACCCGGCGATGCGGCCGGCGGGGTCGACGAGCAGCACCGTCGGCCACGCACGGATGGCATAGGCCTCCCAGATCCCGCGCTGGGCGTCGTTGACCACGGGATGGTCGATGCCGTGGCGCAAGACCGCCTCCCGCAGGTTGCGGGTGATCTGCTCGGAGGGGAACTTCGCCGAGTGGATGCCGACGACGACGACCTCGTCGGGGAACATCTGCCGGAGTCGACGCAACTGCGCGACGTTGTGGTGGCAGTTGATTCAGCAGAACGTCCAGAACTCCAGCACCACGATCTTGCCGCGCAGGGCCGCCATCGAGAGCGGCGCGGCGGTGTTCAGCCACTCCGCCCCGGCCGGGAGCTCGGGGGCGTGGATCAAGGGATGGGGCAGCGACATGGGATCAAAGGCTCCTGGGTCGATGACGTCCGCGCCGTGGGGCCCGGATCGTCGGATCTGGACCGATCGCGCGGACCGGTGATCACCGCGGGCCGGGGCCAGCCGCGAGGTAGCGGCCAGATCCGGGGTCGATCTCGAACACGTACAGCCCGGCCGCGCCGGCCGCCACGTACAGCTTGCCGTCGGCCGCGTCGACCGAGCGCACCGGGGCGGCAAACGGCAGGAACTGCCGGGCGACCGGGCGGTCCGGCTGGCGGATGTCCAGCACGTGGACGCCGGTGCGGCCGCGGTCGCGCCGGCTGATGCGGTCGAAGTAGGCCTCCTCGACGAGGAACAGCCGGTCGCCGTCGCGCACGACGCCGCGCGCGTAGCCGTCGGTGGCGAACGTGCCGGCCCCGTCGAGGCGGCGGATGGCGGCCGGGTCGCGCGCGTCGAACGTCCGCAGGCCGTAGCGCCGGTCCTGGTCGTACACCTGGTAGACGTGGCCGGACGTGGCCGCCAGGGCCACGGTATGCTCGATGTTCGGCAGGCTGCCCACCTGGCGCGGGGCGGCGCGGTTGGAGACGTCGAACACCCACAGGTCGGTCGGGCGCACGCCGGTGGGAAGCCGCTGGGCGACGTACACCCGGTCGCCCGCCGCCGCCACGGCCTCGCCCGTCCGGCCGCGGAAGACGTAGGCGACCTCGCGCGGGGCATCCGGCACGTCGGCGTCGATGACGCGCAGGCCGTCGCCCGCCACGTAGATGTGGCGCCCGTCGATCGCCATCGCCGTCGCGTCGGGCACGGCCAGGGTGCGGCGCTTCTCGGGCACGCCGGGCGCGCTGAGGTCGATGGCCTCGAGCGCGTTGTAGTAGAGCAGGTAAGCGTAGTTGGCCGGTCGGCCGCGCGGCGCACGCAGCGTCACGTCGGCGATCGCCTGCACGCCGAGCGGCAGGAAGCCCGCCGGTCGGAGCCGCCCGTCGGCATCGGCCCAGATGGCCGCGAGCCCGGCCGGCGCCTCGGTCAACGCGGCCAGCACCTGGCCGGGTCCGGTCGGTGCGGCGGCGGCGATCGCGCCCGGCGGCGCGTCGCCCCCGACGTCGGCCAGCGTGTCGCCGCGCAGCACCGTGAGCCCACGCTGCCCGCGCGCCACGGCCACCCAGCCCCCAGCGGCCGCGATCGCCCGCGCACCGGGCACGCTCGACACGCCGTCCGGCGCGAGCGTCAACGGCAACCCCACCCGGAAGCGGACCACGTCGCCGGCGCCGGTCACCCCGAAGACCGCATCGCCCGCAGCCGCGTCGCCCGCGATCGAGAGCGCCGCCTGGGCGTCGTCGATGGGCGCGCTGGCGCGCAGGCTGGACGGTCCGTGGTCGTCCAGGCTCCACACGCCGATGTTGCCCGGCCGACCGCGCATGGCGCACACGAGGCGCGTCGGGCCCAGGCCATGCGGCGGCCTGTCCACCGCGAGGTCGGCCAGCTCGCCGGACTCCCCGCACCGGAGCCCTGCCGGCAGGAAGACCAGCTGCGGGCGATCTGGATCCTCCAGGCGGTACACGAGGATGGACCCGGTGGCGATCGCGACGAACAGCAGGTGGCTCGGCGTGGCCACGACCCGCCGCACGTCGCCCGGCACCGCGAGCCGGCCGCGCCACCGGATGTCGCCGGTCGCCGCGGGGCCCCGCCCGACCGCGAGACGGCCCGGGAAGCCCGCGACGATCCGGCTGCCGTCGCCGGCCGGCTGCGCCACCGGCACGATCCGCGGCGAGAGGTCGACGATGCCCACGCCGGCCTCCCCCATGGCCAGGTAGCCGCGGAGCCAGCCGGGAGCGACGGCGACGTCGTGGACTTCGCCCGGCACGGCGACGCCGAACCACGGATCGAGCCGCCCGGCGTCGTCGACATCGAACGCGTGGATGCCGCCCGATCCGACCAGGGCGACGATCTGGGGCCCAACGTCGTCCGCCACGACGTCGAGGCCGCGCACCGCCGCCTCGAAGGGCCGCGACACCGCGACGAGCGCCGGGCGGCCGGCATCGTCGAGGTCGTACACCCCGATCCGGTCGTCCATCCCGACGAAGACCCGCCGGCCGGCGGCGGCCACCACGCCGGCATCGCCGCCCAGCCGCGCGACCGGGCGGGCCGGCGCGCCGTCGTGGCGCGCGACCCAGGGGAGGTAGGCCACGGTCTGGGTGGAGGCGCCGGGTGCCTGGGCCTTCCGGGGTGCACCGGCGCCGGCCGGCGCCGGCGCATCGAGGAGCACGAGCGCGATCGCCGCGACGAGCACAGGGGCGACGACGCCATGCCGCCTTGTCACGCCCCGCGCTTGCCGTAGAATCTCCACGGCCTCGATTATGGCACAAGCGGGGCGCCCCGCCCATGGCGCAACGCCACGCGCGCCCGCCGCGTACGCTCTGGACGTCGCCGTCGTGCGGCCCTCCGGCGCCGGCTCGCCGTTACCATCTCGACCGCCCGTCACCCATCCCGTGGAGGATGTCCGCCATGCCCGTCTTCGTCGATCTCGTCCCCGGCCTCGGCCATCTGTCGACCGCGCTGGCCGCCGGCACGCCGGCCGCCACCCCCGAGGGCATGGGCACCAGCAGCCTTGTCGCGCTGCTCACCCTGACGGCCCTCGAGATCGTGCTCGGCATCGACAACGTGATCTTCATCGCCATCCTGGCGGCCAAGCTGCCGCCAGAGCAGCAGGAGCGGGCGCGCCGCCTCGGCATCACCGTGGCCGTGGCCACGCGCGTGCTGTTGCTGCTGGGCATCACATGGGTGATGCGGCTCACCGAGCCGCTGCTGACCGTCCTGGACAAGGGCATCTCGGGGCGCGACCTCATCCTCCTCGGCGGCGGCATGTTCCTCATCGCCAAGGCGACCTACGAGATCCACGACAAGCTCCAGGTCATCGAGCGGCCGCATGCCCAACGCGTGGCGGCGTCGCTGATGGGCGTCGTCGTCCAGATCATGTTGGTCGACATCGTGTTCTCGCTCGACTCGGTCATCACCGCCGTCGGCCTGTCGGGCGAGATCGTGGTCATGGTGACGGCGATCTTGATCGCCGCCGCGCTGATGCTGTTCGCCGCCGGCGCCATCAGCCGGTTCGTCGAGCGCCACCCCACGATGAAGATCCTCGCGCTCAGCTTCCTCATCCTCATCGGCGTGATGTTGGTGGTCGAGGGTTGGAACCCCGACATGGCGCACGAGATCGGGCTGAAGAACTACGCCTACTTCGCCATGGCCTTCTCGTTCGCCGTCGAGCTCGTCAACATGCGCCTGCGCCCCGGCGAGCCCGTCGTCCTGCGGCACGAGCACCTGCCGGAGGAACCGCCTGCGCCCGCGTCTTGAGCCCTCGGCGCGGCCCGGATCACGGTGGCGGTCGGGCGGCGGGCCACGGCTCGACCGTGTGGCCGCCGAGCCCGTGCCACGCCATCACGTAGACCGAGAGCATGCGGGCGGCGTGGTAGCCGGGGTTGTCGGACACGTACGGCGCGATCTGGCACTCGGCCCAACGCGGATCCGGCGGCCGGGCGGCGTACGCGTCGAGCACCCGCGCGAGCCGGTCGGCCCACAGCCGGTACGCCGCGCGGTCCTGGCGATGGGCGGCGATGCGCATCAGCGGCCACGCCACGTTGACGACGTCGAGCCCGGCCGGGTGCCCGATCTCGGCGACGTAGAGGGGTTGCCCGCCGGCCCGGCCGTCGTACCGCACGTAGTGCCGCCCGGCGATCCACTGACCGCAGGGCATGTGCCACAGCGGGAACGGGTCCATCGCGTAGCCGATCCCGCCGCCGGGCGCCCAATCGACGAGGAACGTGCCGTCGGGCGCGCGCATCGTCTCGCCGGCGCTGAGCAGCATGACCTGCCAGGCCGCATCGTCTGGCGTCAGGCTCTGCCACGGCGCCCCGTCGCGCCGGTCCGACGCGAAGAGCGCCGTGCCGATCGACTGCCAGGTGTAGCCGAGATAGGGCAGCGACGGCACGTCGGCGGTGTGGTTTTCGAGCCAGTAACGCCGTTGGCCGTACGCGCCCCCGTCGGTCTCGGCGTTCAGCGTGCGGATCGTGCCGCCGTGCACCGGGTCGGGGCGGTCGTAGGCCAGCGTGAAGTCGACCCAGTGCCGGCCGGCCTCGTAGAGCCCATCGCCGTCGGGGAGCCTGTCCCCCAGCGCGCGCGCGATCAGCATGGCGGCCGCCCCCATCCACCCGACTTCCTCGGCAGGGGTGTTGCCCTTGTCGGCGTCCCAGCGAAACGTGAAGCTGTGGCGCGACGCGACATCGCGGCCGGCCAGCGTGCGGGCTTCGGCCAGCGGGTGTGGTGCCGACGTCAGGGCCAGCCCGGTGGTGGGGTGCGTGCCGGGCTCGTCCACCCGGAACGCCGCGTACCAGGCGCGGGCGATCCCTGAGAGCAGCTCCTCGGCGCGCGCCTGGGTGGCGGGCGGCAGCGCGTCTTGCTTGCGCAGGAGCTCGGCGACGACCACGACGTTGACCGCCCGCAGCGGGTTCTGCCAGATCGCCGCCAGCGAGTCGCGGTGGCTCGGGACGCCCGCCGGCAGGTCCTCGGGACCGTAGACGAAGCGCGCCAAGGCGTCGAGCTCGGCGTCGAGGTAGTGCTGCGCCCAGCGCCGGTCGTCCGCGATCGGGCCCCCTGCCGTGCCGTCGGGCACGCCGAGCGACGCCTGGCGCGCCCGGGCCGCGTGGTAGAGCGCGAGGTAGCCGGCCACCCATTCGTAGCACGCGTGGTGGTGCGCGCCGGCGCCAAACGGGTCCGGCAGGTCGGGGAAGTCGTGGCATGCCGCCTCGACGTTGGCCCGGACGCCCGCCGCGGACGGACCGCCGGACGTGGCGGCATAGCCGGGGAAGACCGCCGGGGTGACATGGGCGCCGGCAAGGCGCTCGACCGCGCGCCACACGGCCGCCGCGAGGTCCGGCCGCGGGTGCACGGGCGGAGGGTCGTGGGCGCGCAGCGCGGCCGGCAGATAGGCCGGCAGGGTCGTCGTCAGGGTGCGGCCGGGGAACCCGAAGCCGGCCCACGCGCCGCCGGGAGCCACTGCGGGCGCGGCCGCCGGGAGCCGTACGGTGGGTCGTGCACCGCGCGCGGCCGGCGCCGGATGCGGGCCGGCCGTCGCCAACCCGGCCACGAGCGCGACCGCAGCGCCGAGCCGTCCGATCCCGATTGCCCGGGGCCGGCGTGCCGCATCCCGCATGGGGTCTCCTTTCCCGGCGCCGCGCGGCGCCGCTCGACGCGGAGACGGCGCCGGTCGCGTCACGCTTTCAGTGGAGCGGGTCGACCGGGGCTCGAGCATC
>QEVT01000125.1 GCA_003576755.1 bacterium | reverse complement strand
GCCGACGACGGCGTCCGCGGCGACGGCGGGCGGCGGGAACGCCGCCGGGCCGCGGGCCGCCACGCCGGTCGGCGCGGCCGACAAGGGTCGGGCGCGGCGCGGCGCATCCGCGAAGCCGTCCGCCGGCTCAGACAAGGGAGGTGCCGCATGATGCCGCCGTACATCGGGATCCAGCCCGACACGCTCGTCCGCGAGCTGGCCGAGTGGGGTCGGCGCACCGTCGCCGGCATCGACGCGCTGGCCCGCATCGACAGCGACGACATCCGCGTGGGCTTCACGCCGCGCGAGGCCGTCTTCCGCGACGGCAAGGTGACGTTGTACCGGTACCTGCCCGAGGTCGAGCGGCCCGGCGCGCTGCCCCTGCTCATCAACTACGCGCTGGTCAACCGCCCCGACATGGTCGACCTCGAGGACGGCCGGTCGCTCGTCCAGAGCCTCTTGCGTCAAGGGCTGGACGTCTACCTGATCGACTGGGGCTACCCCACCCGCGCCGACCGCTGGCTGACGCTCGACGACTACATCAACGGCTACCTCGACGCGTGCGTCGACGTGGTGCGCGCGCGCAGCGGGCGCGACGCGGTCAACCTGCTCGGGATCTGCCAGGGCGGCACGTTCAGCCTGTGCTACGCGGCGCTCCACCCGGAGAAGGTCAAGAACCTGATCACGATGGTGGCGCCGGTGGACTTCCATGCCGGCGACGGCGCGAGCTGCGGCCTCTTGAACATCTGGGCGCGCCACATGGACATCGACGCCATGGTCGACGCGTTCGGCAACATCCCCGGCGACTTCATGAACTTCGGCTTCCTCTTGCTGAAGCCGTTCCAGCTCAACGTCGCCAAGTACGCCGGCCTGCTCGACGTGGTGGACGACGACAAGAAGCTGATGAACTTCCTGCGCATGGAAAAGTGGATCTTCGACAGCCCGGACCAGGCCGGCGAAGCCTATCGGCAGTTCCTCAAGGACTTCTACCAGGCCAACAAGCTGATCCGGGGCGAGGTGGTGATCGGGGACCGGCGCGTCGACCTCGCCGCGGTCCGGATGCCGGTGCTCAACGTCTACGCGGAGCTCGACCACCTCGTGCCTCCCGTCTCGTCGCTCGCGCTGGGCGACCACGTCGGCACCGACGACTACCGGGCGGTCGGCTATCCGACCGGCCACATCGGGATGTACGTGAGCGGCAAGGTGCAGCACACCCTGCCCAAGACCATCGTGGAGTGGCTCGATGAGCGGAAATGACAAGCGCGCGGCCGGCAAGGACGTCGCCCCGGCCGTGCCGGATGCCGGCGCGGACGCGCCGGTGGCGGCCGCGGCCGCCGTGATCGGCCGGGCGGCGGCCACGGGCGCCGACCTCCGGCCGCTGTTCGGCCTCGAGGACAAGGTCGTCCTCGTCACCGGCGGCAACCGGGGCATCGGCAAGCAGATCGTCGTGCTGCTCGAGTCGCTCGGCGCGCGCGTGGCCTACACCGACCGCAGCGACCGGCCGAGCGAGCACGGCTCGCTGGCGCTGCACGCCGACGTGACGTATCCCGCCGAGATGGAGCAGGCCCTGGAGCGCGTCGAGGCCGAGCTCGGCCCGCTGTTCGGCATCGTGGTCAACGCCGGCATCACGCGCGACGCGATGTTCCACAAGATGACCCATCGCGACTGGGACAACGCCATGAGCGTCAACCTCACCGGCGCCTACAACACCGTGCGCCCGGTGTTCCCGCTGATGCGCGAGCGCGGCGAGGGCTCGATCGTGTTCATCAGCTCGATCGTCGGCGAACGGGGCGGGATCGGGCAGGTCAACTACGCGGTGTCCAAGGCCGGGCTCATCGGCATGGCGCGGTCGCTGGCGCGCGAGGGCGCCCGCCGCAACATCCGCGTCAACGTCGTCGCGCCGGGGTTCGTCGAGTCCGACATGACCGACAAGATCCCGGCCGAGATCCGAGACCAGATCACCGCCGAGATCCCGATGCAGCGGTTCGCCCGCCCCGTCGAGATCGCATGGCCGGTCGCGTTCCTGCTGTCGCCGGTGGCCGGCGCCTTCATCACGGGCGCCATCGTCGACGTCAACGGCGGCCACCGGATGTGATGAATCCGTGAGGGGCCCGGCCGAGCGGCCGTGCCCCGTGAGGTCATAGGGCTGGGGGAGGACATGAAAGACGCCTACATCGTTTCCACGGCGCGCACGCCCTTGGGCAAGTTCGGCGGCGGCCTCAAGGACTGGTCGCCGTCGGACCTCGGCGCCCACGCCATGCGCGCGGCCATGGAGCGCGCCGGCGTCGGGGGCGGCGATCTCGACGGCTACATCTTCGGCAACGTCGTCAGCGGCGGGCATGGCCAGCACATCGCCCGCCAGGCGGCGTTCAAGGCCGGCATCCCCGACACCGTCGACGGCTACCACGTCAACATGGTCTGCTCGTCGGGCATGCTGTCGGTCATGAACGCGGCGACCCACATTCGGGCCGGAGAGGGGCATCTGTACCTCACCGGCGGCACCGAGAGCATGTCGCAGGCCGGCTTCGTGCTGAGCTACCGCGCCCGCTGGGGCTACAAGCTGGTGATGGGGCACGACGCCCACATCCGCGACCTGCTCGTGCTCGACGGGTTGAAGGACCCGTCCACGGGCGAGGGGATGGGCGAGCAGACCGAGCGGCTGGTCAAGGAGTACGGCGTCACGCGCGAGTCGGTCGACGCCGTCGCGGCCGCCTCGCACCAGCGGGCCGCGGCGGCGACGGCCGCCGGGGCGTTCGCGGCCGAGATCGCGCCGATCTCGATCGCCTCGCGCAAGGGCACCGTCGTCATCGACGCCGACGAGGGCATCCGCGGCGACACCACCGCCGAGGGCCTGGCGCGCCTGGGGCCGGCGTTCACCGATGACGGCATCCTCACGGCGGGCAACAGCAGCCAGATCACCGACGGCGCGGCGGCCCTCGTCGTGGCGTCGCGCGACGCGCTGGCGATGTTCGGCCTGCGGCCGCTCGCGCGCATCCTCGGCTACACGTGGTCCGCCGGCCCGAGCTGGCGCTTCGCCGAGGCCCCGGTGCCGGGCGTGCGCAAGCTGCTCGACAACCTCGGCATGACGGTGGGCGACATCGACCTGTTCGAGAACAACGAGGCCTTCGCCGTCAACAGCGTGCTCTTCGAGCGGTGCCTCGACGTGCCGTCCGACAAGCTCAACGTCCACGGCGGGGCGGTGGCGCTCGGGCACCCCATCGGCGCGACCGGGGCGCGGATCATCGTGACGCTCATCGGGGCCCTGCGCGCCCAGGACAAGACCATCGGCGTGGCCACGCTGTGCCACGGCATGGGCGGCAGCACGGCCGTCGCGATCGAGCGGATGGTGTAGGGCGCCCCTTCGGCGAGGCTGCCGCTTCAGCCCGCCGTCGGCAGCGCCCCGTAGGGTTCGCCGGCGAGCGCCGCGCGGACGGCGTCGCGGTCGTCCCACGGGTACTCGATGGTGCCGAAGCACATGCTCTGCTCGTGGCCCTTGCCGCACACGATGACGACGTCCGCAGGCTCGGCCGTGGCACACGCCCGGCGGATGGCGGTGCCGCGGTCGACCTCGCGCCAGAACGTCTCGCCCTCGACGCCGCCGGCATCGGCGAGCCCGCGCGCGATCTGATCGACGATGGCGGCCGGGTCTTCGGTGCGCGGGTCCTCCGCCGTCACGATCGTCAGGTCGGCCATGGCGGCCGCGACGCGGCCCATGTCGCCGCGCTTGGCCGGGTCGCGCAGCCCCGCGCAGCCGAAGACCGCGATGACGCGGCCCATGGGTCCGACCAGCTCGCGCGCCGTGGCCAGGGCCGATCGCAGCGCGTTGGGGGTGTGGGCGAAGTCGACGAGGGCCAGGAACGGCTGGCCGCCGTCGATCGCCTGCATCCGGCCCGGGATGCCTTCGACCGCCGCGACGCCCGCCCGCCACGCGTCGGCGTCGAGCCCGAGCGCGTGGGCGGCGGCCATCGCCGCCAGGATGTTGGCGGCGTTGTAGTGCCCGACGAGCCGTGACCGCACGTCGACGGGTCCCACCGGCGTGTCGGCGGTGAAGGCGAGCCCGCCGGCCGAATGCCGCAGGTCGCGCGCGCGGAAGTCGGCGGGGCCGGTCAGGCTGTAGGTGAGCTGACGGGCGACGGGGATCGCGCGAAAGCGCGCGAACGACGGGTCGCCGGCGTTGAGCACGGCCGTCTTGTGCACCCCCGGATACGGCGGGGTCTCGGCCAGCATGTGGAACAACAGCGCCTTGGCCTCGGTGTAGGCCTCGAACGTGCCGTGGTACTCCAGCGACTCGTGGGTGACGTTGGTGATCACGGCGACGTCGAACTTGACCCCGGTGACGCGGTGCTGTGCCAGGCCGTGCGACGTGACCTCGAGCACCGCCACGTCGGTGTCGTGCGCGTGCATCGCGGCGAGGAACGCCTGCAGGTCCTCGGGCTCGGGCGTGGTCACGTGCAGCCCGGTGTCGACCGCCTCGTCGCCGATGTGCGCCGCGACCGTGCTGACGAGGCCCGCGCGCCGCCCGGCGGCCCTGAGCATGGCGTGGATCAGCGTGCTGGTCGTCGTCTTGCCGTCGGTGCCGGTGACCCCGACGACCGCGAGGTGCCGCGACGGGTGGCCGAAGAGCGCGGCCGCCACCAGGGCGCGGGCGCGGCGGGCGTCGGCGACCTGCACCAGCGGCACGGCCGCGTCGATCCCCCACGCCGCCCGCAGCGCGTCGGGCGGGCGCTCGACGAGCGCGGCGGCGGCGCCGCGCGCCACCGCGTCGGGCAGGTAGCGGTGGACATCCTCGTACACCCCGGCGTACGCCACGAACAGCGTGCCGGGCGTGACGCGCCGCGAGTCGTGGGTGATCCGGCCGACGGCGACGTCGAGGTCGCCGTCGGCGGCGACGACGTCGACGCCGGCCAGGAGGGCGTGCAAAGGAACGGGGTGTTGGATCATGGCTCAGGGATCGCGCCTGCCGGCCGCGCTCCTCGAGGGGCGTGCGGGCTCAAGCGGCGCCGGAGATGATAACGCCCCGCGCCGCCCAGGGCCAACCCCGGCCGGCCGGGCAGCGGTGCCGCGGCACGCGTGTCCGATTCGTGTCCGAAAGCCTGCCGTGCCCCCCTCCCCGATCGCTTAGGCTGGGAACGAGGCGGCCGACGACGGAGATCGACGGTCCGCCGACCAGCCAAGCCGCGATGCGGCTCGGCGCGAGCGCGCCGAGCCGCCTGCGGCCACGATCCAGGAGGCACATCGCCATGGCCATGCGACCCCATCCGTGTTCGTGCGAGCGCGCGGCCGACGCCGCGCCCGTGACCGGCCCGCGGCGTTCGGTCCGCGGCCGTCTCTTGACGTTCGTCGCCCTCGCCGCCGTCGCCCAAGCGGCACCGACGGCGGCACAGACGCCGGACTCGGCGTGGACCGCCCCGCGCGCGACCGCGGCGCCGGCCCGGGTCCCCGCCGGCGACACCCGTCAGCCGCGTCCGGTGATGACCGGCCGGGTCGGCCAGGGCTCGGGCGCGTGTGCGGCCGTGCCGTCGGATGCGGCGTCGATGACCGTGACGCTCGTGCAGGACAACGGCGACGCGGTGTGCGATGCCGCCGACGTCGACACGTTGGACCTGGTTGGGGTGAGCGCGAGCACCGGCTGGTACCTCTTCGCCGCGGACGACAGCTGGTCGATGACCGATCCGGACCCGGCCTACTGCGTCGTGGTCGACCGGGCGTCGGAGCCGGATCCCGCACCCTTCGGGCCGATCCATCCGGGCGTCGATCCCGAGGCCGAGTTCACGATCGACCCGATTTGCGTGGAGTAGCGCGGCGGGCCGTGACCCGCCGTGCCTCGGCGGCCAGGTCCGCCGGATCCGGGGCAACGACGGGCGGCGCGGCCGGGGGCGCGCCGGGCTCGGCGATCGACACGTCGCCGAGCCCGGTCCGCGCCAGGGCGACGGCATCTCGGAGCGCCATCCCGCCGCCCGCCGCCCGCGCGGCGGCGGCGGCACGATCGCCGAGCGCCTCGCACGATGCCTCGATCGCCACGTCCACGAGCGCCCGGACCCGCGGTGAGCTTCGATATCGAGGCGTGGCATCGGCTGCGGCGGCCAGCGTGACGGCGAGAACGTGATGCTCGAGGGCCGCCGCCAGGGCAGCCAGCCGCGTGAGGTCTGCGCCGACCCTGGGCCGCAAGCCGCGGGCGTCATGGATGGACAGCGACGTCAGCAGGTGGTGCCGGGCGCGCGGCAGGTCGCCTTCGATCAAGGCCAGGGTGCCGCTGAGCTGCTCGACCCTGCCGATCCCGGCGGCGTTTCCGATGTGTGTGACGATCGGCGACGCCTCCGCCAAGGCCGCACGGGTGCCTGCCCGGTCGTCGCGCTCGAGCAACACTTTGCCGAGGGCGATGCAGGCCTCGCCGATCGCCCAGGGGTTGTCGTGCTGCCGGGCGATGTCGAGGCTGCGCCGGGCCAGCTCCTCGGCGTGGTCGAGCCGGCCTTCCAGGATCGCCACCGGCACGAGGTCGCGCAGCGTCTGTGCCAGCGACCACTGCTCGCTCAGCCGCGTCTGCATGGCCAGCGCGAGCTCGAGGTGGTAGCGGGCGTCGGTGGTATCGGCCTCGAACAAGTCGAGGGTGCCGAGGAACCCGAGGGCTTCGGCCACGAGCGACTCGTCGCCGATCGACTCGGCCAACGCCAGGCTCTCGCGTATGTGGCGGCGTGCCAGCTCGAGGTCCCCCTCTTCGGCTTCAGCCATCGACAGGCTGCTGAGGGCGATCGCCGTCGTGCGGTCTCGGCGCAGCGTGTGCGACAGGCCGACGCACGCCTCGTACAGGCGCCGCGCCTCGGCGTAGTCGCCCTCCAGGAAGGTCGGATGCGCGAGGTTGTGGAGCGCAGCCAGCGTCAGCGTGTCGTTCCCGGCGGCGCGGCTGAGGTCGATGCTGTGCTCGAGGAGCCGGCGGGCAGTGGCGTGGTCGGCCTGGTAGATCGCCAGGGTCCCCGCGGCATGCAAGAGCATGGCCGCGCACGCGGGAGGGTGCTCGAGGTCGGTCCGTGCCAGCACCGCGCCGAGCCACGACCGGCCTTCGGTCAAGAGGCCGAGCTCGTGCCAGACCATCCAGATCGCCGCCGCAATCCGCTGCGCCCAATCGACCGCGTCGTGCTCGAGGCACCAGCGCAATGCGGCCCGGATGTTGTCGTAGTCGGCCTGGAGCCGGTGTATCCAGGCGGCGGCGTCGACGTCGCCGAGGTGCGGCGCCGCGGTCTCGGAAAGTGCCAGGCAATACGCCGCATGCTGTCGGCGGTGGTGTGCCACGTGCGGCGTCCGGTGCCACATCTCCGCCGCGAACTGGCGGACGGGCTCGTAGAGCCGATAGCGCGGCGCACCGCCCGCGCCGTCGACGGCCATGAGCGACCGCGCGACGAGCGCGGCGTGCAACACGGCGATCATCTCCGGCGGTGCGTCGTCGGTGCCGCACACCGCCTGGACGGCCTCGACCGTCCAGCCGCCGTGGAACACGGCCAGGGCGCAGAACACCTGCCGCTCGGCGGGTGTGAGCAGGTCGTAGCTCCACTGGATGGCCGCACGCAGCGTCCGCTGGCGATCGGGGGCCGAGCGCGGGCCGCGCGTCAGGGCTTGGAGCGGGTCGTCGATCTGCTCGACGATCACGCCGAGCGGCAGCGCGAACGCCCAGGCGGCGGCCAGCTCGATGGCCAGCGGGATGCCCTCGAGCTTCTCGACCAGGTAGACGACGTCGGCGACGTTCGACGGGCTCAGCCTGAACTCCGGCTGGACGGCGGTGACACGGTCCACCAGGAGCGCCACGGCGTCGCTTGCCGCGGCCGTGTCGACCGTGGGCTCGTCGCTGGCCGGCGGGAGCGCGAGCGGGAGGACCGGCCACACCTCCTCGCCGGCCACTCCGAGGGCCTGGCGGCTCGTGGCCAGCACGGCCACGTTCGGGCACTCGGCCGCCACCCGGTTGACGAACGCCGCGCTCGCCCCGACCACGTGCTCGCAGTTGTCGAGGATGACCAGCAGCCGTCGCTGGCCGAGCGCGGCGATCAGGGCGTCCGGCAGCGCGGCATCGGTCTGGCTCCGCACGTCGAGCACCCGAGCGACCGCGTCCACCACGCCGGGACCGGAGGTCACGGTGCTGAGATCGACGAACCACACGCCGTCCGGAAACGCATCGACGGCGTCGAGGGCCACCCGGATGGCTAGCCGGGTCTTGCCGATGCCGCCAAAGCCGACCAGGCTGACCACGCGCTGCTCGACGACGAGGCGCGCGAGGTCGCGCAAGGCCTCGGCACGGCCGACGAAGCGGCTCGGCCGGTGCGGGAGGTTGTGCCGGGCCAGCCTGCGGCGCACCATGCCGGGTTCGTGCTCCCCGGTGAGCCTGGCCTGCGCCTGGGCCTCGTCCGAGCGGAGCAAATCGGTGAGCAGCTCGATGCCGCGCTGGACCCGGCGGGCGACCTGGCGGGTGCCGTGCCGCAGGCTCGGCTGCGACACGGCGGCCATGTGCTGCACGGCCATGGGCGAGGGCGAGACATAACGGAAGAACACCGCGCTCCAGGCCTCGCGCAGCGTGTCGTTGGCGGTGAAGTCGGCCGCCAGCGCTCGGTCGGCGTCCGCCGGCACGTCGCCGGCGGCAGCAGGGGCGCGCGGCGACGAACGGCCGCGCGCCGCGGTCAACTGCTGCCAGACCATCTCGCTCAGGAGGCCCACGAGGGCCCACTCCCGGTTCGCGGGCGTGTCCTGGAGCCCGAGCTCCCTCAGCCGGGCGTCGACCACGGCCAGGCCCGCCAGCGACGTGCCGGTCATCGCCGCGGCGTTGCGGAGGGACCGCAGCGCCGCCTTGACTGCTTTCGGCTCGATCACGGGGAGCTGCACGGGTGGATCCCTGGGTGCGAGACGCTCCGCGCGTCTACGGCCCGCTCCCCGGCCAGGCGGGCTCGAGACGGCACGGTTGCGGGAAGAACGTCATGCGCGCGAAGATCGACGCCAGGTCTTCGGCGTCCGGGGCTTCGTGGTAGCGGTCGGGCGACGAGGCCATGTTTCGCAGGAGTTCGCCGTCGACGTCGGTGCCCAGACCGATGGTGTCGACGGCGATGCCGGCGCCGCGCGCGGCCTCTGCGCCGGCCAGGGCGTCGGCGGGCGTGCCCGGCCCCGGGCGGCCGTCGGTGATGACCACCATGTGGACCGCGCGGTCCGGGCCGCCGGCGGCCAACACGTCGACGGCCAGGCGCACGCCGGCGGCGAGGTTCGAGCCGGCCCGGGTCTCGATGGCCGCGAGGGCCCGTCGAAGCGCCGCGGCATCCGCCGTGAGGGGCGCCACGGTGTGCGCGGCCTCGTTGAAGGCGACGATGGCCATGCGCACGACCGCCGGTCCGGTCTCGCGCTCGGCGAGGTCGACGGTCAGCCGCGCCGCGTCGAGCGCGGCCTCGATCTTGGGCCGGCCGGCGCGCGTCGGGCCGTTCATGCTGAGCGAGGCGTCGATGACGAGCGCGACGTCGACGCGGCGGGCGAGGTCGACCTTTGCGCAGCGCTGCCACAGCACGAGCGGCAGGTGCAGCGGGTGGGGCGTGCGCGTCGGCGCGGGCGTGTCGGCCGGGGTTGCGGACGGCGTCGGGGACGGCGGGGCGGTGGGCGTCTCGGTCGGGGGCGGCGTCGCGGTGGGCGTGGGGCTGGGCGTCGGCGATGCCGCGGCCGTGGCCGTGTCCACCGCGGTCGGCGTGGCCGTCGGGGTGTCGGTGTCGGTGGCGGTCGGCGTGGCCGACGGCGAGGGCTTGACGATCTCCACGCAGACGGTGCCCTCGCCGCCGTCGTTTCGGTAGCCGTTGCCGTCGCCCTTGCCGCCCTTGACCGAGAGCGCGCGCCGCGTGACGACGCCTTCGGTGTAGAACAGCTTGATCCGCCCGCCGCCCCCGCCTCCGCCCCCGTCGTCGCTCTCGGCGCCGTCGCCGCCGTCGGCGCCGAGCTTGCCGGTCTGCTCGAGCCGGCGGGCGCGGACGAGGATGCCGCCCCCGGCGCCGCCGCCCGCCGAGTCGTTGGCGGCGACGGTGCCGTCCTCGCCGCCCACGGTCAGCGTGCCGGTGATGAAGATGGTGTCGGCGCGGAGGGTCAGGGCGGCGCCCCCGTGGCCGCCCACGCCGGGGTCGCCGCGGTTGTCGGCCCGGCCCGGCGCGCCGCCGGCGGAGCCGGGCTCGAGGTCCGGGCCGCACGGGGTGCCGTACTGCCGCCCGCCCAGCGCGCTCGGGACAGCCTGGCCGTCGAGCACGCCGTCGCCGCCGCGCCCGC
>QEVT01000124.1 GCA_003576755.1 bacterium | reverse complement strand
TCCCCGCCGCGGTGGCCGCCGCCGCCGCCGAACACGCCGCCGCCGCCGCCGAGGCCGACCGGCTGACCACCGCGCGGCAGCAGACCGAGGGCCTGCTCGGCGTCCTGTCCGACCGGCGGACCGCCGCGGCGCGTGCGCGCGCCCAGGCCGCCGCCGCCCTCGAGCAGGCGCGCATCCGTGCCGAACGCGCGGGCCGGGAACGCGCGTGGGGCATCGAGACCATCGAGCGCCTCGATCGGGCGCTGGCCGAGCTCGCCGCCGACACCGCGGCCCTCGAGGCCGCGCTGGCGGCGGACGCCCCGCGCGCAGCGGCGCTGACCGGACAGATCGAGGCGGCGCAGGCCGCGCTGCGGCCCGAGACGCTCGCCGATCTGCGGGCCGCCATGGCGTCCGCCGCCGCGGCGCTCGCCGAAACGGCCCAGCAGCGCGCCGGCCGGCGGGCCATGCTGCAGGCGGCCGAGGCCGACCTCCAGGCTGCCCTCCAGCGCCAGGGCGCGGATGCGGCGCGCGCCGCCCACATCGCCGCGCAGATCGACGATCTCGGCGCGCAGATCGCGTCGCTGAAGGCCGAGATCGACGTCGAGGCGGCGGCCGCGACGGCCCTGGACGCCGAAGCCGGGCCGGCGGAGGCGCAGGCGCGCGCCGTCCGCCTGGAGCTGCGGCACCTCGGCGGCGCGCTCGACGCCGCGCGCCAGCGCGTCTCGGCCGCCGAGGCCGCGGTCGCCGAGGCCCGCATCGCCGCCACGCGCGTCGACGACCGGCTCGAGCGCATGGGCGACCAGCTCCGCGCCGACGCCGAGTGGCTGTCGTTCACCGTGCCCGAAGCGTTGACGGCGGCCACCGTCGCCGAGCTGCCGCTGGCCGCCGTCGAGGCGCTGCCCGCGGACTTCGACGCCGTGCTCGACGGCCTGCGCCGCCAGATGCGGGCGATCGGCCCCATCGACCACGAGGCGCTCGGCGCCTACGAGGAGAGCGCCGACCGGTTCGCGTTGCTCAACGACCAGATGGCCGACCTCACGGCCGCGGAACGCGACCTCCGGGGGCTGCTCGAGGGCCTCGAGGCCGAGATGCACGCGCGGTTCGAGACGACGTTTCGGGCCGTCGCGGAGGCGTTCGGCGCGTTCTTCCCGCAGCTCTTCGGCGGCGGCGAGGCCGAGCTGGTGCTCCAGCGCGACGACGAGGCGGGCGACCAGGTCGGCCTCGACATCGTCGCCCGGCCGCCCGGCAAGCGCCGCCAGCCGCTCTCGCTCCTGTCGGGCGGCGAGCGGGCCCTGACCGCCGTGGCGCTGATCTTCGCGCTGCTCGAGGTCAGCCAGACCCCGTTCGTCGTGTTCGACGAGGTCGACGCGGCGCTCGACGAAGCCAACGTCGGCCGCTTCTGTGCGGCGCTCCAGCGCCTCGCCGAGCGCTGCCAGGTGATCATCGTCACGCACAACCGGGGCACGATCCAGACGGCAGGCACGGTGTACGGCATCACCATGGGCGACGACGGGGCGAGCCAGGTGATCAGCCTGCAGGTCGAGTCGGCCAGCACCGCGGGATAACACAACGGCCCCGCCCGCCGTCGTATCTGGTTGCAGGCCGCGGAAACCCATACGGAGCCGCACCGCATTGCATGCCGCCGCATGCGACTTCCGCGTTATAAAGGTCTGGATGATTCACACGCCTGACGCTTCCCCCACAGGATCGCCTCACGGCGTCAGGCCATGCGCTCGACGGTGGCCCCGGGGAAGGGGCGCGCGGGTGCCCTTGCCCGCCGTGGCCGGTTGGCGTCGAATTGGACCCAGGAACCCATGAAGCGATTCTCGAGCTGGTTTGTCGGCGCGTTCGTCTGCATGTGGATGGGGCTCGGCCCGGAGGCCTTGCCGGCGGAGGTCGCGGCGCAAGACGCGCCGACGACGGCGGCCGCACCGGCCTCCGCGTTGAGCGGGAGCAGCCTGCGCCGCCTGGACGCGGCGGCCGTGCGCGACGCACGGCACGACGACGGCCATGCCGGCGGACCGGCCGTTCCCGCCGCGCGGCGCAGCGACGCGCCACCGGTCGTGCCCGCCGACACCACGGTGCGGGAGCGCTTCTGGGCGTGGGACTTCCACGACGCGGCGTTCCACGAGGTCTGGGCGCGCGAGGCGCACGGCAGCAGCGTGCTGCGCATCTACGTCGAGGAGGGCCAGGCGGTGCCGGGCCCCGCGCTGCTTCGGCTGGCCACGGTCTTCGAGGACGAGATCTACCCACGCCTGCGCGAGGCCTACGGCTCGGAACCCCTGCCCGGCATCGACGGCGACACCGCCGTCACCATCCTCCTCATGGACATCCGCGACGGCCGCTACCACGGGATGCCCGACGCCAACTACTACGCCGGCTACTTCGACCCCCTCAACGAGTCGCGGCAGGTCGACGTGCCGGCCGGCCGCAAGTCGAACGAGCGCGAGATGATCTACGTCGACGTGGCCGCGCCGACCAACGTGGCGGGCGACGAGCTCCTGCAGACCGTGGCCCACGAGTTCACCCACCTCATCGTGTGGCACCACGACCCCGACGAGACCGACTGGGTCACCGAAGGCATCTGCCAGCTCGCCATCCACATCGCCGGGCTCGGGCACCCGCGCCAGCACGTGCTGGCGTTCCTCAACGCCCCCGACGATGCGCTGACCCGCTGGACGGGCGCGGCCCGCGACTACGGCAAGGTCCACTTGTTCCTGCTGTACCTGCACGACCAGCTCGCACGCGAAGACCCCGGCTGGCTGCGGCGGCTGGTGGCCGAGCCGGCCGACGGCATGGACGGCCTGGCGCGGCTGCTCCCGCCCGACCGACCGCCCGCCGAGGTGTTCCGGGACTTCGCGCTGGCGCTGTTCGTCAACACGCCCGAGCCGGGCGCGGGGCGGTACGCCTTCGCGTCGATCGACCTCGGGCAGCCCCGGGGCTACCCCCGCGCCCGCCCCAACACCCACGCCGCCGACCGCGTCGGCAGCGAACCGTTCACCCTCGGCCCGTGGTCGATCCGCGGCGACGCGTTCGTCGTCAAGCGCACGCCGGTGGAGATCACGGTCGAGGCGGCGGCGCCGGACGGCGTGTGCGTCGGCGCGGCCACCTCGACCAACGCGACGCCGGCGTTGGCCAGGGTCGACCGCTTGGAGACGGCGTGCCTCGAGCGGTCGCCGCCGGCGTGGGTCGTCGAGGCCCCGGAGCGCGACCGGGCGACGGCGGTGTTCACGGTCGTCGCCAACGCGGCCGACGCGCCCACGGCCGGCGCGCTGACGCTGGCGTCGCTCGCCGGCCCGATGGTCGAAAGCGCGGTGTACCTGCCCTTCGCCGCGCGGCGTTGAGGCCCTGCCCGGGCGCGGAAAAGGGGTTTGGACGCGCAGCCGGTCGCATGATATCATCGCCTCTATTATCGGCATGCCGCCCGTGGCGCGTGCCCTGTCGTCATCCCGATCCCGTGGCCGTCGCCGGCACCCGGTCGCCGCGCCCCATCCCAAGGAGAGAATGCGCCATGATCCGACCTTCCGTGATGCGCCGGCCCGCCGCGCCGCTCGTGATCGCCGGTCTCGCGCTGGCGGCCTGGAGCGCGCGGGCCGCGGCCGCGCCCGCCAGCCCCCAGCAAGAGACCGACGTGTGCGCGGCGGGATCGACGGTGCCGGCCGGCACCGTGTGGACGGCCGCCCAGAGCCCGTATCTCGTCAAGTGCTCGCTGCGCGTCGAGACCGAGAACTCGTCGCTGCAGATCGACCCGGGCGTGGTGGTCAAGTTCGACCGGAACGGGCAGCTGCGGGTGCGGGGGCCGTTCAAGGTGGCCGGCGCCGCCGCCGCCGACGTCGAGTTCACGTCGAGCCAGCCGTCGCCGCAGCCGGGCGACTGGGCGGGGATCACGCTCGAGGCCGGCGCGACGGTCGAGATGGTCGGCGCCACGGTGCGCTACGGCCAGACCGCCATCACCGTCCAGAGCGCGGGGGCCGTGCTGCGCAACGTGCTCGTCGAGAAGTCGTCGCGGTCGGCCATCTACGTCAACGGCGCCGACAACGTCACGCTCGACCGGACGGTGGTGCGCGACAACGCCGAGTACGGCATGGACCTGGCGGACCGCTCGGACGCCATGATCACGCTGACGCTCACCGGCAACACGTTCGAGCGCAACCTCAAGGGCGCCGTGTCGGCCGAGCCCAACATCCAGCTCAACGTCAGCGGCAGCACCGCCAGCGGCAACGGCCTGAACGGCATCGTCCTCGAAGGCGGCCGCGCCACCGGGCCCGTCACGTGGAAGGGCGAGGACCTGCCTTACCTCGTGACGAGCTCGTACACCGCCTACACCGACCTCACGCTCGAGCCGGGCACGGTCGTCAAGTTCGGCGTCCCGGGCGGCACCGGCAGCCCCGGCATGTCGAGCCAGACCGGCAAGCTGTTCATCAACGGGACGGCCGAGAAGCCGGTGTACTTCACGGCGCTGGTCGACGACACGGCCTGCACGTCGACGACGGTGAGCTGCGACGCCAACAACGACGGCAGCGCCACGCTGCCTCAAGAGGGCGGCCTGTGGCAGCGGCTGGAGTACCGCAACACCAGCGGCGGGGGCAACGTCACCCACGCCGAGTTCCGCTACGGCAGCGACGGCATGCTGCGCGTCAACGCCGAGGCCGTCACGGTCGCGGACGCGAAGTTCGTCAAGTCGGCGGGGCACGGCTTGAACGTGCTGAGCGCGACCACGCAGATCGAGCGCAGCACCTTCCTCGACAACCGCGGCAACGGGATCGAGGCCGCCGTCTCGTCGTCGTCGTCCGCCCCGATGGCGGTGACCGTCAAGGACTGCACGTTCGAGCGCAACGCGGCGGCGGTGGGCCTGCAGCCCAACGTGGCGCTGCTCTCGAGCGGCAACCAGACGCCCGGCAACACCAACCGGATCAACGGCTACCAGGTCAACGGCGGGTCGATCACGGTGCCGCGGACCTGGCGCGCCGGCGACCTGCCGTTCGTCGTCGCCGACCGGGCCACGGTCGACCTCAGCCAGTCGACCGACACGCTCGGCCCGTCGCTGACGATCGAGCCGGGCGCGGTGGTGAAGATGGGCCAGGACGCCAAGATCGTGGTGAGCAAGGGCGGCCTCAACGTCGGCCGCCCCGACGCCACGACCCCGGTGTTGATCACGTCCGCCAAGGACAACGCGTGCGGCGCCGACCCGTCGGCGCCGTCCAACTGCGACACCGTCCAGGGCGGCGGGCAGCCCAACCCCGGCGACTGGTACGGCATCGAGGTGCAGCGGACCAGCGACGGGGTGTCGCTCAACCACGTCCGGATCCTGTTCGGCGGGTCGGACTTCGGCGCGGGCCTCAAGCTGCTCAACGGCGACAGCGTCCTGGCCGGCTCGGAGCAGATCGAGGACGTCGAGATCGCCCACAGCAGCGGGTACGGGCTGCACGTCCAGCAGGTGACCACCAAGCTGCTCGGCGGGCACATCCACGACAACAAGCGGTCGGGGGTGTTCGTCGAAGGCGTGACGACGCCGGTGACGCTCTTCATGGAGGACACGGTCATCGAGAGGAACGGCGCGGCGGCCGTCGACATGGACGCCAACGTCGTGATCGACCTCGACGACCCCGACGACGCCGGGCCGCCGCGGCCCAACACCATCAAGGACAACGGCCTCAACGCAGTGGCGGTCAAGGGCTCCATGCGCAACGCCCGGGTGTGGCTGCCGCTCAGCGGCATCCCGTACGTCGTCACCGACGACGTCGACGTCGCCAGCCCGACGACCTTCGAGATCCGGCCCGGCGTGGTGGTCAAGTTCGAGAACGCGCGGATCACGACGTCGCGCGGCACGCTGGTGGCCGAGGGCACGCCCGACAACCCCATCGTCTTCACGTCGGTGCTCGACGACGCCGTGGGCCTGCCGGCGCGCACGTCCGACGGCGCGCCGGCGCCCGGCGACTGGGAGGGTCTGGTCTTCACCGCCACCGGCGGCGGCGGGCGCCTCAAGCACGTGCAGATCCGCTACACGGGCGGGGCCAACACCCCGGCCGTGACGGTGGGCAAGCGCGGCATCCCGGTCGACCACGTCAAGATCAGCGACGGGAGCAACGTCGGCATCCTCATCGACATCCCGGCCACCGACCTCTCGGTGTCGCCCGTCAGCGTCGTCGACAGCGAGATCAAGAACATGTTCGGCGACGCCGTCAAGATCACGGCGCAGGCGGCGTCGCGCGTCGACCCCACGATCGAGCGCACGCGCATCGAGCGCTGTCAGGCCGTGATCCGCATGGACGCCAACGTGCAGCTCACGCTCAGGGACAACACGATCGGCGAGAACGTCCTCAACGGCATCGCGGTGTCCGGCACGGTCAACGAGCTGCGGCGCTGGAGCAAGAGCAACCTGGCGTACGTGCTGGCGCCGAGCGTCCAGATCGGGGCCGGCGCACGGCTGCTCATCGAGGCCGGCACGGTGGTCAAGGCCGATGCCGACGGCTTCCTCAAGCCGGCGCGCAACGGCGCGCTCGAGATCAGCGGCGACCTCGCGTCGGACCCGGTCATCCTGACCTCGCTGCGCGACGACCTCACGGCCTGCCCGAGCGGCAACCGCACCGACCCGCTGTGCGACACCAACGGCGACCAGGACCGCAGCGAGCCGCGCTTCGGCGACTGGCGCGGCATCGACGTGCTGGCCGACGCGCAGTCCGCCCAGATCAGCGGCGCGCGACTGATGTTCGCCGGCAGCACCGACGCCGCGCTGATCATCCGCGGCGCCCAGGTGACGGTCGAGCGCTCCGAGATCAGCGAGTCCGCCACGAACGCCATCTCGGTGAGCCCGGGCCTGGCGGGCGGCATCCAGCCGCCGATGGTGGTCATCCGCGACAACACGCTGGTGCGCAACACCGAGGGCGCGGGCATCGAGATGACGAACAACGCCAACGTGACCATCGAGGGCAACCGCTTCATCGACAACCAGCGCTCGGTGATCAACGCCTCGTCGGGCAACATCGTCACCCGCAACAACGTGGCGGTCGGCAACGTGCGCGACGCCATGGACGTGCGGGCGGACATCAAGAACAACCAGCGCTGGCAGAGCGACCTCGTGCGCGAGCTGTCGCGCAACATCGCGGTCGACAAGAGCGCCGCGCTCGACGTCGACCCCGGCACGGTGATCCAGTTCGCCGAGCGGACGCAGCTGCGGGTGGCGAACATCCTGCGGGCCGAGGGCGCGGTGTTCACCTCGGTGTACCCCGACCCCACGCTGAACCAGCGCTGGAACAACGTCGAGTTCCAGGCCAGCTCGAGCGGCTACATCAAGAACAGCCTCCTGTTCTTCGGCAGCACGGGCTCGTCGACGGGCGTCGTCAGCGTGTTGTCGGTCAACCAGCCGGTGGAGCTGCTGTACAACCTGCTCCTGCGCCTCGGCAACGTCGGCTACGTCGTCAACGGCAACACCAGCCCGCGCACGCGGCTGGAGGGCAACCTCATCCGCGAGATCTACGACACGCGCGCGCCGGCCATCTCGGTCCTCAACGGCGCGCGGCCGACCATCAGCCGCAACCGGCTGGACTCGATGGGCGTGGGCATCCAGGTGTCCAACCAGACGGCGCCGGTGGTGACGCACAACAGCTTCACCGGGATCTCGCGCTTCGGCATCGAGAACGCCGGGCAGCTGTGCATCGAGGAGGCCGGCAACAACTGGTGGGGCGGCGACGCCGGCCCCAAGGACGGCCGCGACCTCGGCGCCACCGAGCGCTGCCGCGGCATGACGTACAACGACGGCAACGGCGTGCCGGTCACCGACAACGTCCGCTACGCCCCGCACCTCACGGCGCCGCCGCCGATCGCGCCGCTGGTGGAGGCGCCGTCGTGCGGCGTGACCAACCGCGACGACATCGTCGTGAAGGGCACGGCGGGGGCGGGCGCGAAGGTGCAGATCCTCGACGGCGACCAGGTGATCGGCGACAGCCTGGCAGGCGTCGACGGCCGGTTCGAGGCCAACCTGCGCCTGGCGGCCGGCACGCACAAGCTGAGCTTCCAGTCGGTCAGCACCGTCAAGAACTCGGCGGGCGCCGACGTCGAGGCCACGAGCGCCCGCACGGGCTTCCGGGTGGTGACGGTCGACCCGCTGTCGGCGGTGGACCCGGCCGGCATCCGCTTCGAGTACGGGCCGGCCGGCAGCGCGCGGCTGCAGCCGGTGCGCGACATCGCGGGCTGCAGCACCGGCTGCGGCGGCCCGACCAGCGGGCGCGTGACGCTGCCGGCGGACACCGAGGTGCGCGTGCGCATCAACGGCGCCGTCGACGGGGCGCCCTCGAAGGTGCTGTTCGTGCAGCCCGGCCTCGAGGTGGCGTTCGTCAACGAGGGCGGCTTCTGGCGGACCCCGCCGTTCGAGCCGCAGCAGGGCAGCTTCACGCTGAAGGTCGACGGGTCGAAGGCCACGGAGTGCATCGGCTACATCTACCTCGGCCTGACGGGCCTGGTGTTCGGCGACATCGGCGCGAGCGGCGAGGCCCTGTTCAGCTACGACTTCGAGGACGGCCGCCAGGGGCTGTGGACGGGCGAGGGCGACTGGAAGCTGACGCGCGGCGGCTACCGGAGCGAGTGGGCCTGGGGCAACCCGGGCGACAAGCCGACCTACCGCAACGGCGCCAACCAGGCGCTGACCCTCGGCAAGGCCTTCAACCTGCAGAGCATCGCGTCGCCGCAGCTCACGTTCTGGCACAAGTACCGGTTCGCCGCGGGCGACCGCGGCGTGGTCGAGGTCCGCACGTCGGACACCGGCGGCTGGCAGGCGCCGCTCGTCACGTTCGACACCGGCGCGTCGGGCGACTGGCGGTTCGTGTCGATCCCGCTCGACAAGTACGCGCGCGAGCGGCGCGTCGAGTTCCGGTTCCGGATGTTCACCGACGCCAGCCCGACCACGATCGACGAGGGCTGGCTGATCGACAACGTCACGGTGTCGCCGGGCGGCCGCGGCAACGAGCGCTACGACAGCGGCGAGCCGCTGGTGGCGGGCGCGCGCGTGACGCTGCGGCAGCGCAACCCGGACACGGGGCTGTGGACCGACTGGGACGGCACGGCGACGGGCCAGGCGAACCCGCAGATCACGGGCCCCGACGGCAGCTACGGCTTCTTCAGCCTGCCGCCGGCGGAGTACCGCATCGTGGTGTGGCACGAGGTCTACGGCGTGAAGACGCTCGACCCGCTGCCGGTCTGGGACGGGGCCTACCAGCTCAACGTGCCGGTCAGCGCCGGCGAGCCGATCTACCTGCCGATCACGCGCAAGAACAACTGACGGCGGGCCGGCGCGACGACGCGGCGACGACGAGGCGGGCGGGGAATCCCCGCCCGCCTCGTTGGCGTGGGACGGCGGCCATCGCCCGCGGAGCCGTCGGCGCCGCGCGGCGCGCGCACCGATGGCCCGGCGGGCCGGAGGCCGGCGCTCCCAGGCGCGGCCACGGCGTGGTGCGCCACCCTATGCGTCCAGCGCCGCCCGCAACACCTCCGCCGGGTGCCACGCTCGCCGCCCCGTGGCGTGCGCGATCTGCTGCCGGCAGCTGAAGCCGGCCGCGACGATCACGTCGTCCGGGGCCGCGGCGCGCACCGCCGGCAGCAGCCGCTGCTCGGCCATCGCCAGCGACACCGCGTGGTGCTCGGCCTCGTACCCGAACGCGCCCGCCATGCCGCAGCACCCGGCGTCGACCGCCTCGACGCGATGGCCCGCCGGCAGCGCCAGCGCGGCGTGCGCGGCCGCCGTCCCCTCGCGCGCCTGCTGGTGGCAGTGCCCGTGCAGGAGCAGCCGCCGCGGCCGGCCGTCGAACGCCCATCCGACATCGCCCGTCCCGGCCCGCGTCGCGACGAACGCGTCGAACGTCGACGCCGCGTCCGCGACCGCCCGCGCCGCGGGGTCCCCCGGCAGGAGGTATGCGTACTCGTCGCCGAACATCGACACGCAGCTCGGCTCGAGGCCGACGATCGGGACTCCCGCCGCGGCCAGCGGCGACAGCGCGTCGACCATCGCCCGCGCGGCCGCGCGCGCGGCCGCCACCCGGCCGTGCGACAGCAGCGGCCGCCCGCAGCAGCCCACGCGCGGCACCACCACGGCGAGGCCGGCCGCCTCGAACAGCTCCACGGCCGCGATGGCCACCGCCGGCGTGAAGTAGGCGTTGAAGGTGTCCGGCAGGAGCGCCACCCGACGGCCGTCGGCGCGGCGCTCCGCGCCGCCTCTCGCGGTCGATGGCGGCGAGCCGCCCCGCCGCCGGAGCCACGCCGTGAGCGGCTCGCGCGCCGGGGCCGGGAGCGGCCGCTCCCGCGTGATGCCCAGGCGGCGCTCCAAC
>QEVT01000123.1 GCA_003576755.1 bacterium | reverse complement strand
GTGCGGTGCAAGTGGTCGTCGATCCCGACGACACGTGGGACGACCCCACCCGGCTGGCGGCGCTGCGGGTGGCCGCGGAGCCGGCAGCGTTGTGCGACGCGGTGGTGGCGGCGCTGGAGGCAGGCGGACCACGTCCACGCAGCGGGCCGGCGCCCGGCGGCGCGGCAGGCCTGGACGACGCGACGTCGGTTGGCGTGTCCGACGCCGCCGAGGCCGCGCGCACGGCCTGGCGCCAGGATTGGCTTGCGGCGAGCACGGTCGCCCGCGCGGCGGTCGACGCCGCGGTCGGAAGCGCCGCCGACGGGACCGTCGGCTGGGCGTACGCCGCGCTCGTCGACCATCTGCCGGACGGCGCGCTCGTCGTGGCCGCCAACAGCATGGCGGTGCGCGACCTCGACACCTACACCGCGGCCTCGGCCAAGGCCATCCGCGTCGTCGCCAGCCGCGGGGCGGCCGGCATCGACGGCACGCTGTCGACCGCGCTCGGCGCGGCGCACGGCTCGGGCCGGCCGACCGTGCTCGTGACGGGCGACCTGGCGTTCCTGCACGACGTCAACGGGCTCGCCGCGGCCGGGCAGCCGGGGATCGACGCCGTCGTCGTGGTGTTCGACGACGACGGCGGCGGCATCTTCGCCCACCTGCCGATCGCGGCGGACGCGGGCCGGCCCGGCGCGGCCGCCGACCGCTTCGCGCGCTTCTTCCGCACGCCGACGGGCGCCGACCTGGCGGCGGCCTGCGCGCTGTACCGGGTGCCCCACGCGAGGGTCGACGCACCCGCCGACGTGGCCGCGGCGCTCGCGCGGCTCGCGCAACCGGGGGCCGGCGTGCGGGTGCTCGAGGTGCCGGTCGACATGGCGCGGAACACCGAAGCCCACCGGCGGCTGTGGGCGAGGGTGGTGGACGGGGTGGGCGGATGACGCGGCGGGGGAGGGCCGCCTGTCGTGCGGGGAACGACGGGCGCGGCAGGCGGCTCGTCGTGCACGCAACGCCGGGGGCAGGCCGGCGGGCGGCGGCTCGCACCCAAGGGGCCGTCGGCCGCGTTAATCACTGGGATCGGACCCGGTCGGATCCCGTCGATCGAATCGATCGTGGCGCACGGAGGGGCGCACGCGCATGAACAGGAAAGCCTTGATCGCCGAGCTGATCGGCACGTTCGCGTTGGTGTTCATCGGCGCCGGCGCCGGCGCGGTCGCCAAGGGCGGCCTCGGCGGCATCGCGCTGGCGCACGGGTTCATCTGGGTCGGGATGGCGTGCGCCTACGGCCGCATCAGCGGCGCGCACTTCAACCCGGCGGTGACGTTCGGGGTGCTGACGGCGGGGCGGATGAAGCTCGCCGACGCCGGAGGGTACGTGGTCTGCCAGCTCCTCGGCGGGATCCTGGCGGCGCTGGCCATCAAGGGCGCCATGGGCGCCAACGCCGACACCTACGGCGCGACGGTGCTCAGCGCGGACTTCGGGACGATCCCGGCGCAGGGGCTGCTCATCGAGGCGGTGCTGACGTTCCTGCTCGTCACGGTGTTCCTGCACGCCATGGTCGAGGGCCAGGGCGCCTGGGGCGCCCTGGCCGTGGGGCTGACGCTGGCGGGGTGCATGCTGATGGGCGGCCCGCTGACGGGCGCCTCGCTCAACCCGGCGCGCACGCTCGGCCCGGGCATCTTCACGGGCTCGCTCTCGCAGTACTGGATCTACCTCCTCGGCCCGCTGACGGGCGCGGCGGCGGCGGCGGGGGTGTGGCGGTACGGGCTGGGGGAGGGGGGGGTGGCAGGGGGATTCGATGGCGACGGTGAAGGGCGCGCATCATAGGGATGATCGATGCTTGCCGGCGCACCCCGGGCTTCTCTAGAATGATCGTGATCTCGCGGAGTGGCGTCGCCACATGACCACCTACCGATGCACTGCATACTTCGAGCATGAGGTCCTTCGCAAGCGGCCTTACATCCGGAAGGAGTGGTGCATCCGTGTCATCGAAGACCCGATCAAGACCGAGCCACAAGAACACAACCGGCACCGATTCTGGGGCAACATTGCCGAGCTTGAAGGACGTGTGCTTCGCGTCGTCACCCTGGAAGACAAGACCACGATTGACAATGCATTCCCAGATAGGGGATTCAAACCATGAAGCTCAAGTACTATCCAGAAACCGACAGCCTCTACATCGATCTGTCCCATCGAACGAGTGTGGAGAGCCGCGAGATCTCCGAGGGCATTGTTCTCGACTACGATGATGCTGGAAGGGTCGTTGGCATCGACATCGACAATGCCAGCCTGAAAGTGGAGCTTCACGAGCTTCTCGTGAGCAAGATGCCGTTGATGACGCCATCGATCACCGGTTGACACGGGCCCGTGCCATCGTGGTTCAGACGGCCGACGTCTGACCACACACCGGCGTGATGCTGAGCCAGCCCCGATACCGTCGAAACAACGAAGCCCGGGAGACATCCCCGGGCTTCCGTTTTCGCCATCGACAGCTTTTCGTCGGCCGCACCTTGCGCGGGGCTCAACCCCGCGCCCTCACCGCATCGCTGCGGCCAACCGGCGCCCCCCCGCGTCACTCCATGCCCGCCGCCGGCGCCCCGCCCGGCGTGCCGCCGGCCCCGCGCTTGCGGCGCGCGACCTTGAGCCGCACCTGCGCCCGGCGCAGCGACGCCAACGCCTGGTCGGCGTCCTCGGCGCGCGGCGCCTCGCGGCGGGCCTGCTCCGCACGGGCGCGGGCCGCCTCGGCGCGGGCGATGTCGATCTCCTCGGCATGCTCGGCCACGTCGGCCATCACCACCACCCGCGTGCCGCGGACCTCCATGAAGCCGCCGCCGATCGCCAGGTAGTCGCGCTTGCCGCCGCGGATGATCTCGAGCTCGCCCTCCTTGAGCGTCGTGATCAGCGGCTCGTGGCGCGGCAGGATGCCGAGCAGCCCCTCGGTGCCCGGCGCCACCACCATGTCGACGTCGGTGGCGCTGAACACCTCGCGCTCGATGGTCACCACGTCCAGTTGCAGCGGCATCGCCGGCTCCTTAGCCCATCAACTGCTTGGCGTTCTCGACGGCCTCGTCGATGCCGCCCACCATGTAGAACGCCTGCTCCGGCAGGTCGTCGTGCTTGCCCTCGAGGATCTCCTTGAACCCGCGCACCGTCTCGTGGCGCGGCACGTAGCGGCCCTCGCGGCCCGTGAACTGCGCCGCCACGCGCATCGGCTGGCTGAGGAAGCGCTCGATCTTGCGCGCGCGCGCCACCAGCAGCCGGTCGTCGTCCGAGAGCTCGTCGACGCCGAGAATCGCGATGATGTCCTGCAGGTCGCGGTAGCGCTGCAGCACGCGCTGCACCTCGCGCGCCGTCCGGTAGTGGTCCTCGCCGACGATGTTCGGGTCGAGGATGCGGCTGCTGGAAGCCAGCGGGTCGACCGCCGGGTAGATGCCGCGGTCCGAGATCGCGCGCTCGAGCGAGATCGTCGCGTCGAGGTGGGCGAACGTCGTCGCCGGCGCCGGGTCGGTGTAGTCGTCGGCCGGCACGTACACCGCCTGGAGGCTGGTGATGGCGCCCTTCTTGGTCGACGTGATGCGCTCCTGCAGCGCGCCCATCTCGGTGCCGAGCGTCGGCTGGTAGCCCACGGCGCTCGGCATGCGGCCGAGGAGCGCCGACACCTCGCTGCCGGCCTGCACGAACCGGAAGATGTTGTCGACGAAGAGCAGGACGTCCATGCCCTGGTCGCGGTAGTATTCCGCCATCGTCAGCGCCGTGAGCGCGACGCGCAGGCGGGCGCCGGGCGGCTCGTTCATCTGGCCGAAGACCATGATGGTCTTGTCCATGACGCCGGCTTCCTTCATCTCGCCCCAGAGCTGCGTGCCCTCGCGCGAGCGCTCGCCGACGCCGGCGAACGCCGACACGCCGGCGTGCTCGAGGGCCATCGTCTGGATCATCTCCATGATGATGACCGTCTTGCCCACGCCGGCGCCGCCGAACACCGCCGTCTTGCCGCCGCGCGTGAACGGCGCGACGAGGTCGATGACCTTGAGGCCGGTCTCGAAGACCTCGGTCTTGGTGCTCTGCTCGTCGAACTCGGGCGCCGGGCGGTGGATCGAGTAGTACGTGTCGGCCTGCACGGCCGGCCCGGGATCCACCGTCTTGCCGAGCACGTTGAAGATGCGGCCCAGGGTGCTGGCGCCGACCGGCACGCTGATCGGCGCGCCGGTGTTGACGGCCTTCATCCCGCGCGCCAGGCCGTCGGTGGAGCCCATGGCCACGCCGCGCACGGTGTGGTTGCCGAGGTGCGCCTGGACCTCGAGCACGAGCGGCGCCTCGCCCTCGCGCGGGATCTCGATGGCGTAGTACGTCTCCGGCACCGCGTCGGGCGGGAAGCGGACGTCGACGACCGAGCCGAGGATCTGGGTGACCTCGCCGATCTTCTGGTTGCTAGCCAAGGCTCTCCTCCGTCGTGGGGTTCCCCCGTGTGGCGGTGCCACCCCGCGCCCGGCAGACGCCGGACCGGGCGCTGGGCCCGCGCTGACTCAAGATGATGTTCATGACGTCTTCGCCATCGCCCGCCGCAGCGCCTCGGCGCCGCCGGCGATGTCGAGGATCTCGCTCGTGATGTCCGCCTGGCGCGCCTTGTTGAGGTTCAGCGTCAACTCGTTGACCAGATCCCGCGCCGCGTCGGTGGCGTTGCGCATCGCCACCATGCGCGCCGCGTGCTCGCTGGCCTGGCTCTCGAGCACCGCCTGGTAGATCTGCATCTCCACCAGGCGCGGCAGCACCTCGTCGAGCACCGCCTCCGGGCTCGGCTCGAAGTCGAAGTCCGCCTTCATCACCGGCACGTCCTCGGGCACCAGGACCGGCAGGAGCCGGTTGAAGGTCGGCCTTTGCTTGGTCACCGTCACGAAGTCCGCGTACACCAGGTGCACCGCGCGGAACTCCCGCTTCGCGAACCCGTCGCGCACCAGCCGCGCCACCGGCGTGATCTCGAGCGCCGACGGCGCGTCCGGGATGGCCGTGAACGACGCCCGCAGGTCCGCCCCGGTGCGCGTCAGGAAGTCGCGCCCCTTCTTGCCCACCGCGATCCACGCCAGGTCCTTGCCGTATTCCTTCTCGGCCGCCTGAACCGCGTAGCGGATGATGTTCAGCACCAGGCCGCCCGTCAGGCCGCGGTCCGGCGTCACCAGCACCACCGCCGGCTTGCCCTCTTCGTGGGCCGCGAGGAGCGGGTGCATCTGCGCGCCCGGTCCGCGCTGGGCGCGCAGGTGCGCGAGCACCTCGGCCGCCCGCGCCGCGTAGGCCCGACTGCGCAGCGTCGCGTCCTGCGCCCGCCGCATCTTCGAGGCGCTGACCGCCTCCATGGCGCGCGTGACCTTGCCGATGTTCTTGATCGACTTGATCCGCCGGCGGATGTCGCGCGTGTTGGCCACCGTCTACCCCCGTCAGCTCAGCTGCTGGTGCGTGGCGAACCACATCTGGTTGTAGGCGGCGACCGCCTCGTTGAGCAGCCCGCGCAGCTCGTCGTCGAGCGACTTGCGCTCGTCGATCAGCCGGCCGACGTTGGGGTAGGTGTCGTGCATGAACTTCACCAGCCCCTGCTCCCACGCCTTGATGTCGGCCACCGCCACGTCGTCGGCGTAGTCGTTGGTCACCGCGTAGATCACCGTCACCTGCTGCGCGAACGGCTCGGGCGCGTACTGGCCCTGCTTGAGCACCTCCTGCAGCCGCAGGCCGCGATCGAGCTGCCGCCGCGTCGCCGCGTCGAGGTCGCTGCCGAACTGCGCGAAGGCCGCCAGGTCGCGGAACGACGACATGTCGAGGCGCAGCTTGCCGGCGACCTGCTTCATCGCCTTGAACTGCGCGTCGCCGCCCACGCGGCTGACCGACAGGCCGGCGTTGACCGCCGGGCGGATGCCGGCGTAGAACAGCTCGGGCTCGAGGTAGATCTGGCCGTCGGTGATCGAGATCACGTTGGTCGGGATGTACGCCGACACGTCCGAGAGCTGCGTCTCGATGAACGGCAGGCTCGTCAGCGACCCGCCGCCGCGCTCGGCCGACAGCTTGGCGCTGCGCTCGAGCAGGCGCGAGTGCAGGTAGAACACGTCGCCCGGGTAGGCCTCGCGGCCCGGCGGGCGGCGCAGGAGGAGGCTGACCTGGCGGTAGGCCTGGGCGTGCTTGCTGAGGTCGTCGTAGACGATCAGCGCGTGCCGGCCCGCCTCCATGAACTCCTCGCCCATCGCCGTGCCGGCGTACGGGGCGATGTACTGCAGCGCCGCCGACTCCGAGGCGCTGGCCACCACCACGATGGTGTGGTCCATGGCCCCGTGCGCCTCGAGCGTGGCCACGATGCCCGCCACCTGGGCGCGCTTCTGGCCGATGGCGACGTAAATGCAGACGATGTCGGAGTGCTTCTGGTTGATGATGGCGTCGACCGCGATGGCCGTCTTGCCCGTCTGGCGATCGCCGATGACCAGCTCGCGCTGGCCGCGGCCGATCGGGATCATCGCGTCGATGGCCTTGATGCCGGTCATCACCGGCTCGTTGACGTTCTGGCGCTCGGTCACGCCCGGCGCGATGCGCTCGACCGGCCGCGTCTTGGTGTAGCTGATCGGCCCCTTGCCGTCGATCGGCTGCCCCAGCGCGTTGACCACGCGGCCGACGAGCCCGTCGCCGACCGGCACCGAGATGACCTGGCCGGTGGACTTGACGATGTCGCCTTCCTCGATGGCCGTGAAGTCGCCGAGCACGATGGCGCCGACCGAGCCCTCCTCGAGGTTGAGGGCGATGCCGTACACCGAGCTCCCGCCTTCCTGCGGGAACTCGAGCAGCTCGCTGGCCACGGCGCCCTTCAGGCCCTCGATGCGGGCGATGCCGTCACCGACCTCGACCACCCGGCCGATGTCCACCGCCTCGACGGCGGCCTCGAACCTGCCGATCTGCTCCTTGAGCAGGGCGGCGATGTCTTCCACTCGCACAGTCATGGTTCCCCCGTTGTCTAGCCTGCCGCCCCGCCGATCAGCGTCTGGCGCAACTGCCCCAGACGCGTGGCCACGCTGCCGTCGATGTAACGGTCGCCCACCCGCACGATGAGGCCGCCCAGGATGCCCGGGTCGACCTCGTACGCGATCGGCAGGTCGTCGCCGTGCGCCGCCCGCAGGCGCCGCTCGACCTCGGCCCGCTGGGCGTCGGTGAGCGGGACGGCGCTGGTCACGGTGGCGTCCACGCGGTGCTTGCGGCCGGCCTTCTCGATGTCGTCGAGCGCGTCCTTGAGTCCCCTGACGCCCGCGAGCTCACCCATCTGCGACACCAGGTCGCGGGCGGACGACCTCAGATCGTCCAGGAGCGGGCTGCTCACGCCAGGCCTCCCAGCTGCTCCTTGAGGAAGCGGTCGACCAGCGCGCGGTGCCGCGCCTCGTCGATGCCCTCGCCGAGCACCTTGCCCGCCGCGGTCAGCGCCAGATCGGCCACCTGGCCCTGCAGTCCGACGAGGGCCTGCTGGCGCGTCTGGTCCGCCTCGGCGCGCGCCTGGCTCAGGATGCGTTCGGCCTCGGCGTTGGCCTCCTCGAGGCGCCGCTTGGCGGCTTCCTCGCTCTTGGCCACCGCGTCGCGCAGGCGCTCCTGGCTCGTGCGGCGCTCCTCGGCGATCTGCGCCTCGAGGCGTGCCTGCTCCGTCGCCGCCTGCTCGCGCACGCGGTCGGCCTCGGCGAGGCCCACGCGGATGCGCTCGCTGCGCTGCTCGAAGATGTTCAGGATCGGCCGGTACAGCAGCCGGTTCAACAGGAACAGGAGCAGCACAAAGTGGACGATCTGCACCACCAGCAGGTTGGTGTTGATCCCTAGCTGATCCAACGTTCGCTCCTTTCTCGGATGACGGACGGCGGAAGCGCCCGTTAGATCACGAACAACAGCACGAGGGAGACGACCAACGCCAAGATCGCCAGCGACTCGGCGAACACGATGCCGAGGAGCATCGTGGCCCGCAGCTCACCGCCGGCCTCGGGGTTGCGGCCGAGCGCGTGCAGCGCCCCGTTCACCACCAGGCCGATGCCGATGCCCGGCCCGATGGCGCCGGCGCCGACGGCGATGCCCGCGCCGATCAGCTTGCCAATGATCTTGGCGGCTTCGAGTTCCATGGGTTCCTACTCCTCCTGTGCGACGGATGACGGTGTGGACGGATTCGTGCGGGCGCACGCGCGATCCGGCACCGGCGCGCCCGCGGCTCCCCGACTAGTGGTGCGACTCACCGTGGTCGGGGCCGTGGTGCGCGGTGATGGCCTGCTGCATGAACGCCAGGATCAGGATGGCGAACACGTAGCTCTGGATCAGGCCGACGAACAGCTCGAGGCCGTAGATCGGCAGCACGACCAGCAGCGGCAGCAGGAACGGGAAGACGAACAGCAGCGTCTGGCCGGCGAAGATGTTGCCGAACAACCGGAAGCTGAACGTCAGGATGCGCATGACCTCGGAGATGAGCTCGAGGAGGCCGACCATCAGCATGATCGGGCCTTCCTTGAAGTTGAAGAACTTGGACAGGTAGCCGGCCCCGAGCTGCCGGAAGCCGGCGAACTCGACCACGATGAACGCGATGAGCGCCAGGGCGAGCGTGACGTTGAGGTCGCTGGTGGCCACGCGCAAGAACGGGACGAAGGCGTAGCCGGTGCCGGCCTCCTCGGCCGCGTGGACCTCCTCCTCGGGCACCCGGGTGTCGATGAGGCCGATGCCGAACGGCCTGGCGTCCTTGAGCGCGTAGAGGGTGTGGTGGGTGCCGCCCTCGGCCTCGGCGGGCGCGGCGCCCTCGGCCTCGGCCACGTGCACCGTCTCGGTCACGTGCACCTCCTCGCCGGGGCACTCACCGGGGTGGCACAGCCACCCGATGGAGTCGAAGCCCGGCAGGAAGTGCGCGTAGCTCGCGAACCAGATCATGAGGAACACGGTCAGCACCAGCGGCAGCCAGCGCTTGGTGAGCTGCGGGCCGATGTTGGCGAGCGACTGCTCGTGCCAGAACTCGACCACCGCCTCGAAGAAGTTCTGCCAGCCCGTGGGCACGAGCTGCATGTTGCGGGTGGCGACGAAGGCGAGGCCGATGAGGATGGCGTCGGCGAAGAGCAGCGCCAGGAGCGTGTTGGGGAAGGCGAAGCCGCCGATCATGAACAGCGTCTCCGGCGGCACCTGGATGTGCGGGAGCGCGACCGGGAGGTAGAGCTTGCCGGCGACGATGATGGCCAAGACGATGGCGATGGTCAGAAGGGTCTTCGGGTTCTTAAGCCGATTCACGCGCGTTCGTCCTCCTCAGCAAAGCGGTCCCGGGCCCGGTCGTCGCCCCCGGGCGAGCTCGGCGCGATCTCCTCGTAGCGGCGCAGGACGAGCCGCGTGACGCCGATGCTCGCCAGGATGGTGCCGACGAGCGCGCCGATGAGCAGGGCCCACGGCTGGGTGTCGAGCACGCGGTCCAGCCACAAGCCGATGCCGGCGGGCACCAACACCAGGATGGCGACGGTCCAGGCAAACTGCGACACGCGAAGCGCATCTGTCCACACACTAGGCAAGCCGGGATCAGGTCGCATGAATGTCGCAGCCGAAGGGCGAGTATAACACAGCCGTCAAGGGCAGTAAAGGAGGCTGGCGGTCTGAATACGGTCAAAAGGGGGCCGGGGGCGGCATCGGCGGCGGCCGGGACCGCGGCGCATCATGCCATGCCAACCGGGTAGGGGCGGGTTTCAAACCCGCCCGTACAGGGCCCCACCCGCGCACACGGCCCTGCCCCGTACACGGCCCTGCCCCGCACACGGCCCCGCCCGCGCACACGGCCCTGCCCCGCACACGGCCCCGCCCGCGTACACGGCCCGCCGCACCTCGCCCCCCGACCATGTCAGTCGGCCAGCCAGGCCTGCGGCCACACGGCAAACCCGATCCCCGTCGCCTCGCCGTGCGCGAGCGTGTCGGCGGTGGCGCGCACGAGGAGCCGGACGGCGCTCGGCGCGGCCAGCCGGCGCACGCGCATGCCGCCGTCGGCGAGCCGGCGCATCAGGTCGGCCATCTCGCCGGCGCTCACGCCCTCGACCAGGGCGTACTGCTGGATGCCGTGGCCGCCGGCGATGTGCAGCGTCAGCACGTCGAACGCGCCCGGCCGGGCGGGATCGGGCCACACCACGAGCGCGAGGCGGGCGCCGGCCGACGCGCCGCCGCTGGCGTAGACGTCGACCGCGGTGCGGTCGGCGGCGGCCACGAGGACGGCAGCCGCGGCGGCTTCGGGATCGGCGGCGTCGTCGTCGTCGTCGCGGCGTCGGGCGGTCAGGGCGGCCTGGCGCCGCACCGCAGGGTCGGCGTGGGCCGCCGCCGCCAGC
>QEVT01000122.1 GCA_003576755.1 bacterium | reverse complement strand
AAGGTCGTGCCGACGGCGGGCTCGACCGCCGTCAACGGCTCGTTCTCCGGCGCTGTCGACTGGGCGGTGGTGGCCGTGGAGGTCAAGCCGTAGGCCCGCGGCGTCGCGGGATGACCGGCAGCCCGGGCTCCCAGCCCGCATGGCGATGCGGGCTGGCGGCCATCGGCCGGTGCCAACGCCGCCGCCGGGGCCGGCTCACCCGCGGGCGCGCCGCCCCAGCCCCCTGAGCGCGGCGGCGAGCCCGCGCCCTTCCGTGCCGCCGAGGCGGCCGAGGAGCGCCAGGTAGAGCGCGAAGCCGCCCGCCCCGAGCGCCGCCAGCTCGACGGCCAGCGCGGCGGACCGCGCCGGCTCGGGCAGCGCGAGGATCGACGGCGCCACCACGCCGTCGACCCCGGCCGCGGCCGCGCCCATCATCCCGGCGGCCGCGGCCATGCGCAGCGCCGATCGGGCGATCCGCGCCCCGTCCAGCGGGCCGACCTGCCGCCGCAGCAGCCCCGTGAGCACGGCGAGGTTGAAGAGGTTGGTGATCGACCACGCGACCGCCAGGCCCACGACCGGCGGCTCGAACCCGCGTGGCAGCCGCCACGCCAGCACGGCGTAGAGCGCCGTGCCTGCCACGCCGACCACGGCGGTGATGCGCGATCGCTCGTGCGCGTACAAGCCGTTCGTCACGGCCCGGCCCGCGGCGGTCGCGGCGAGCACGCCGACGAACCCCAGCAGCGTCAACCCCACCATCTGGGTGTCGTCCGCGGTGAAGCGGCCGCGCTGGAGCAGGAGCGCGATGAGCCGGTCCCGGAGCACCGCCAGCCCGACGATCGTCGGGATCGCGACGAGCAGCGTGAACCGGATGGCCTGCGACAGGCGCTCGCGAAACGCACGGGTGTCGCCGCTGGCCGCGTGACGCGTCAAGTCGGGGAAGGTGGTCAACGCCACCCCCTGCGACACGAGGTTGGAGACCCGGTCGGCGATGACGCCGGCGAACCCGATCGTCGCGAGGCTGCCGGTCGGCAGCCCCGAGGCCACGCGCGTCTCGACGACGTCGGCGCTCTTGGAGATCAGCGCGGCGCCGACCAGCGGCGCAAGGCCCAGCGCCAGCCGCCGGACGTCGGGGTGACCGAGGTCGAGCCGCAGCCGGAACCCCCCGCGCAGGACCGGCAACAGGAAGACCACCTGGGCGAGCGGCCCGAGCACCGATCCCACGGCCAGCGACACGACGCCCAGCGGGCGGTGCAGCGCGAGGATGGTCGCGAGCATCGCCCCGGTCTGGATGACGGGCGCGGCCGCCGGGCGGGTGAACGCGCCCCGTGCCAGGTGCAGGCCGTTCAAGACGCCCGCCATGCCGGCCAGGACGATGTTGGCGAGCTGGATGCGCAGCATCCAGGTGGTCAACGCAAACCCGCGTCCGGGTGGCGCGAACGCCGGTCCGTCCGTCAGGATGCCGGCGCCGATGAGCCACGGTGCCGCCACGCCCAGCGCGATCGCCACGGCGCCGGTCGCCACCACGACGCCCACGAGGAAGCGCGACGCCAGCGCCCAGGCCTCATCGGCCGAGCGATGCGCTTCCAGCGCGATGAACGCCGGCACGAGCACCACCGGTATGGCCGAGACGAGCACGAGCATGAACAGGTTCGGGAGGCTGCTCGAGGCCCGGTAGAAGTCGAAGTCGGCGCCCGCGCCGAAGAGCGCCGCCGCGAGGGCCTGGTTGGCCACGCTCGCCGCCATCGCCACCGCGGTGAACGCCGTCGCGACCGCGGTCGGTCGGACGAGGCTCCGACGGGTGGTGCCGTCGGTCGCCGCGAGGGGCTCGTGCGCAGGCATGCCGGTCAGGGTAGCACCGCCGCCGCGCGCCGGGCAAGGTCCTTGCGCCGACTCGACCGCGTCCCGGATCGCCGTTATCATGCGTGGCGCCATGCACCTCGATCCCGCGAAGCGCCTCGTCAAGCGCCTGCTGGGCCGCCCGACGGTCGCGCACGCCAACGTCGTGTTCTGGCCGAGCGGGGCACCGCCGGCCCGGCTGAACCAGACCCAGGCGCTGTTCTGCGAGTGGAATGCCGAGCGGCTGGGCATCCCGGTTGCGGAGAGCCGCCGCCGCTACGCCGATTCATGGCAGGCGCTGCGCGGGGGGCACGGGGGTGGGGAGTTCCGCGGCTTTTGCGTGCTCTCGCACACCCTCTTCCGGGTGTTCTACGACGACAGCCCGGGCGAGGTGTATGCTGCCTATCGCTTCCACGGGCCGATGCACTTCCTGCGGATGCTGTCGTATGCCGAGCCCGTGTGGGACGACGACGACCCCGTGGTGGCGCACCTGCGGCAATGCCCCGATCCGCGCGTGCTGGACTTCGGCTGCGGCCTGGCGCAGCGCTCCCGCGGCCTGGCGCTGAAGCTCCAGGCGGAAGGCCGAACGGTGGCCCTCGACCTCGTCGACATCCCGACCGAGCGCAAGGCCTTCCTGCTGTGGCTCGGCGACCGGCTCGGCATTCCGACGACCTTCGCCGACTGTACTCCCGACGCGCCGATCCCACCGCTCGGCGGGTGCGACGTGTGCATCGCCACGGAGGTCTTCGAGCACCTGCACCAACCGCTCGCCTACCTCGACGCCATGCACGGCGCGCTTCGCCCGGGCGGGCTGCTCGTGACCAACATCGCAGACCAGAAGGCGGAATACATGCACGTCAGCCCGGACCTCTCGGCGCTGCGTGCGCGCCTGCGCGAGCTCGGCTACGGCGAGCGGGTGCCGACGCGGCTCTACCGCAAGCCAGGCTAGCCCGCGCCGCCTGCCTTGGCGCGGCGTTGGCGGCGTCGCGGCATCGGCGGGCTCGGCAGGGGTCCCGCCTCCCAGGCGGATCGCGACGGAAGCCGGCGCTTGCGCCGCGCCGTGGCCGTATGATATGCTCGACGCTCATGTACACCCCAAGCACCGCGGGCCGCGTCGTCGACCTCTGGACCCGCGCGCGGCGGGCGGTCGCCATGCGCCTCGGCCGCTACGAGCCGTACCTCCCGCAGGTGATCGACGACGGTCGGTTGCGGTCCGACCTCGGCCGCTACCTGGGCCTGCCCGCGGCCACCATCGCTGCGTGGTGGGACGAGTACGCCGCGCTGTCGCGCGCGCAGGGGTACGCGGCACGGATGGGCGAGCGCAAGACGCTGTGCTTCGAGGAGGCATTCATCCTCTTCGCGCTCATGCGCCGCTACCGCCCGCCGACGGTGGTCGAGATCGGCACGCAGTACGGCCGCTCGACGCGGCGGATCATCGACATGCGGCGCCACCTCGGGCTCGCGTCGCGCGTGGTGTGCTTCGACGTCGTGGACCAGGTGCGCTTCTTCGAGCCATCCGAGGCCGAGCTCGTGCTGCGCGACGTGACCGACGACGTGGCGGCGACCGTGCTTCACGCCTACCCGGCGGGCCTGATCTACCTCGACGCCCATCCGTACGCCCTCCTGCAGGACGTCGTCCGTGCCGTGCTCGCCGACGGCCGCTGGGCCCTGGCGATCCACGACTGCGCCGCCGGCCTGTGCAACCCGCGCATGACGCTGCCGCGCGACGAGCCCGAGGTCACGAGCCGGAGCGGCGTGTGGGAGCGCCACGTCCTGGCCGACATCTTCGGGGTGCCGGACCCGCTGTCGGCACGCCTCGACGACCTCGAGACGGCGTCGCACCGCCTGCGGGTGTTCGGAACGCCCCACGGCTTGGCCGTCATCCTCCCACGCCAGCTCGCGCCGGCGCCAGACCCCGCGGCCGACTAGCCCGACCCCGATGTCGGACGGTCCGTGCGTCTGCATCGCGGGGTGGCACTTCCACCCCGACGTGTTCGAAGCGGTTCGCGACATGCGGCGGGCGTTCGGCGCCACCGTCTACGTCCTGTCGCACCGCCCGCTGCGCGACGTGCCGCACGGCGTCGTCGAGGCCGTCGGCGAGGACCGCGTGCTCGCGCGACCCAACATCGGGTACGACTGGGGGTGCTACCAGCAATTCTTCGAGACCGGCCTGTGGCGCGCCCACCGGCACGTGATCTTCATGCACGACGACGTGGTCGTCCGCGACACCGCCCTCGTGCCCGCCACCGTCGCACGGCTCGAACGCGGCGCGCGCTTCGTCGGCAATGGCCCGAACGCGGCGAAGGACGACTGGCCCGCCACCCACGCGCACTGCTACGCCCACGCCAGGGTCCGTCCCCCCGGCCCGGCGTACCGGCACTCGACCGTGCGCGGCTCGTTCGTGGCGGCGACGCGCGAGGCGCTGGGCGATCTCGGCGGGTTCGAGGTGTTCTGGGACCCGTTCCACGTCAGCGACCGCTACGGCAACTGGAGCGTCGTGGCCACGGGTGCCCGGATGGCGCTCCGGGGCGGCCCAGGTGGTCTGGAGTTCCTTTCCGACACCGGGCTTGCGAGCGACTACCTCGTCGAGCTCGTGCGCGGCGACCCGGGCGCCACGGGGCCGCCGGCTTCGGCCTCCGGCGCGGCCGCGATGGCCATCGCATGGCAGGCGGCCATCGCGGCGCGGTACATGCGGCTCTACTGGTCGCCCGGGCGCGGGCGGATGCGGGTTTGGGGGCTGCGGGCGCTCGGGGCGGTGCTGGCCGTGCAGGCGTCGCGCCGCCAGGGCGCCTTCTGCTAGAATGCCGTCGACACCATGACCGACAGCGTGCGCACCCGCGCCTTCGCGCGCCTGAGGCCGCTTGCCCCACCTTGGGCCGTGCGGGCGTGCTACCGATTCCTCTACCCCCCCACGCCCGCACGCCGTGCCGGGAACGCCTGGCTGCGCCGCCACGCCGCCGACGTCGAGGGCCGCGTGCTCTCGATCGGCAGCGGGCACGATCGCGACAAGGAAGGCGGGTTCTACCGCGACTACTTCGCGCGCGCCGCGACCTACACGACGTCGGAGATCGATCCCGCGGCCGGGTGCGACCTCGTGCTCGACGTGCGGTCGATGCCGCAGGTGCCCGACGGCGCGTACGACTGCGTCTACGCCAGCTGCGTCCTCGAGCACGTCGACGACGTCGGCGCGGCCGTGGCCGAGATCGCCCGCGTGCTGCGGCCGGGCGGCACGCTGCTGCTGTGCCTGCCGTTCCGCGAGGCGATCCACGGCGCCCCGCACGACTACTGGCGCTTCACCGAGCACGGCATCCGCTGGCTCTTGCGCGGCGACTTCGACATCGTGCGGCTCGACCCGATCGACCCGCGCGGGCCGGGCTTCCCGGCAGCGTACTGGACGCTGGCGCGCCGGCGCGGCTGAGCCGCGACCGTCGACCGCCCTTGATCAGCGCACCGGCGCCGCGCGCCGCCGCGACGCCGCCGCGAGCGCGACGCCCACCACCGCCAGCCCGGCGCTGCCGCACGGCCACCCGAGCGGCGGAGGCGCCTCGGCGCCATCGCCCTCGGTGCGCTGCATCCGCTCGGCCTGCCAGGCCGCGATCTCGTCCGGCGACGGGGTGGCGGCCTCCGACAGCCCGTGGTGGGCACGGTAGGCCTGGTACAGCGTGAGCTGGTCGTAGCCGTAGACGTCCTCGAGCGCCTGCTCGGGCCCCGATGCGCCGTCGCCGATGGCGTCGAGGAAGCGGCGGAACTTCGACTCGCCGCCGGACGCGATGAGGAACGCGACGATGTCGCGGCTCTCGGCATAGGCCAGCGGCACGAGGCTCGCGTCGCCGGGGAACGACGTCAGCGAGCGCACCGACATCAGGGTGTCGCTCTCGATCGCCTGGTCGAGCTCGGCCTGCTCGTCGGGTGCCAGCGGGCCCTCGACGTACATCGCCAGGCCCTCGTCGAGCCACAGCGGCGCGTCGATGTATTCCTCGTCGAAGTGCAGGTTGAGCACCACGTGGCTGAGCTCGTGCGTCAGCACCTCGTAGAGGTCCTGGCCGCGGGTGCCGGCGTCGAGCACGAGGATGTCGGTGGCCACCCGCGCGCCGAGGGTCGCCAGGCGGGTCTCGTACGTCCCGCCGCGGTCCACCAGCGCCGGCCGGAGGTCCTCCTGGCTCTGGTAGGCCACGATCTCGATGCGCCGGTCGGGCAGCGATCCGATGAGGTCGCCGAGCTTGTCCAGCGCCTCGCGCGTGCGGGCCTGGATCTCCTCGGCGAACGACCGGTCGGCGTCGTACCACCACACCCGGACGTCCGGCGCGTCGAGCGACTGCCAGTCGAAGGCCTGATCGAGGTACACGAACGAACGCGGCTCGGTCTCGGCGACCCGGCCGTCGGCGGTGGTCACCGTCCACCACCAGCGGATCTCGGACGCCGGGGGGATCTGCCCGCGCACGAGGGTCTCGTCGTGGACCGCCTCGACCCGGGGACCCGGCGTGAACGACGGGATGCGCCGGTTGCGGATCCCGTCCGCGCCAATGACATAACGCAGGACCACGTCCTCGATCGGCACGTCCGCCGACGCCGCCAGGCGGAACGTCATCGATTCCGCGAAGCGATACTCGGCCGCGTCTTGGGCGACGGCGACGGCGGCCGCCGTCGGCTGGGCGTCGGTGGCCGGCGCGACCCCGGGCGCCGGCTGGGCGTGGGCGGCACCGCCCGCGGCGACGGCGGCGAGGACGGCGGCGGCGAGCAGCGGAGCACGGTGGCAGGTGATCATGCGCGGTACTATAGCAGATGGCCGGCAGGGGCGCTGCGGGGACTGGCCGCACCACGGCCAGGCGCCGTCGGCGGGGGCGGGCGCTGGCGCCCGCCCCCGCTCGGAATCACGCGGCACGCGTGCGCGCGCCGTGCCGTCCGATCGCCGCGGTCAACCGCCGGGCGTCGCGACCGGCGCGGCGGGATACGCGTCGTCGGGCGCCGCCGTCGCGGGCGAAGCCTCGAGCGACTCGAACCGCCCCATGATCCCCTTGTCGATCAACAGGTCGTGGATCTCGGTGAAGCGGTCGGCCTCGGCTTGCGTGATCTTGCCGTCGGCGACGGCCTGCGCCACGAAGCCGCGCTGCATCGCCTTGCGCGTCTCGTCGGTCATGTTCATCCCCATCCCCGAGCCCACCGGGCGGTACGGGTCGATGGCGGCATGGACCTTGTTGAACAGCGCGACGTCGTCGGCGTCGAGGAGATCCTGGGCCACGGCCTCGTCGAGCATGGCGCCATGCATCAGCGCCTGCATCCGCTGATGCATGTCGCCCATCTGCCCGCCCATGCCCATGCCCATCCCCGGCCGCACGGTGTCGGACACCGCACCCGTGGCATCGGCGTCCGCCGGCGTGGCGGCGGCCTCGGCATCGCCCGCCGCGCCTTCCGCGGCATCGGGCGGCTGGGTTGCATCGGCGGCTTCGGTCGGCATCGCCTCCTCGGCGGCGGTCGGCTCGGCCGCCCCGGTGCCCGCGTCGGGCTCCGTCGCCGGCGCGCACGCCGCCAGCGCCAGGCTGAAAAGCACGACGGCCGCCGCGCCGCCACGTCCTGCCATCTGCATGACCTTCATGTGCGTTCTCGCTCCCTTGGTGATTCGGTGACGGCGGCCGTCCGCCGCCCGATCGCTCGCGCGAAGCGGCGGCCGCCCATCATTTTAGAGCACAGCGGCCAAGGGGGAGTTCCCGCCCGCGTCACCCCCGTCCCGCGAACGGCAGCCAGGCCTGACGCCGCATCGGCATCGGCGCGCCGGGCAGCGGGTCGACGACCCCGCGGAAGCGCGGGGCGTGGTCCGGGAACACCTGGTCGAGATGCGGGTTGCCGAGCCGCCGCAGGAGGATCTCCCCCAGGATGTCGCGGTAGTCGGTCGTCACGGCGAGGTCCTCGCCGGCGGCCAGCTGGTCGGGCGCCAGCCCCGGCCAGTCCCCATGCACCCCCTGGACGACCGCGCCGCCGACGATGAACATGCAGCTCCCGTGGCCGTGGTCCGTCCCGTGGGCCGCGTTTTGCGCCACCCGCCGGCCGAACTCGCTCATGGTGACCAGCGTGATGCCGGGGTCCTCCCAGCGGCGGCCGAGGTCGAGGTACAGGGCGGTGATCGCCTCGCTGAGCTTGCCCAGCAGGTTGAACATCATGCCGCGCGTGGGGTCGCCGTAGTTGACCCACACCTGGTTGGCGTGGGTGTCCCAGCCGCCCATGTCGACGCACGCCACCTCGAGGCCGACGTCGGCCTTGATCAGCTGCGCGATCTGCATCATGCCGAGCCCGAAGTTGGTCTGCGGGTAGACGGCGCCGTTCTCGGGCTGATACTGCCGCGGGTTCGTGCGCTCGAGGAGGTCCAGGGCCTCGAACGTGGCCTGGGCCGTGTCGTCGAACCAGTCGCCTCCGGTGTACAAGGCCTGGAGCGACTGCCGAAACGCGGCCAGGTCGTCGGCGCTGCCCTTCAGGTGGAAGTCCGCGATCGACTGCAGCGACGCCGCCGGGATCGGCCCGCGCAGGCTGGCCTGCAGCATCGACCCCATCCCGATGGCGCGGAACGGGGAGTCGGAGGCGCGCGCGGTGGCGGCGATGTGGCGCCCCAGCCAGCCGGTGTCGAGGCTCTTGCGGCCGGGCGTGCCGCGCTCCATGTAGTCCATGGCGTCGAAGTGGCTGCGCGACGTGTCGGGCGACCCGACGGCGTGCACCGCCGCCAGCCGGCCGTCGTCCCAGATGCGCTTGAGACCGGTCATCGCGGGGTTGAGGCCGAAGCGGTCGTCGAGCTTGATCGCCGTCTTGGCGTCGCCCGCCTTGGGCGCCTTGAACGCGATGGTCGGCCGCGTCTCGAAGTACCGCGGCTCGGCGTACGGCACCACGGCCGAGAGGCCGTCCATGGCGCCGCGTTGGAAGATGCAGATCAGCACGTCGCCGCGCGGCGGCGTGCCCGCCTTGCGGAAGGCCATCCGCGGCATCCAGCTCGGGAGCAGGCCGCCGGCGGCCGCGTGGCCGAGGCGGGCGAGGGCTTGCCGGCGCGTCAGGGTCATGATGGTCGCATCCTCCTAGCGTCGCTGGAAGTAGGGGCTGTCGAACAGCAGGGCGATGGCCGCCGGCAGCCGCCGGCCGAGCTCGGCGGCGGTCAGCGTCGAGGCGTTCCCGCGGCCGACGAAGTCGACGAGGATCTGGCGGTCGGCCGGCAGGAGATCGCGCCCGACCAGCCGCGCCGCCCAGTGGTCGACCACCGCGGCGGCCGTGAAGGCCACGCCGGCGGCGCGCGTGCGCTCGACCCAGTCGATGCGGATGCCCTCCAGCGCGCCGCTGGCCAGCGCATGGGCGTAGTTCCAGCGGGCGATGACGACGTGCATGCCGCCCCAACGCGGCCCGACGTCGGGGTAGCCGTTGGGCGAGAGCCAGCGGAACGGGATCTGGTCCATCTGCTGCAGGTAGGCCTCGGCGCGCCCGGTGTAGTCGGCCGCGCCGGGCGTGTCGTCGCCTTCGTACACGTCCTTGGGGACGTCGAACATGAACGCCGTGTCGGCGCCGACGGCGCGCAGAACGGCCACCCAGTACTCCAGCGGGCGGCGGATCTTGGCCGGCGCCCAGCCGCCGGCGCCGGCATGGCCGGCCTTGAACGCATCGGAGCGCAGGATGACGCGCAGCATGGCGGGGATGTCGCCGTCCCGGCCGAAGGCGGCCGCGGTCGCCGCCACGAGCCCCTCGGGCGGGTCGTCGGCGACGAGGCGGCGGACGAGGCGGCGCGCGACGTGCATGGCGCAGCTCGGGTGGTCGACCAAGAGGTCGAGGACCTCGTGGCCCTCGTCGACGCCGGTCGACCGGATCCGGCGGCCGAGCACGGTCTTGGTCCCGGTGTCGTGGTCGGCCGCGCGGAACTCGAACGCCCACGACGTGCCGTTGTAGGCCCAGCCGGTGAAGCAGCGCGCCACGTCCTTGATGTCGGCCTCGGTGTAGCCGCCGTCGACGCCGAGGGTGTGGAGCTCCATGACCTCGCGGGCGTAGTTCTCGTTGGGCCCCGTGCGGGTGTTGCGCACGACGTCGAGATACCGCATCATCGCCGGGCTCTGGGCGCTGGCGTGCACCAGGTCGCGGAAGGTCCCGAGCGCGTGCCTGCGGATGACCTCGCGGTCCTCGATGGTCTTGGCGCTCGAGATGAACTCCTCGGGATGGAACACGTTGAACACGTTCGACCAGTGGTCGACCATCACCTCGAGGAGCTGCCGGCGGCTGTTGACCGCACGGTAGAGCGTGGCGGCGATCAGCTCGTTGCGGATGGGACGCTTGCCCTGGTTGGCCTTGATCTCGGCGACCGACCATGCGATCGACGGAAACCGGGCCAGCGCCGCGTCGACGGGCGCGTCGTCGATGGACGCGGGCGCGAGCTGCTCCTCGACCCACGCGTCGGCGCCCATCGCGCGCACGCGGGCCGCCTCGACCGCCGTGGCGCCGAACGCCGCGCGGTTGAGCAGGTGGTGCTCGGGCGAGGGTGCCGGGAGCGGGGCGAGCCGCCCGGCGGCCCAGGCGATCCGCGGGCGGGTGCCCGGCCCG
>QEVT01000121.1 GCA_003576755.1 bacterium | reverse complement strand
GTTGCGCCCGGCGCCGCGTGCGCCGGCTGCCGCGCCGGACGGACGACCGCGGCGGCGCCGACCGCGGCGACGAGCAGGATCGCCACGCCGATCGCCGGCCCGGACCCACGCCTGCTGGCTGGCACACGCTTCCCCCGCACGCCTCGCATGCCCCTCTCTCCTCGCAAACCCGCCGATGGCCGGCGGCCCAAGACGCCCGACAAACCGCCCAACGCACCGGCCGGCCTGTGCGACGGGGCCGTGCCGCCTTGCAGCGCGCATTGACCACCCCCTCGCCCAACCGTACACTTGCGACCGGCCGTACGCATGGAACGCGGCGACGGATGCCGTCGTTACGCCCGGGTGCACGGGGCCCCCGTGCCTCCATGGCACGCGGCCCATGCGACGGCCGGTGAGGAGCAGCATCGGACATGTCTCGGAAACCGACACCTCGTCGCGGCGTGCGTGCCGCTGCGCCGGCGGCGGCCGAGCCCCCGGCGACGCCCGAGGCGCCGGACGCGGCGCCGGGCACACCGGCGGCCGGCCCTGGCGCCTCCGGCGACGACATCCTCGCGCGCATCTTCGGCACGGGCGCGGCGCTCGAGGCCGGCGCGCCGTACCGATCGGGGTTCGTCGCGCTGGTCGGCCGTCCCAACGTCGGCAAGAGCACGCTGCTCAACGCCCTCGTCGGCGAGAAGGTGGCCATCGTGTCGCCCCGCCCGCAGACGACGCGCCGGCGCATCCTCGGCATCCGCACGACGGACGCGGCACAGGCCGTCTTCGTCGACACGCCGGGCGTGCACCGCCCGCGCCACGAGCTCGGACGCTACATGGTCGGCATCGCCCGCGCCGCCATCCCCGACGCCGACGTGGTGGTCTGGGTGGTCGACGCCGCCCATGCGCCCCGCGACCTCGACGCCGACGTGGCGCGCTGGATCCGCCAGGCCGCCCGGCCGACCGTCATCGCGCTCAACAAGAGCGACCGGCTCAAGCCCGAGGACATCCAGTCGCGCTGCGACGCCTACCGCGGCCTGGTCGAGTCGGCCGACTGGGTGCTGACGATCGCCACGCGGGGGCACAACCTCGACGCCCTGTGGTCCGCCATCGTGCGCTGGCTGCCGGAGGGCCCGCCGTTCTATCCCGAGGACCAGCTCACCGACCAGACCGACCGGATGCTCGTCACCGACCTCGTCCGCGAGGCGGCGCTGCTCCACCTCGGCCAGGAGGTCCCGCACGGGATCGAGGTCAGCCTCGAGGAGTGGTCGCGGCGCGAGGACGGGTTCCTGCGCATCGCGGCCAAGGTCTTCGTCGAGCGCGAGGGCCACAAGGCCATCGTCATCGGGCGGCACGGCGCGATGCTGAAGGCCATCGGCACGCGGGCGAGGCGCGAGATCGAGGCGCTGCTCGGCGAGCGCGTGTTCCTCGAGCTGTTCGTGTCGGTGAGGCCGGGCTGGCGCGGCGACGCGGCGGACGTCAAGCGCATGGGCTACCGATGACGGACCCGGCCGGCGTCGCGCCTCCGTCGCTGCGGGTGGACTGGCCCCGCCCCGGGACGGCGGTCGTCACGTTCGACCGCCCGGCGGTCCACAACGCCATGGACTGGCCGACGATGGCGGCCTTCGCCGCGGCCGTCGAGGCGCTCGAGGCCCGCGCGGCCGATCCGGCGGGCGGGCTGCGCGTGGTGGTCCTGACGGGCGCGGGCGAGGATGCGTTCTGCAGCGGCGGCGACCAGCGCGCGCTGCACACGCACCTCGCGCACGCCGACGGCGAGCGCCTGGCGCGCGTGATGGGCGACGCCCTCGCACGCCTCGAACGCCTGCCGGTGCCCGTGATCGCCGCCGTCAACGGCTTCGCGCTCGGCGGCGGCAGCGAGATCGCGCTGGCGTGCGACCTGCGGGTGGTCGACGAGGCCGTGCGCTTCGGCCTGGTGCACCTGAGGTTGGGCTTGATCCCGGGCTGGGGTGGCGGCCAGCGGCTGCAGCGGCTGGTCGGCTATGGGCGGGCCGTCGAGATGATGCTGTCGGCCCGCGCCTACGGCGCGCCGGAGCTGCGGTCGCTCGGACTGGCCGTCGAGGTCGCCGCGCGGGGTCGGGCGCTGCCCGCGGCGCTGGCGTGGGCCGACCGCCTGACGGCCGCGGACCCGGCTGCCGTGCGGGCGGTCAAGGAGCTGCTGCAGGCGGGATGGGAGCGCCCGTACGCCGACGCGCTGGCCCTTGAGCGCGGGCTGTTCCCCCCGCTCTGGGCGGCCGACGCGCACGTGGCGGCGGTGCGGGCGTTCGTGGACGGCTCGGGACGCGGTTGACCGGCGCCTGGAGGGCCGACGGCACCCACCGGCGCACGAACGGCGCCTTTCGTCGGGCTCGGCACCCCGAACCATCGAGGAACGCCGCGCTCCGGTTCGTGCACCATGGTGCACGACTAGACGAAACGCGCAGACCCGAGTATCGTTAACAAGTGTTAACATCGGTTGGAATTTCGTGCGTTCGACGCCGGACCGTCTTCCCGCCGTTCCCCCACCGACAAGGAGACGTCATCCATGCCCGTGCGTTCCCACCCGCACCGACCTCGCCGCACCGTCCTGCGGTTCGCCCCCGCCGCCACGGCCTTGCTCGCCAGCGTCGTGCTCGTCTGGCCCGACCTGGCCGCCGCAAGCCCCGCCGCCGACCCGGCCTTCGACAACCGCCGGCGAACCCGGACGCCCACCCCCACCCGAACGGCGACCCCGCCGCCGACCGCGACCCTCACCCGGACGGCGACCCCGCCGCCGACGGCGACCTTCACCCCCGGTGCGCCCACGGCGACGCCGACCCGCACCGCGACGCCCCTCCCGCCGTCGCCCACGCCGACGCCGACCTACACCGCGACGCCCCTGCCGCCGACGCCGACCTTCACGCCGGCCCCCCCCACTCAGACCCCCGTGCCGACCCACACGCCCACGCCGTCGGCCGGCCTGTGGATCTCGCGCGCCGAGGTGCTGGCGCTGCCGACGTCCGGCGCCGCGTGGTCCAACGTCCAGGCCCGCGCCGACCAGGCCGCCGGCACGGCGACGGTGTGCGACCAGGACTCCAACAACAGCGTGCTCGTCCTGGCCAAGGCGCTGGTCCACGTCCGCACGGGTGTCGAGAGCTACCGGACGGCGGTGCGGCAGAACGTGATGGCCGCCATCGGCACCGAGGACGGATCGACGTGCCGCAGCCTCGCCCTGGGCCGGGAGCTCGCGGCATACGTCATCGCCGCCGACCTCGTCGGCCTCACGGCGGCCGAGGACGCCACGTTCCGCGCCTGGCTCACGAATGTGCGGACCCAGGTGCTCGCCGGCGACAGCCGTTCGCTCGTCGAGTGCCACGAGGAGCGGCCGAACAACTGGGGGACGATGTGCGGCGCCAGCCGCGCCGCCGCGTCGGCGTACCTCGGCGACACGACCGACCTGGCGCGCACCGCTCAAGTGTTCAAGGGCTATCTCGGCGACCGCGCGTCGTACGCGGGGTTCAACTACGGGTCGGACCTGACGTGGCACCTGGACGCCGCCAACCCGCGCGGCATCAACCCGCTCGGCGCCGTCAAGGAGGGCGTCAGCATCGACGGCGTCCTGCCCGACGACATGCGCCGGGGCGGGCCGTTCACCACGGGCTGTCCGACGTACACGGGCTATCCGTGGGAGGCCCTGCAGGGCGTGCTCGTGCAGGCCGAGATCCTCGCGCGTCAGGGCTACGACGCATGGGGTTGGCAGGACCAGGCCGAGCGGCGCGCCGTGCAGTACCTGCGCAGCCTCGACCAGACGTGCGGCGGGTGGTGGGCGACGGGCGACGACACGTTCAGCCCGTGGATCGTCAACCACGTCTACGGCACGACGTTCCCGACCACGAGCCCGGTCGGCGTCGGTAAGATCATGAGCTTCACCGACTGGACCCACGACCGGGCGACGCGGCCGCGCTAGCCGACGCGCCGGCACGCTGTCGGAGGAAGCAGCGCGGGGGCGGGATCCGTGGATCCCGCCCCCGCGTCGTTGTCGCTGGCAGGTGCCTTCCCGCCCCGGCCCGCACGCCCGCCCGCCGGGCGCCCGCCGGTCCGCCCGGCCCCCCGGCCCTACCGCTCGCGCCGGAGCTGCGGGAACAGCACCACCTCGCGGATGTTGGGCGTGCCGGTGAGCACCATGACGAGCCGGTCGATGCCGATCCCGAGGCCGCCCATGGGCGGCATGCCGTGCATCATGGCGGTCAGGAAGTCCTCGTCCAGCGGATGCGCTTCGGTGTCGCCCGCCGCCCGCGCCGCGGCCATCTCCTCGAAGCGCGCCCGCTGGTCGAGCGGGTCGTTGAGCTCGGTGAAGCTGTTGCCGAGCTCGAAGCCGGCGACCAGCGGCTCGAACCGCTCGACGTAGCGCGGGTCGTCTCGCTTGCGCTTGGCCAGCGGGCTCAGCTCGACCGGGTAGTCCATCAGGAACACCGGGTCCCAGACCCGCGGCTCGACGAACTCGCCGATCAGCTCGTCGACCGTCTTGGCCCACGTGGGCTGCGGGTCGGCCTCGAGGTCGCGGGCCCGGATGGCGGCACGCAGCCCCGCCAGGTCGCCGTACGTGTCGTCGATGTCGATGCCGGTGGCCTCGCGGATCGCCTCGCGCACCGTCACGCGCCGCCACGGCGGCGTCAGGTCGAGCGGACGGCCGCCGAGGTCGATGACCGTGCCGCCGATGACGTCGCGCGCGATGGTCGCGATCATGTCCTCGACGAGGTCCATGATGTGACGGTAGTCGGCGAAGGCCCAGTAGCACTCCATCATCGTGAACTCGGGCTGATGCGTGCGGTCCACGCCCTCGTTGCGGAAGTCCTTGCTGATCTCGTAGACGCGCTCGTAGCCGCCGACGAGCAGCCGCTTGAGGTACAGCTCGTCGGCGATGCGCAGGTACATGGTCTGTTCGAGTGCCTTGTAGTAGGTTGTGAACGGCTCGGCCGCCCCGCCGCCGTACAGCGGCTGGAGGATCGGCGTCTCGACCTCGAGGAACCCGCGGTCGTCGAGATACCGGCGCATGCGGCTCACGATGCGGGTCCGCTTGACGAACCGGTCGCGCGCGTCGGCATTGCTGACGAGGTCGAGGTAGCGCTGGCGAAAGCGCGTCTCCTGGTCGTGCAGGCCGTGCCACTTCTCCGGCAGCGGCAGCAGGCTCTTGGCGAGCATCGTGAGCCGCTCGACGGCGAGCGAGACCTCGCCGCGCCGCGTCCGGAACATCGCGCCGTGGGCGTTGACGAAGTCGCCGCTGTCGAAGTGCGCGTCGATGTGCTCGAACGCCGCCTCGCCGAGCCGGTCGCGCTGGAGGTGGAGCTGGACGTGGCCCGAGCCGTCCTGGAGGTGGACGAACATCGAGCCGCCCATGCGCCGCAGCGCGCCGGTCAGGCGCCCGGCGAGGACCACGCCGGAGGGGCCGGCGGGCTCGCCCGCCCGCTCCCCCGCCTCGAACGCCGCGACCGCCTCGGCGGCGGTGTGCGTGCGCTCGCTCCGCGGCGGGTAGGGGTCGATGCCCTGGGCGCGCAGGCGCTCCAGCTTGCCCTCGCGCGCGGCGACCACGGCCGCCAGCCCGCCCACCGCGCCGTCGGTGTCGACGGGTGCAGGCGGTGCGCCGGCGGCGGGATCGAGGACGGCGGGCGGTGGGCGGTCGTCGGCGCGGTCGTCGCTCATGCTCGGCGGGTCCTGATCGGGGGTGGGACGGCTCGCCCGGCGCGGCGCCGGGGATCAGCCGATCTCGAGGATCTTGAACGTCATCTTGGCGCCGGTCGGCGCGGTGTAGGTGGCCGACTGGCCGGCGCGCTTGCCGAGCAGCGCCGCGCCGAGCGGCGAGTTGTGCGAGATGAACCCCTTCATGGGGTCGGCTTCCGCCGAGCCCACGATGCGGAACTCCTCGGGGGCCTCGCCGTCCTCGACCACCTTGACGCGCGAGCCGATGGCCACGATGTCCTTGGTCGTCGGCTCCTCGATGACCTTGGCGCGCCGGAGCATGTCCTCGAGCTCCTGGATGCGGCCCTCGACGAACCCCTGCTGCTCCTTGGCCTCGTCGTACGCCGCGTTCTCGCGCAGGTCGCCGTCGGCCTTGGCGTCGCGGATCATCTCGGCCACCTCGCGGCGCCGCACCTCGACGAGGTGCTTGAGCTCGGCCTGCAGCTTCTCGTGACCCTCGTGGGTCAGGTAAACGACCTCGATGCCGTTCATGGAAGGATTGCCTCCGGGTTGTCCGTCACCGCCGGCCCGGCGCACGGCGCCTCGGCGGTGGGTGCGGCGCACGGGACGCGCGCCGACGGTATAAAAAATCGCCGTCGCAACCGGGGCTGCGACGACCTGGCGGGTGTGCCTGGCGGGCCCAGCCCGGGTCGCGGTGCACGCTGCGGGTCGGCGGCCTGAGGTCGGAGCGCTGTCGCTGACGACGTGACCACCGACGGGCGGTGCGGAGGGCGACGACGGGTCGGGCGCTGGAGATGGACCCCATTATATCGTCGGCGGCCCCGGTCTCAAAACACCCGGCCGCCGCCGCCGCCGGGCCGTGGCAAGCCCACGGCCCGGCGGCGGACGTCGACGGCTTGGATTACGGGGTCGGCGTCGGCTCGGCCGTCGGCTCGGCCGGGACCGGCGTCGCCGGGACCAGCTCGTGCGACTGCTGCGCGAGCGGCAGGTAGATCGCGCCGGGCGCCATGCCGAACGGCCGGATCGCGAGGTCCTCGCCCGGCATGTTGTACGGGTAGTGCATCATCACGGCCAGCTCGGGCGTCGGCTCGAAGCCGGTGCACGCGGCCAGCTTGAGGTTGGTGCGCCCCGTCCGCGGCGTCACCGACACGAGCTCGGGCAGGCCGGGAACCGGCTGCCCGCCGGCGTCGGTGACCCTCACGCAGTCCACCACGCGCTGGTCGAACGTGAACGCCTCGTCCGCGTCGATGCCCGGCAGCAGCCCGGCGCTCATGTTGTCGGGGGCCTCGTCGTAGCCCAGGAAGTCGCCGTCCTCGACGATCGGGTGGTCCTCGGCGGCGTCCGCCAGGCTCACCGCGAAGTTGAAGACCGCGTCGCCGCGCGCGAGGTCCTTGCCGATCCCCCACACCGGATGGTTGGCCCAGAAGCGCAGCACCGTGGTGGTCTCGCCGATGTTGTAGGCCTGCGGCATCGCGAACGTGCTGCCGTTGGCGTCGAAGGCCGTGGCGGGGTTGGGGTTGAGCGTCCCGGGCAGCATGTCGCCGAGCACCGTCGCGTAGCGCCCGCCGTTGACCTGGAGGTTCCAGCCCACGCGGTCGAACTTCCCGTCCATGTCGGTGTCGAAGTACACGTGGAACTCGGTGCTGAGCGGCAGCCGGCGCGCGCCCGTGGTCTGCACGGCGAACTCGACCACCTGCAGCGCCGTCTCGGGATGGTTCGGGTCGCGGTCCGGGAAGTCGAACCACCGCACGCCGACGTTCGCGATGTTGAGCTCGCCCGGGTTGTGCGGCTCGACGGCGTCTGTCCCGAGCCGCAGGTAGTTGGCCACGCCGCCGGGCTGGAAGCACGGGTTGGCGAACGTGTGGTCGACGGCCGCCGCTCCCTCGAACACGATCGGGTCCTTGGTGGTGGCGTCGACACACGACGCGCGCTGCGGCAGCGACGAGAACGGCACGTGCGCGACGTCGCCGCCCGCGACCGGCGCGCCGGCCGCGTCGACCTCGGTGACGTGCACCTGCCCGTCGATCTCGAAGGTCTGGAAGTTGGCCACGCTGACCGTGGCGTCCGATCGGATCTGACCGGGCAGCGTCCAGCTGCGCAGCTTGGACGGGTCGGCCGTCAACATCGCGTCGACGCTGGCCGACTGGCCGGGCTCGACCTTGACCTGGCTCGGCTCGAAGGCGAGGCTCACGCCCTGGTTGCCGTCTTCGTCCGGCGCGACGAAGGACGACGACAGCTTGTAAGTCTTGGCCGCGGTCCCGATGTTCTTGATCGTGAGCTTGCGCGTCGTGACCGACGGTTCCTCGCCCGCGAACACCTCGGCGAACCCGAGCTCCGCGATGCCGCCCTCGGTGCGCACGATCGTGTCGCCCATGGCGCTCGCATAGGCGTTGACCAGCCCCGCGCCCTGCCGGCTGACGCCGACGAGCGGGTTGGCGTTGTTGCCCTCGGCGTGGATGCGCATGTCGGCGTAGTTCAGCAGCAGGGCGGAGATGTCGTCGGCGGCCAGGTCGAGGTTCTCCTTGGCCCGGCGCTCCCACAGCAGCGCCGCCACGCCCGCGACGAGCGGGCCCGACATCGACGTGCCGCTGATCGAGAGGCTGCCGGTGCCGCTGCCCGCCCAGACCGAGAGGATGTTGGACCCCGGTCCGGTGATCTGCGGCTTGACGCCGCCCCGGGCGCGGTCCGGGCCGCGGCTGCTGAAGTCCGAGATCGTGTCGGTGAGCTGCTCCGCCGGCTCGACCGGGAACGACGCCTTGACCACCGTGCCGCCTTCCAACAGCCCCTGGAGCTGTTGGCCCTCGGCCTTGCCGATCATGACGCCCGGGATCTCGGCGCAGTGCGGCTCGGGCCAGCAGCTGCCGCCCATCGGCACCGGCGGCCGGTCGTCGCTGAAGATCACCACGGCGCGCGCGCCGAGCTTGGCGGCGTTGATGAACTTCTGGGTGAACGGGCACGTGCCGCGCTGGATCAGCGCGACCTTCTCGTTGATCTCCTGCGTCGGCGTCGACGGCGTGCCGTCGGGGTTGTTGCAGGCCAGGCCGTACCACGCCATCTCCATGTCGACGTACGGCTCGAGCTCGGTGAACGGCGGCGCCAGCTCGGGCGCCGCGTCGACCGACGGCGTGTCCATGTTGCCGCCGTCCCACGCCGCCAGGAACTTGCCGACGCCGGACTCGCCGGCCGCGAACGAGCTGGCGACGCTGACGGCCATGGCGGCGGCGCCCGGCGAGCCCGTGATGTACGGCACGTTGCCGGCGTTGCCCGACGACGCGATCACGGTCACGCCGCTGGCGACCGCGCGCTCGATCAGGTCGTTGGCTTCGGCCATGCCCCCCCCGAACGGGCTGCCCAGGCTCATGTTCATGACGTTGATCTTCTGGCGGTTGCCGGCGTCGTCCTCGACCGGCCAGCCCTGGACGTCCATGCCGAGGTTGTGCTCGACGACCCATTCCATCCCGCCCGAGGCCAGGTCGGTGCTGCCCTGGAACCCGGCCGGCATGCCGGTGGGGTTGCCGAACACCTTGATGCCGACCAGGCGCGCGCCGGGCGCGATCCCCGGCGGCACGCGCTGCTTGCCGGTCGGGCCGGTCGTCCCCTCGCTGGCGACGATGCCGGAGACGTGCGAGCCGTGGCCCTGCCCGCCGGCACCGTTGAGGTACATCTCGTCCAGCGGGTCGTCGTCCGGGTTGGGCTCGGGGTCGCACGCGACGCCCTCCGGCACCTGCGGCGGGCAGTTGGCCCCGTAGTGGCTGCCGGCGAGGTCGACGCCGCCGACGACCTTCTTGGTCGGGAAGGTGTCGGGCTCGGCGAAGGTCGGGTCGTTCGCCTGGAACGCCTCGGCCGAGCCCTCGCCGCCGAACGCGGCGTGCATGTAGTCGATGCCCGTGTCGATCACGGCGACGATGGTGCCGGTGCCGTCGTACTTCAGCTCCTCGCGCACGCGCGTGGCGCCGACGTGCGGGCCGGCCTTGTCCATGTCGACCGTCCACACCGGGGCGCGGTGGATCGCCACCACCCCCGGCACCCGCGCGATGGCCGGGATCTGCCGGCGCGTGGCGTGGACCAGGAAGCCGTTCTCGATGACCTGGAAGCTGTCGATGACCTTCACGCCGTCGATCGCGCCCAGCGCCGCGCGTGCGGGCGTCTGACGGGCCTCGATGGCGTCGTGGAGCGTCTCGAGCGTGCGCAGCGGCACCACGGCGTCGGTGTCCTTGGCCCCCGCCCGATCGCGCGCCGCCTGGTAGAGGTCCCAGAGCGGTGGCCCCGAAAGGCGGACGATGAGGCTGAGCCGTGCGTCGGGATCGTGGCGGGTCGGGTCGAGCGCCGCCGGGCTGGCGGTCAGCAGGTCGGCGGGGATCGCGACGTCCGGCGCCGCGCCGTCCGTCGTCTCGGCCGACGCGCGAGGCGCGCCGAAAGCGAGGGGGATGGCCAGCGCCAGCGCCAGGCTGCACGCGGCGGCGAACCTACGGGTTCCAGTCATGCTCTGCCTCCATGGGCACACGGGGAATCGAGAACACACGTTTGCGACACCTGCCGGCACCGGCGCACCGGCCGCGCCGAGGCGTCATGCGCGGGAGGGCGCGCCCTGGGGCCCGCCCTCCCGTGCCATCCTTCGACCACATGGTGCATAACGCCGGCCGGCGCCGCACCGTGACGGCACCGGTGGCTAGCGCCGGCCGCCGAACCCACCGCCGCCACCGCCGCCGCGGCCGCTGCGATCGCCGCGATCGCCG
>QEVT01000120.1 GCA_003576755.1 bacterium | reverse complement strand
CCGGCCGCAGGTCGAGCACTGCGCCCGCGCCTGGATGCGCTGGCCACTCGTCGAGTACGACACGCCGGACGCCGTCGCCGACATGCCCTCGATCGACCGACGCTTGACCTTGGCCGACGTCTGCGCGCGGATCGCGTTCAGGGCCCCGGCAGGCATCCCGCGTGCCGAAGATCCGCCCGACGACCCGTCGGCACGCGACCGCTGACCCGCCCCACGCACGCGTCGCCTGCCGGATCGTCGCCCCTCTACCGCCCCGCCACCCCCGCCCCCCGCACCGCGAGCGGCAGGAACACCGTGCCCCCGGCGTTTGCCGCCGTCTCGTCGAACACCCACGGCCGGGCCTGCTTGATGGCCACCGCGCCGCCCTGGTCGACCTTGTACTCGATCTCCATGGCAAAGGCCTCGCCCGGCCGGGCGCCGTACAAGGCGCGGAACCGCGCGTCGATGACGCCCAGGTAGGTGCGCAGCGCCTCGAGGTGCGCGTCCGACAGGATCCGCTGGCCGTCGGCGACCTGGTTGGAGGGCCGGACGAGGTCGTGGCCGCTGCCCGGCGCGGCGCCCAGGAGGACCTCCTCCGGGATCGACAGCGCGTCGGGGTTGGTGACCAGGTCCTCGCCGACCTGCGTGTTGAGGTAGTACGTGTCCTCGCTGCCGTAGATCGGGTCCGTGGTCACGCCCACGCCGTTGGCCTGCTCGTCCTCGTAGTTCGGGTGCACCAGCACGCCCATCGCCGTCGCCAGGTGGTCGATGCGGTAGAACTGCCGCTCGTCGAAGGCGCGGAACGTCCACAGGCTGGCGTAGACCTGCTTGATCGACTTCTCGATGTGCCCCTCGTCCGGGTGCTGCGTGAACGAGTCGTACAGGCCCGCCCCGCTGAAGCCAGGCAGGTCCTCGTTGTTGGTGCTCGACCGGCAGCGGATCGACACGCCTTCCCCGAACGCGGCCTGCATCTCCCCGAGCTGCTCCAGCATCCACGGCGGCATCTCGGCGTCCTTGATCGTGTCGCGCAGCGCCTTCAGCCGCGCGTCCTGCACGTCGTAGTCGCTCTGGAAGGCCGGGTCGTCGAGCATGGCCCGCACGTCGTCGTACAGGCCGTTGTGCTGCATGAAGGCGTCGTAGAAGTAGAACGGGACGGCGAACCCGTCCGGGACCGTGCCCTCGGGGAAGCCGAAGGTGCCGAGCGTCGCCACGTTGGCGGCCTTGACGCCGAAGCGCGTCCAGTCCGCGAAGCCGATGTCGTCCAGCGGCGTGATGGCCTTGGCGCCGAGGTCGCGCACCGGGACCTGCGGCGCGGCCGGACGCCGCGCCGCGTAGAAGGCCTCGACCTCGGCCAGCGTGGCCTCGCGGAGCTCGTACTCGCGCTGGCCGGTCCGGTAGTAGACGTACTTGCCGATCAGGGCGGCGATGTCCTCGTTCTGCAGCGCGCCGGCGATGTACGCGTTGGGCACGTTGTCCTGGATGGCCCGCAGGTTGACGTGCGAGAGCGGCGTCTGGGGCACCGTCGTGATGATGCCGCCGACCCGCGACAGCTCGTTGGGCAGCGCTTCGTACAGGACGACGTCGCGCGGGTGGGGCCGCTCGTTCAGGTCCATGACCCGCAGCCGGCCGTAGCCCTCGGCGAGGTTGAGCGGCACGTAGCTGACCTTGGCCGCGATGTCCGCGTCCAGGACGACCGCCACGCGCGACGCGTCGAACAGCGCCTTCTCGCGCTGATAGCGCGGCAGCGCCGCGTTCGGCATCGGGTAGTAGGCCAAGTTGTTGCGCACGACGGGCATGTTGCGGGCGAACAGCTCGTGGGCCTTCTGCACGTCGGCGAAGGCGTAGCTGTCGTTGGGCTCGAACTCGAACCGGTAGAGGCCGAGGGCGCCGTTCGGGCCGAGCACGTGCGGGTGGTAGACGATCTCGCCGCGCATCGCGCCCGGCGGGTCGCCCTGCCCCCGCCCGCCGCCTCCGCCCTGCCGGATGCCGGTGACGCGCGCGAAGCTGCCGTGCGCCCGGTGCGTCACGGTGTTCATGAAGTACACGCGGGGGTTGTCGGTCTGCATGTCCAGGAGGTAGAACTTGACGAACTCCAGGTCCGCCAGGTGCTTGTCGATCAACACCTCCGGCCCCTGGTACGACAGCGCCTCGAACGTCGCCCGGTCGGCGATCGACACCGTGCCGTCGACGGGCGCGATCTCCTTGGCCGGGTTGAACGGGGCGAGGCGGCCGGGGTTCAGCAGCTCCTCGACGTCGTCGATGCCGTCCTTGTCGATGTCGCGGGGCGCGGCGCGCGCGTACCGGGCGACCCGGTAGTGCTCCCTGGGGCGCGCCGCGAGCGGCTCGGTCAAGACCGTCGTGCCGTCCTGGCCGAGCGCCATCGACACCGCCGCCTCGGGCCCCGCCGGCAGGTCTTGGCGGTAGTAGAGCACGTAGTAGCTGTCCGCCGAGGAGGCCACCGCCACGCGGACCCGGCCCGTGGCGTCGACCGTGAACTGGGCGATGGGCTCGTCCTGGGCCGCCACGCCGGATGGCGTCAACAGCAGCATCAGCAGCGCAAGGGCACGGATCTTCATCGTGGTCAACTCCTCGGAGGTCGGGCGGCGCGACACGACGTCCGGCGTGGGCCGGCGCGGCGCGACCGGGGTCGAGCCAAGGGCTTCCCCGGGCCGACCCCGCGGAAGCAGACACCGTGCCCACCCGGCTCCCGGCGCATTCTATGGTCAAGCCCGTGGCCTGCCAAGCCGACCGCCGGCGCGGCCGCCACCTGGCACCCGTCCGTCGGCCGGTGACGGGTGCGGCCACAGGGTGGATCCCGGTGCCCACCTGATGGTACGGAGGACCCGCGCGCCCTGATTGGACTCGCATGGGGACCCGTGTTATTAATAGCGGCGATCATCCGACATCCACCGCGACCACCAGACCATCGCCACCCGACGCCGATCGACGACCACCCTCCGACTCCAAGGCAGGCCTCCATGTCCGACACCCCGCGCTCGCCGTTCCAGACCCCGACCGTCGACCCCGACGTGATGGCGGCCTGGTCGACCTACGTCGAACGGTTCGAGAACGACCCGGACTTCATCCTGAGCCAGGTCGAGCAAAGCGTGATGATCACCACCTTCGACCGCGTGGTCGGCATGCTGGACCAGGTCTACAACTGGGGCCGGCGCAGCAGCATCTGGCCGCTCGGCTTCGGGCTCGCGTGCTGCGCCATCGAGATGATCGCCACCGCCGCCGGCCGCTACGACATCGACCGGTTCGGCGCCGGCCTGTTCCGCGCCAGCCCGCGCCAGGCCGACCTGATGATCGTCTCGGGCACGGTCACCAAGAAGATGGTCCCGCAGATCGTCCGCCTCTGGAACCAGATGCCCGAGCCCCGCTACATGCTGAGCATGGGCGCGTGCGCCACCGGCGGCGGGCCGTTCAAGGAAGGCTACAACGTCGTCAGCGGCATCGACCAGTTCATCCCCGTGGACGTCTACGTCCCCGGCTGCCCGCCCACGCCCCAGGCCCTCCTGCACGGGCTCATCACCCTGCAGCGCAAGATCGACGGCCAGAGCGTGCGCGACGTCAGCTGGTACCGCCGCGGACCGGTGGAGGAGATCCCCGTGCCGGTGCTCGGGGCCGACCTCATCGACCTGCGCCAGCTGCCGGACATCCGCGCCCGCGCCGGCATGGCGGGCGACGAGCCCGAGGCCGAGGCCGCCGCCGCGGCGGCGGGGGGCGACGAGCGCGCCGCGGCCATGGCCGAGCGCCTCGTGATCTGGCGCGAGCGCGCCAAGGCCGCCGGCAAGCTGTGATCCCACGGAGAACGCCATGACCATGACGATGGACGTCCGCCCCGCCGCGCTCGCCCCCGCCGACGTCGCCGCCCGGGCCCAGGCCCGCTTCCCGGAGGCCGTGACCGTCGACGCCCACGGCGCGCTCGTCGTCGACCGGGCGGCGCTGATCGACGTCGCCACCGCGCTGCGCGACGACTTCGGCCTGGCCTACCTCAACAACCTCACGTGCGTCGACCGGCCCGACCGGTTCGACGTCGTCTACCACGCCTGCTCGATGGCCGGCGGCGCGCCGGTGGCGATCAAGGTCGCCGCCGACAAGGCCAACCCGGTCGTGCCGTCCGCCGTCAGCGTGTGGGCCGGCGCCAACTTCCAGGAGCGCGAGGTCTACGACATGTTCGGCGTGCGCTTCGCCGGCCACCCGAACCTGAGGCGCATCCTGATGTGGGACGGCTTTGCCGGCTACCCGCTGCGCAAGGACTGGAAGGAAGCGTACTTCGAGGGCGCCCAGAAGCCGTTCAACAGCCGCTGGCCCGACGGCGCGTTCTTCTTCGGCGAGGAGAAGCTCACCGAGTGGAAGAGCAACGCCAAGTACCCCCGCGGCTACACGGCGACCGGCGTCGAGAAGGCGCGGCCCGACAACACCGTGATGGTGCTCGACGCCGAGGACCTCAAGCACGCGCCCGACATCGGGAGCGAGCGCCTCATCGTCAACATGGGCCCCCAGCACCCGAGCACGCACGGCGTGTTCCAGATGCAGCTCGTGCTCGACGGCGAGACCGTGGTCGACCTGCAGCCCGTGATGGGCTACATGCACCGCAACCACGAGAAGATCGGCGAGCGCAACCTGTGGCTGGCCAACATGCCGTACACCGACCGCCTGGACTACATCGCCCAGATCGGCAACGAGTGGGGCTACGCGCTGACCGTCGAGAAGATGATGGGCATCGAGGTGCCCGACCGGGCCGAGCACATCCGCATCATCCTGGCCGAGCTCAACCGGATCCAAAGCCACTTCTGGGGCGTCACGTTCCTGCTCAACGACATCGGGGCGTTCTTCACGCCGATGATGTACGCCATCGAAGAGCGCGAGATCATCCTCGACCTGCTCGAGATGACCACCGGCTCGCGCCTGATGTGCAACTACATGCGCTTCGGCGGCGTGGCCTACGACCTGCCGGAGGCGTTCCTGCCGCTGGCCAACACGCTGGTATACGACCGCCTGCCGCGCGCCATCGACGAGATGGACAGCTTCCTGACCGGCAGCGAGATCGTCGACACGCGCATGCGCGGCGTCGGGGTGCTGCCGGCCGAGCAGGCGATCGGCTACAGCGCGTCCGGCCCGGTGCTCCGCGGCTCGGGCGTGCCCTACGACGTGCGCAAGGCCGAGCCGTACGGCATCTACGACCGTTTCGACTGGGACGTCGTCAGCTACCCCGAGGGCGACATCTACGCGCGCTACATGGTGCGCCTGGGCGAGATGCGCGAGAGCCTCAAGATCGTGCAGCAGGCGCTCAAGCAGCTCCCGGGCGGCCCGATCATGGGCGGCAAGAAGGCGTGGCAGATCCGCGTGCCCGAGGGCGAGGCGTACGGGAGGGTCGAGAACCCGCGCGGCGAGCTGGGCTACTATTGCGTCAGCGACGGCAAGGCGAACCCGTACCGCTACCACGTGCGGTCGCCGTGCTTCATCAACCTGACGGCGCTGGGCGAGATGACCAAGGGCCACAAGGTCGCCGACACCGTCGCGATCCTGGGCTCGATCGACATCGTGCTGGGCGAAGTCGACCGGTAGCGCGTTTCCCGCACAGGAGCACACAATGGCGTTTGGCATGGGCGTCGTGAGGGGGATGGCGATCACCCTGCGGCACTTCTTCGACACCTACACCGTCGGGCAGAACAAGCAGCCGTCGGCCGCCGGCGACGTGCCCGCGCGGGCCGAGGCCACGGTGGCCGGCAAGATCCCGGCCGGCATGCCGACGGAGCTCGGCGGCATCTTCACCAGCCAGTACCCCGAACAAAAGCTGCCGGTGCCCGAGCGGTTCCGCTACATCCCGTTCCTGCTGTACGAAGACGACGGCCAGGGCGAGCGGGCGGCGTTCGACGGCATCCGCTGCACGGCGTGCGGCATCTGCGCCAAGGTCTGTCCGCCGCAGTGCATCTGGATCGTGCAGGGCAAGGGCGACGACGGCCGGCCGCGGCCGGTGGCCACCGAGTTCTTCATCGACGCGTCGATCTGCATGAGCTGCGGCTTCTGCGCCGAGTACTGCCCGTTCGACGCCATCAAGATGGACCACGACTACGAGTTCTCGAGCTACGAGCGCCACGAGAGCTGGGTGTTCGACATCCAGGAGCTCTTGCACCCGGTGGCCTACCACGCCGCCATCCACCCGGCGGACTACGCGCGCGAGGTCGAGGAGACGCGCCAGAAGGAAGCGGCCAAGCGCCAGAAGGAGGCCGCCGCAGCAGCGAAGGCGGCGGCCGCGGCCGACAGCAGCGGCGTGGACCCCGAGGAGGCCAAGCGGCGCAAGGCCGAGGCGCGGCAGCGGATGCTCGAGGCCAAGGCCCGCAAGGAGGCCGAGGGCAAGGCCGGCGAGGGCGGGGGGTGAGGCCCGCCGGGGCCTCCTCCATCCGCGGCCGCCGCCGCGACCACGCGGGACGCGACCCATGCTCGATCCCTACACCCCCGTCCTGATCCTCGGCGCCCTGGGCGTCGGGCTGGGCGTCGTCGTGATCGCCCTGTCGTTCGTCATCGGGCCGCGCGCACCGTCCCCGGTCAAGGAGGCGACGTATGAGAGCGGCCTGACGCCGATCGGCCCCGGCCGCCGCCGCGTGCCGGTGCGCTACTACCTCGTCGCCACGCTGTTCATCCTCTTCGACATCGAGGTGATCTACCTCTACCCCTACGCCGTGCGCTTCCGGCAGCTCGCCGCACCGGTCGAGGCCGGCGGCCAAGGCGTGGGCGCGCTGGCGTCGATGGGCGTGTTCGTCGGGGTGCTGCTGCTCGGCTTCGTGTACGTCTGGCGCAAGGGCGCGCTCGAGTGGGACTGAGCCTTACGGGAAGGGAGGCCGCGGCATGATCGCACCAGACCAGATCCTGACGCCCCAGCAGCTCGCCGAGGGCAAGACCGGCGAGAGCGGCATCGTGACGACGACGCTCGAGACCGCGGTCAACTGGGCGCGCACGCGCAGCATGTGGCCGGCGCTCTTCGGGCTCGCGTGCTGCGCCATCGAGATGATGCACACCCAGGCGTCGCGGCTCGACATGTCGCGCTTCGGCATGGAGCTGATGCGCGCCAGCCCGCGCCAGAGCGACATGATCATCGTCGCCGGCCGCCTCAGCCGCAAGATGGCGCCCGTGATCCGCCGCATCTACGACCAGATGCCCGAGCCCAAGTGGGTGATCAGCATGGGCGACTGCGCCTCCTGCGGGGGCATCTTCAACAACTACGCGCTGGTGCAGGGCGTCGACGAGGTCATCCCGGTGGACGTCTACATCGCCGGCTGCCCCCCGCGGCCCGAGGCGCTGATGCACGGCATCCTCAAGCTGCACGAGAAGGTCGAGCAAGAGAAGCTCGACGGCTGGCGCGACCGGAAGCCCGGGGGCTACGGGATCCGCATCGGGTAGTTCGGGCGGCGGGAGATCGGCGCGCGGGATCCGTCGGCGGCCCGGCGGTCGCGCACCGGCCGGCAGCGACGCCTTACGGCCGCTCCGGTGCTTCGGCGTCGAGGGCGTAGCGCTTGAGGTCGTCGAGCCCCACGACGTCGAGGGTCGCCGCATGGGTGGCGGCGAGGACGATGGGAGCGGCGAAGCCGGCCACGAAGGCCTGGCGCCAGCGTTCGGCGCACACGCACCAGCGATCGCCCGGCCGGAGGCCGGGAAAGCCGTGCTCGGGCCGCGGCGTCGAGAGGTCGTTGCCGTGGGCGCGGCTGAACGCCAGGAACGCGGCGTTGACCTCGACGCACACGGTGTGCCGGCCGGCGTCCTCGGGGCCGGTGTTGCAGCAGCCGTCGCGGTAGAACCCGGTGCGCGGCGTCGTGCCGCACGGGACCAGCTTGCCGCCGAGAACATTCGTGGATGGGTCCATGCTGCTGTAGGCTCCTTGTATCCGAATTCTCAACACGCGCGCCGGTCGCCCCGTCACGCCCCCGCGCCCACGGCCGGTGCGTGCTCGAGCTCGGCCTCGAGCTGCTGCCGCCGGTAGAGCTGCGCGTACTCGCCGTCGGCCGCCAGCAGGCTCGCGTGCGTGCCGCGCTCGACCACCCGGCCGTCGTCGAGCACCACGATCTCGTCGGCGTGCTGCAGCGCCGACACGCGGTGCGCGATGATCACCGTCGTGCGCCCCGCCAGGTAGGGGCCGAGCGCCGCCAGGATGCGCGACTCCGTCAGCGTGTCGACGGCCGACAGGCAGTCGTCGAGCACCAGCACCGGGGCGTCGCGGATCAACGCCCGCGCCAGGCACACCCGCTGCCGCTGCCCGCCCGACAGCGTGATGCCGCGCTCGCCGAGCATCGTCGCGTAGCCCGCCGGGAAGCCCTGGATGTCGCGGTCGACGTCGGCCAGGCGCGCCGCCGCCACGATCTCGTCGTGCGTGCGCTCGCGGCCCGCGAAGGCGTCGAAGGCGATGTTCTCCGCGATCGTGCGCGAGAACAGGAACGTGTCCTGCGGCACGATGGCGACCGCGCGCCGCAGGTCGTCGAGCCGCAGGTCGCGCACGTCGACGCCGTCGAGGAACACCTGCCCGCGCGGGGGGTCGAACACCCGCGGCAGCAGGTTGGCCAGCGTGCTCTTGCCGCTGCCCGTGCGGCCCAGGATGCCCACCGTCCGGCCCGCCGGCACGTCGAGGTCGACGCCGTCGAGCGCCGGCGGCAGGTGGTCCTCGTAGCGAAACGTCAGCCCGCGCAGCGACAGGTGCCCGCGGGCCGCTCCGAGCGCCACCGCGCCGGGTGCGTCGGCCACGTCCGGCGCCGTGGCGAAGAGCGTCTCGAGCCGCGCCAGCGACGCCATCGCCCGCTGGAACAGGTTCATCACCCAGCCGAGCGCCAGCATCGGCCACACCAGCATCGCCAGGTAGGTGTTGAACGACACGTAGGCCCCGAGCGTGATGTCGCCGCGCATCACCAGCGTGCCGCCGTAGCCCAGGCCGACCGCGAATGCCAGCCCCGCCATCAGGTCGATCGCCGGGTCGAACGCCACGTCGTAGCGCAGCATCCGGGCGTACAGGCTGCGGTAGCGCTCGTTGGCCTCGCCGAAGTGCGCCGCCTGCTGCGCCTCGCGCGCGAAGCCCTTGACCACCCGCACCCCGGCGATGTTCTCCTGCGCCCGGTCGCTGAGCGTGCCGAACGCCGCCTGGACGGCGCCGTAGCGCTTGTGGAGCTGCCGGCCGAGCAGGTACGTCGTCGGCGGCAGGAACAAGAGCGGCACCAACGTGGCCCCGGCCAGGCGCGGGTCGACGAACACCACCATCATCGCGGCCGCCCCGGCGCCCTGGATGACGGCGTCCAGGCCCGACATCATGCCGCCGGCCGCAGCGGCCTGGATGGCCTGGATGTCGTTGGTGGCGTAGGCCATCAGGTCGCCGATCTTGTGGCGCAGGTAGAAGCGCGCCGACATCGACTGAAGGTGGTCGTGCAAGCGCTGCCGGAGGTCGCGCTCGATCATGCGCGAGCTGCCGAAGATCAGGTGCCGCCACGCAAACCGGGCGCCGACGACCATCATCGCGAGGCCCAGCACCCCGAGGCCGTAGCGGTCGAGGTCCGGTCGCGGGCCGCCGGACAGCGCCGCGCCGACGGCGTCGATGGCGTGGCCGATCAGCCACGCGACCGCGAGCTGGCCGCCGTCGCCGATGGCGAGAAACACGGCCCCGGCGGCGTAACGGCCGCGGCGCCGGCCGAGGAGGCGCACGAGGTTGCGTAGCTCGGGGCTCATGGGCGCGAATTGTAGCGGCGGCGGCGCGGGCGCCGAACTCCCGTCGGCGTGCTAGAATGCCCGCCCTGCCATGCCGACCGACTTCGCCCACCTGCACGTCCGCTCGCACTGCTCGTTCATGGGGGGCACGGCGACGGTCGACGACCTCGCCGCCCGTGCCGCCGCCGACGGGATGGCACGCCTGGCCCTGACCGACGCCAACGGGCTCTACGGCGCCGTCGCCTTCGACCGGGCTTGCCGCGCCGTCGGCGTCGCGCCGATCCTCGGGATGGCGCTGACAGTCGCGCCGCTCGCGGAGGTCGCCCGCACGGCGGGCACGCCGCCCGGGTCGCCGGCCGCCGCGCCAGCCGAGCTGACGCTGCTGGCGACCGGCCCCGCCGGCTACCGCGCGCTGTGCCGGCTGTCGTCGGCCCTCCAGGGCCGGCCGGACCGCGAGGCGGCCGCGCGCCAGGGCGTGGGTTGGCGCAACCTGGCCGACGACGCGGACGGCCTGGTGTGCATCGTCGGCGGACGCCGCGGGTGGATCGGGCGCTGCCTCGCGGCCGGCGACGCGCGGGCCGCGCGGGCGTACGCGGAGCGGCTCGCGGCGGTGTTCGGCGACCGGACCTACGTCGGCCTCGAGCTGCACGGCGCGGGCGACGACGCCATCGCCCGCGCCGCCGCGGGCGTCGCGGCGGCCGCCGGCCTCCCGACCGTCGCCGTGCAGCCGGTGTTCTGCCTGGCGCCGGAGGACCGGGACCGCCTGCACCTCCTGGCGGCCATCGCCGCCAACCGCCCG
>QEVT01000119.1 GCA_003576755.1 bacterium | reverse complement strand
TCAGCCGTACACGCCCACCGCGACCGAGCCGCCGACCACCGAGACGGCGACGGTGCCGCCGACCACCCCGCCGCCGGCGACGACGGTGGTGCCGCCCGCGACCCCGACCGGTACGCCTGGGTCGAGCGTCGTCGGCACCGGTGAGGGCCGCAAGGCCGGCGACAAGCTCCAGGGCGTGGTGATCGACCAGCCCCAGGCGGCCGTGTGGATCGTCGGCGTCGGCCAGTGCCCGCAGCGGCTCGTGCGTGCCGACGTGAGCGCCGTCGATGGGGTCCTGGGGCTCGACGTTCGCAACCACGCGGTGGTGCTGCGCGGCGAGTACCGCGACGGCGGGCGGACCGAGTTCGCCGCCACCAAGCTCAACGGCCGGCCGAGCCCGGCCGGCGACCAGACGGCCGAGGCCGCCGGGACGGTGGCGGACCTCCCGGGCGACGGTCGGCTGGTGTTGACCGACGGGCGCAGCTTCTTGATCGGCGGCGCTCGGGTGAACGGCACGCTCGGCATCGGCGCGATGGTCACCCTGCGATACCGCGGCTGCGCCGACGGCACGCCGGAAGCGCTCGAGATCACCGTGCAGGCGGCAGAGCAGCCGTTCACCGCCGAGGGGCGGGTCGTCGACCTGGTCTCGGGGACGCGGTTCACGCTCGAGATCGGCGATGACGGCGATCCGGCCACGCCCGAGCGGGTCACGGTGCTGCTCGACGGTGCGACCCAGATCCGCAGCGCCACCGGCCCGGCCAGCTTGGCCGACGGCCAGACGGTCAGCGTGAACGGTGTTCACGCCGGCGGCGACGAGGTGCGGGCGACGTCGATCTTCGTGATCGCCGAGCCGCCGCTGGACGGGCCCGCCGGCGATCCGCCCGTTCCCGCGACCCCCGCACCCACGCCGGCCACCGGCGCGGGCGAGCCGCCGCCGGCCTTGCAGCCCGCGATCGAGCCCCTCGTGCCATAGGCCCGAGGGTTCCGCAACGGGTCGACAAGCGATGACAGGCACCGCGCCGGGCGACGCATCCCCACGGGATGACGGGTCCGGCGCGGTTGCCATTAAGGGCCACGCCCGGCTCCGGTGCGGCTGCAGCCAGGACCGTCGATTCGCATGCCTCGTCAAGGTCCGTTATAATACGCCACATATCGCGCCCGTTTTGGGACACTGAAGGTCCGAGCCGTCCTGCCCTGGTCGGGCGCCGTTGGCGCCAGGACGGTCCAAACAAGATCCGGCGGACGACATGATCCCAATTCGTTTGAACGGCCCCGCCGCATCGGGTATCTGGTTGACGGCCATGGCGGCAGGGGCGGTTGCCGGTCTGTTCCGTCCGGTCTCCGAGGCGACCGGCGGCGAACCGGCCGGCATGCCCCCCATGGCCGTCGCCGGTGTCCAGCAGGCGACCCCCGGTGCGGCGGTGGTGGCCGACGCCGCCTGCCGGGTGGTCGGCGGGCCGCTCAGCCGTTTGGCAGGCGCCGACGACACGGCCGTCGTGACCGCCGCGCTCCAGAACCCCGGCGCCGCGCCCGCCACCGTCGATGCGATCGAGCTGGGGTGGGTGGGCTCGGAGGTGCTGGTCGACGTCGAGGTCGGCGGGGTCCATGTCCCGATCAAGAGCGGCGGTAGCCCGCTCCTGATCCCGCTCGGCGCGGGCGGGCCGATCGTGATCGACGGCGGCCAGCGCGCCGAGCTGCGGCTGGTCTTCTACCAGCCTCGCCCCGACCCCGAGTGGCGGCCCGGGCCGGTGATCGTCGTGCTGCGCGAGGGTTGCGAGGTCGCGCTGCGATGGCCCGAGGCCTCCGGTTGCCCGGTCGCCGCAACCGGCCCGACCCTTCCGGTCGAGCAGCCGGCCCGCGTCTGGTTCGAGCTGTCCAACCCGGGCCCGGCGCCCGTGGATCTGGCGATGCTCGAGCTGACCTGGCCTGCGGCCAACGGCGCCCTCGTCGGGCTTCAGGTCGATGCGGGTGCCGTGCATGCCCTCGACCCGCCGTTCCAACGCAGCCCGGCGGCCCTCGACGTGGCACGCGTGGCGGGGCCGGTGGTGGTGCCGGCGTCGGGGTCGCTCGTGCTGGCCTTCGACTTCGAGCAGCCGGCCGCTGCCGCCGACTATGCGCTGCGGGCCACCACCAAGGCCGGATGCGTGGTCACGGCCAGCTCGTGGCTGGCGTTCCCGAGCTGCGGCACCGAGGTCCAGAGCTTCGACTCGCACGGGTCGATGGCGCTGGTGCGCGTCGGCAACCGCAGCGGCATCTCGCAGACGCTGTCCACGCTCGACGTGTTTTGGGTGCCGGCCCTCAACGGTGCGCTGGCCAGCGTCGCCATCGACGGCCATGTCGTCTGGGACCAGGGCAGCGACGTTTCGCCGACCACCATCGCCGATCTCAGCCGGACGACCATCCTGCGACCGGGACAGGTCGCCGAGGTGCGCCTGGAGTTCAAGGCGCCCGCGCCGCTCCCGGCGCTCGACGGCACCGCGGACGACGATCCGGCGCCGGTCGCGAGCGACGGCATCGCGGGCGACTTCACGTTCGTGGCGGGGTTCCAGGGCGGCTGCACGGCGACGTATTCCACGCTGCGCGGCGGTGCGTTCGGGTGCCGGCCGTGGGCGGTGGAGCAGCTGACCCAGGTCAAGGGCGCCCCGGCGAACGAGGTCAGCGCCGCCATCACCAACACGGGCGGCGGGGCCGCGCTGCGGTCGCTGACCCTGACGTGGCCCCACCGCAACGGCGCCCTGACCGGCGCCTTCCTCGGCGCCACCCCGCTCCTGACCCAGCCGCGGCTGCCGTCGGCCGAGCCGCTCGTCCTGACCTTCGACCCGGCCAGCGCCGCCGTGCTGCCGCGATCCGCGTCGCAGCGGCTGCGGCTGACGTTCGCCCAGCCGGCGGCCGCCGGCGGGTATGCGGCGGTGCTCGGGTTCGACGACCTGTCGGGTGCTCCGTGCTCGGAGCTGCGTGTGACCTCGCCGGCCATCGAGCCGGAGTGCGGCAAGGTGGGCTTCGGCGCCGCGCTGGCGTTCAAGGGCCGCCACGTCGAGCTCGAGATCCACAACGACAGCCCCGACCCGCTGCGCATCAGCGACCTGCGCCTCGACTGGCCCGAGCAAAACGGCATGACGCTGGTCAGGTTGACGAGCATCTCGCTGGCGGACGCGTTCAGCGACTGGCTGATCTGGACCGCGCCGGACGCCGCCCCGCTGCGGCCGCCCGTCACCCTGCGGCCGGACCCGAGCCTGCGGCCGGCGGTGGTCGAGGCCGGCGCCCACGTGGTGCTGCGGCTGACGTTCGACCCGCAGCCACGCGACACCCCCGAGTTCCGGGAGTCGTTCAAGCTGACGGCGGGCTTTGCCGAAGGCTGTCGGGCTGCATACCCCCTCGACGGAGCGCGCATCGCGTCGCGCACGATCGACTTCGTCGGGGTGGTCCGAGACCTTCCGCGCCGCGCCGGCGGCGACACGCTCTTCGGGTGCTGCTGGCAGGTCCTCGACCGTCAGAACCGGACGCGGCTGGTCGAGGTCGACGCCTACACCCGCTTGCTGCCGGCGTCCGTCAAGCCCAAGCGCGGCGACATCGTCGAGATCAGCGCCCTCGAGCTCCTCGACCGCAAGACCTTCTACGCCAAGCAGATCACGGTTCGGACCCGCTTGCCCGAAGAGACCATCGTCGGCCTCGTGGGCGCGATGCAGCCGGCGGAACCGTCACCCTCGGCGCCGTTGCGATCGCTGACGGTGGCGGGTGAGGCCGTCGTCGTCACCGACCAGACGGTGATCGACGATGCGCGCCGGGTCACGCCCGGGGCGCGGGTCATGGTCCGCGGCACGCGCGACGTCAACCAACAGCTCGTGGCGTCGGAGGTCGCCGTGCTCGACCCCGTGACCAACGCGGCCGTGTCGATCCGGGGAGCGGTCCGCGACGTGGTGGACGACGCCGCGCCCGGCCTGCAGGCCGTGTGGACGGTCGACCACTATGCCGTCGAGATCCCCGTCGGGGCGGTCATCGAAGGGCTGCCGCCATCGGGACGGCCCGGCCTGGGGTGGGAGGCTCGGGTCGACGGCGAGCAGGTCGGCGCCGACGTCATCCGGGCCGCCTCGGTCAAGCTCGTCCCGGCGCCGCGGCTGATCGAGGCCGAAGGCGTGCTCGTGGCGCTGCCGTCCGGCGGCGGCGTCCGTGGCGACTGGACCGTACGGCCCCTCGACGGCCCCGTGGACGGCAGCGCCGACAGGGTGTTTACCGTCGAATCCTCGGCCGTCGTGGACACACGCGCCGCTCCGGTGGCGCTGGGCATGCGCGTGCACGTGGTGGCGCGCGACAAGGGTGAGGAAACACCGACGGCCGTCAGTGTGCGTCTGGACTGGCCATGATCCGGCGGGTGCCCGTCCCGCGCCGGCACCTGCTGCCGGTGTGGTTGGCTGTGGCCGCAACGGCCAGCATCGCGGTGGTCATGGCCACCCCCCGCCACGGCGCAACCCACGCCCAGGTCGTGCTGGCCAGCACGGCCCGGATCTCTGAGGGCGCCGGCGCCGAGGTCCGCAACCCGCGCCTTTCCCTCACCGGCGACGGGGCCGTCTTCGCCGTGTGGGAGCAGGTCGGCGCCACCGCGCCCGGCCTCAGCGACATCTATTACCGCTACCTGCCTGCCGGCGGCGGATGGCAGCCGGGTGCGCCAGGCTTGCTCAACCGGTTTGCCGAGAGCCCCACGTTGGCGACCTATGGCGCGGCGGAGGTGACGGTCGGGTTCAGCCAGCATTCCGGTGTCGAGAGCGAGCCGCGGCGGGTGCAGTACGCGGTGTGGAATGCCGAGACCAGGAAGTGGCTGCGGCCCAAGACCATCCCCGGCATCGGGGAGGACGGGATCGAGCCCGACATCGCGCACGAGCCCGACGGAACGCTGTGGGTGACGTGGATCAGCACCCGGGGCGGCGGGCGCAGCCCGTACTACGCGAAGCTGCGCAACGGCCTGGTCGAGTCGGGCGGGACCATCGACGACTGCGTCGTCGTCAACCCGAGCTGGCCGCGCATCGCCGTCGCCGCGGACCGCGACGCAGCAGAACAGGTGCACGTGGTGTGGTACGACGACCAGTACGCCGACGGCGCGTTCATCCAGCATGCCTCGCGGGAGGTCGCGGGCGCGCACTGGGCCTGCGACGGCAACGACCTGCAGGCGTTCGAGGCTGGCCAGGCCCGGTCGCCGGTCATCGAGGCGGCCGGCGCCGATGCCGTGTGCATGGTGTGGCAGGAGGGCGACGGTCCGTTGGGCGTGGGACAGCGCCAGGAGATCATCCGGTACTGCGAGACGCCGGGCGAGATCCTCGAGCAGAGCGACCTGTCCGCGCGGTCCACGATGCCCAGCCTGGCGCTTGCGCCCGGCGACCTCGCATTGGGGCCGCTGGTCGTATGGGCCGAGCAGAAGGCCAAGGCGCTGTGGTTCGGGTATGCCACGCCCCCGATCCAGACCCCCCTCCGACCGAACAGCCGCATGCCGGACATCGTGTTCGACCCGCGCACCGGCGACATCCACGCCGTGTGGGTCGAAGACGACGGCCAGGGCGGCGCGGACGTCCACTACGGGCGCTGGAGCGTGCTCCCGCCCACCCCGACCCACACCGGAACCCCGTCGCGCACGCCGACGCCCGGTGTCACGGCCAGCGCGAGCCCGTCGACGTCCGCCACGCCGGGCGACGCGACGCCGCCGGCCACGGTGGACCCGAGCGCCACGCCGCCGACGCCGGTCGAGCCCACCCCCACACCGAGCACCCCGACCCCCACCGCCGCCTCGCCGACGCCAACCGCGTCGGCCACCGCCACGCCGACGCCGACCGACGGGGTGACGCGGCTCTACCTCTCCATCGCCTTTCGCCCGCCGACGTGGTAAGGAGTCGTCAAGAAACAACCCACCCTGGGAGCGCCGCCTTCCAGGCGGCATCGGACGACGCCGGCCGGCAAGATGCCGGCGTTCCCAGCAGTGGCCTTGTTATTTGACGAGTCCTAACCGCCCCTCAAGGGGCTGGCGTGGCCGTGACGATGAGCGGCAGCGGGCGGGTGGCCGTGGCGGGCAGGGGCGTGGGCGTGTCGGTGGCGATGGCCGCCGTCGGAGGGGTGACGATGAGCGGCGCCCGGCTCGGGGCGCGGCGCGCGAGCTCGGGGATGGTCGGCGCCACCACCCGTGCCACCATGAAGATCCCGACCCCGATCGTCCCGAGGAGCAGCATCGTCACCGCCGAACGGATCAGCCGGCCCGTGGCGGCTTCATGCTCCAGGCCGAAGAGGGCGGTGGCGCGGTCGCGGCTGGCGTGGCGGAAGGCGGCGATCTCACGCAGCACCAGCACGGCGAGCAGGACGTAGAGCCAGCCCGCGTGGGATTGGATGGCGAGGACGACGTCGACCATGGCGACCGCGGGCGGCGGGGCGGGGCGGCCGGGGCCGCGCGGCCCGACTACTCGTCGAAGATCTCGCCCACGGACCGACCGGAGTGGATGCGCTGGATCACGTCGCCCAACAGCGGCCCCACGTTGAGCACGGTGATGTTGGGCAGCATCTTGTCCGGCGGGATCGGCACCGTGTTGGTGACGATGATCTCCTCGAACGGCGCCTCGCGCAGCCTCTCGACGGCGGGCGGCGAAAAGATCGGGTGGGTGGCCAGCGCATATACCCGGCGGGCGCCGTGGGCCTTGACGAAGTGCGCGGCGTTGCAGATCGTGCCGGCGGTGTCGATCTCCTCGTCGATGATCAGCACGTCCTTGCCGTCGACCTCGCCGATGAGGTTGAAGATCTGCGTCATGCTGCCGTCGGCGCTGCGGCGCTTTTCGATCATCGCCAGCGGCAGGTCGATCTCGACCGCGAAGTTGCGGGCGTCCTTGACCCCGCCGAGATCGGGCGATACGACGACGGCGTCGGTGACCCCCTTGCCGCGGATGTGCTTGGCGAACATGTGGTGGGCCGTGATGTCGTCGACCGGGATCGAGAAGAAGCCCTGGATCTGGTCGGCGTGCAGGTCCATGGTGAGCACGCGATCGGCGCCGGCCACCGTCAGCATGTCGGCCACGAGCCGCGCCGTGATCGGCACGCGCGGCTGGTCCTTCTTGTCGGTGCGCCCGTAGCCGTAGTACGGCACCACGGCGGTGATCCGGCCCGCCGAATCGCGCCGCAGGCAGTCGATCGCGATCAGGAGCTCCATCAGGTTGTCGTTGGTCGGCGTGCACGTCGGTTGGACCCAGAAGACGTCCGAGCCGCGCACCGAACGGTCGAGTCGCACGAAGGTGTTGCCGTTGGCGAACTGGCGGATGCGCACCGGCAGGAGGTCGCACCCGATGGCGGCGGCGATCTCGGCCGCCAGCGCCGGGTTGGCCGTGCCCGAGCACAGAACCAAGCGGCCGTACAGGGCGTAGCCCGTCGGGTTGTTTTCGGGGCGGGCGAGCGTGACTGGCGGCTGGCTCATGGCGGGCGTCCTCGCTCGGGATTGTAGCATCATTCGGTGCGCAGCGCGCGCAGCGGCTTCATGCCCGCCGCGCGCAGCGCCGGGTAGATGCCGCTGACCACGCCGACGAGCGTGGCGAACACCAGGGTGAACCCCATGAGCCACACCGGCGTCACGACGATGCTTGGCACCGGCTCGCCCGGGGGCCGATCGGCGCTGCCCAACACCATGTTGGCGACGACGAGCTGGATCACCTGGCCGATCGCCCAGCCGATGCCGACGCCGAACACGCCGCCGGTGAAGCCGATGGCGCCCGCTTCCGACAAGAAGATCCGCAGCACGTCGTTGTTGGTGGCGCCGATGGCCTTCATGATGCCGATCTCCTTGGTCCGCTCGTAGATCGCCATCGTCATGGTGTTGGCGATGCCGAACGCGGCCACCAGGAGCGCGATGGCCCCCACGCCGCCGAGCACGCCCTGGACGATCAGGAACTGGCGGTTGATCTCTTTGAGGAACTGCTGCTGCGACGACGTGTTGAAGCCCATCGCGTCGATCGCGGCCTGGACGTCGAGCACGTGCGCGGGGTCGTCGACCTTGACGATGACGTTGGCGTAGCCGTCGCGCGACGTGCGCCGCTTGCCCGAGAACCAACGGTTGTACTCCTCGAGCTGCGAGAGCGGCACGTAGGCTTCGTAGTTGTGGTTGCCCTCGGCGAACACCCCGGCCACGCGCAGGCGCTCGACGCGCGTGATCTCCTGTTGTTCATCGTCGTACTTGGTCAACGTCAGCGTCAGGGTGCGTCCCTGCAGGGCCGGGGTGGGCTGGGGCGCCGCCGCCCCCCCGTCGGACGGCCCGCCGCGCATGACCGCGCCTCCGCCGACCGCCATCATGAACATCCCGCCCTGGTCGAAGGCCTTGGGGCCGATGACGATCTGGCCGCGCGACAGCCGCGCCGCGCCGCTCTGCATCTCCCAGCCCAGCGCCTCCACCGCCGCGGGGTCGATGCCCTGGATGTAGCCGCCGCCCGTGGTCCGGCCGAGCTTGAGCTCGCCGAAGCCCTGCAGGCCCTCCTGGGGTGTGACCACTTCGACGTTCGGCAGCGCGCGGATGGCGCGCAGGGCGTCGTCGTTCAGGATGCGCTCGGCCGGGTCGCGGCCGCCCGGTCGCGCGTCGACCGCCGGGCCGAACATCGGGCCGCCGGCCGAGCGGACCTCGACGAGCGTCAGGTCGCCGAGGTTGAACATGCTGTTCGTGCTGGCTTGCAGACCCACCCCGAGCGACATCAGCACGATCACCGCCGCGGTGCCGATGATGACGCCCACGGCGGTCAACGCCACGCGCGCCCGCATGCGGTTGAGGTTGGACAGGACGAGCTTGAGCAGGTCGCGCAGCGTCATCGGCTCACGGCCCCGGCGCCACGCTGGCCCCCGACGGCGGCTCGTCCACGGGCAGCGGCACGATGGTCGGCGCGGGTCGCGGCGCACCGAGGCCGAGGAACCCCTTGACGATGCGCCACGACAGGCTGTCCGGCGGCTCGGGCGGCGCGACGTCGACCTCGGACACCGCGGGCGCGTCGGCCACGTCGAAGTCGATGCGCTGCTCGAACGTCTGGAGCTGGTTGAAGCTGTCGACGTACTCGACGACGACGGTCGCCCAGGCGACACCCGGCGTGTCGGGCAGGACCTCGGCGTCGAGCGTGAAGAAGCCGCTGGCGTCGAGCGGCCCCACGAACTGCTTGGCCCCGCGCGTCACCGTCAGGCCGCGCCCCTCGATGCGCGCGTTGCCGACGTTGACCGTGCTGCTGCCGAGGTTGACGAGGTCGAGCACGAACGGCACCGGGCGGCCGACGAGCGTGTCGGTGACGACGCTGACGGGGTTGAGGTCGAGGGTGACCTTGCGGTCGACGAGCAGGCTCACCACCTCGCTGGTGTTCAGCGACTGGCCGTTCACGTCGAGGAAGCTGAAGGCGAGCTCGAGCATGTAGACGCCGGGCTTGGCCGTGCCGTCGATGACCAGGCGCTGCTCGATGGTCTGCGTGTCGCCGGCCGCCAGGCGGTCGAGGAAGCGCAGGTTGCTCGTGCCGACGGGCGCGAACACGCCGAGGCTGCCGCCCGACGCCGCCCCGGCGGCCGGCGCACCGCCGCCGCCGAGCGTCAGGCGGGTGCCGAGGGCGTCGGTCGGCCCGGCGTTCCGCACGTCGATCTCGAGGGTGAACACCTCGCCGGGGCTCAGCGTGCGCAGGCTGTCGGGTGCGCCGTGCGCCGCGGCCGCCGTGCGCACGCGGTAGGCGGTGACCATCGGCAAGGGGTCGAAGGCCGCGTCGCCGGTCACGACCACCCCGAGCACGTGGCCTTCGGTGTAGCGCGTGCCGTCGGGGTCGTCGTAGCGCAGCTCGAGCGACTGCGAGGCGGCGCCCGGCGCGTCGGAGCCGGCGGCGGTGGCGCGCAGCGCGAGCGTCGCCTGGCCGCCCGGCGGGATGGTCAGCGGGCCGCCGCCGCCGGCCTGCAGCGTGAGCGGCCCGCCCGTCGGCGCCACCGTGACGTTGCGCGCCTCTCGGCCGCCGGTGTTGACGACGTCGAGGGCGAGCCCGAACGGCACGTCGGGGGCGACGCGCCCCGGCAGGCGCGAGGCGACGACGGTGAGCAGCGGCCGCGTCGCGCTGGCGCCGCCGACCTCGATGCCGATCGATGCGTCGTCGGTGTACTTGCCGCCGTACGAGTCGTCCCAGCGCAGCGCGATCGCGATCGGGTACACGCCGGCCTTGGCGTCGGTCGTCACCTGCAGGTCCAGGCTCAGCGAGCGGGTGTCGCCCTCGTCGATGGCGTTGGCGAACAGCACGGCGCCGCGGTCGACCGGCAGGAACGTGCTGCTGGTCAACGTGAGCTGGACGTTCTCGGCGAAGTGCTCGCCCTCGTTCTTGACGTGGAGCGTCAGGCGGAAGCGTTCGCCCGGGCTCGGTCGGCCCGGGGCGGTGTCGAAGCCGTCGACGACGATGAGCGGGCGCTCCTCGTTGGGCAGGTCGAACGGCGCCGGCGTCTCCGACGGCGCGGTCGTCGTCGTGACCGAGGGACGCGGCGTCCACGTCGGCGGGAACGACGGGAAACGGGTCGGCGTGCTCGATGCCGGCGGCGTGTCGGTGGGCGCCGGGCGCGTCGGGGTGGCGGAGGCCGGCGGTTGCTGCGGCGCGGACGTGGCGGCGCGCACCACGAGGGTGGGACCCGCGGCGGGCT
>QEVT01000118.1 GCA_003576755.1 bacterium | reverse complement strand
CGCGCCCGGGCGGGCGCGTCGCCGAGGTGGTCCTCGGGTCGGGCGACGAGGCGCTCGACCGCCGCGCCGTCGACCCAACGGGTGATGTCGGGATCGGACGCCAGGCGTTCGGCCAGCGGGTTCGGCGCGCCGGCGCCCACCGCGGCCCACGCCGCGAGGCTGTGGCGGCGGATGCGCTCGTGGAGCGCCTGGCGGTCCCCGCCGGCCCCGGCCGCCGCCATCAGCACGCGCTCGGTGGCCGCGAACGGCCCGTAGCGCTCGAGGCTGGCGCGCGCGGCCGCGGCGTCGAACACCAGCTCGCGGGTGAGGCGCTCGGTGCGGGCGAGGATCTCGTCGGTCGCGAGGAAGGCCTCCGGCAGGACCATCCGACGGTTGGCGCTGTCGTCGAGCGTGCGCTCGAGCAGCGTCAGCGTCTCGTTTTGCCAGGCGACGGCCGGGAGGGCCGCCACCAGGCGGGCCAGCGAGTTGACGTTCTCGGCGTTGATGGGGTTGCGCTTCCACGGCATGGCCGACGACCCGACCTGGCCGGGGGCGAAGCCCTCGAACCACTCGCCGAACGGGGGGCTCTGCATCAGCCGCACGGTGAAGGCGTACGTCGACGCGCTCGCCGCGATGCCCGCCAACGCGTTGAGCACCTGCCAATCCTGCTTGCGCGGGTAGACCTGCGTGGTGATCAGCGCGGGCGCCAGCCCCAGCCGCCGCATCGCGTCGGCCTCGAGGTCGGCGGGCGCGGTGCCGCTCCCGGCGAGGAGGGCGGCGTAGCTCGCGGCCGTGCCGACCGCGCCCTTGAAGCCCTTGCCGCGCAGCGCGGCGGACGCCGCGTCGACGGCGTCGAGGTCGGCGACGAAGTCCTGCAGCGCCCCGGCCAGGCGGTGGCCGGTGGTGGTCGGCGCCGCGGGCTGGAGGTGCGTCCAGCCGAGCGTGGCCTGCTCGGCCGTCTCGTCGACCCGATCGGCGAGCGCCGCGACCACCGTTGCGAGGCGGGTGCGGACAAGGGCCAGCCCGTCGCGCAGGCGCAGGGCGTCGACGTTGTCGGTGATGTCCGCGCTGGTGGCCCCGAGGTGGAGGGCGCCGCCGCCGATCGGCGCCTGCTCGGCCCAGGTCAGGATCTCGGCCATGACGTCGTGCCGGGTGCGCGCCTCGATCGCCGCGGCGCGGTCGATGTCGATGCGGTCGGCGGTGCGCCGCAGGTCGTCGAGCTGCGGCGCGGCGATGAGCCCCGCCGCGTGCTGGGCTTCGGCCAGCGCCAGCCAGACGCGGCGCATCAGCCGGCGCCGGTGCGCCTCGCTCCACAGCCGGCGCATCTCGTCGGAGCCGTAGCGCCAGGTGAAGGGGCTCTGAAAGGTCTCGTGGTCGGTGGGCATGGGCGGCTCGGTTCGGGCGCGCGCTGGCGGTTGGAGGGACGGGCACGACCGCCCGTCCCCGCGGCGGCCGGCAAAGCATAGCAAAGGACCCGCGGGGCGTCGACGTCGCACGCCCCGCGGCGCCGGCGCGCGCCGCCTCACTCGCGATCGCCGCTCGCGGCGTCGTCCGCGGCCACGGCCCGCGCCAGCACCCGCCCGCCGATCGGCGCCGCGACCGCCGATCCCTCGCCGCCGTTGACGACGAGGACGGCGACGGCCACGCGCGGCGCGTCGGCCGGCGCGAACCCGACGAACCAGGCGTGCGGGCGCTGGCTGCCGCCGAGCTGGGCCGTGCCCGTCTTGCCGCCGATTTCGATGCCGGCCGCGTCGCGGGCCGGCCGGGCGTGGCCGTCGGTGGCGGCGACGACCATCGCCCGGCGGACGGCCGCCGCCGTCGCGGCGCCGATCGGCTGACGCCACGTCCCGCGCTCGTCGGCCAGCCGCCCCCAACGGATGCCGGGCACGTCGGCCAGGAGGTACGGCACCGGCAGGCCGCCGTCCCCCGCGACCGCCGCGGCGATGAGCGCCAGGTGGAGCGGCGTCGTGACGATCTCGCCCTGCCCGAAGGCGGCGCTCGCGAGCTCCGGCGGCGGCAGCTCGGCGTGCTCCGAAAGGCTCCCGGATGCCACCGGCAGCGGGAACGGCGGCGCCTCGCCCAGGCCGAAGCGCTCGGCATGGGCCCGGTAGCGCGCCGACCCCAGCGCCGTGCCGAGCCGGGCGAACGTCAGGTTGCAGCTCCACCCGAACGCATGCGCCATGTCGAACGTCGTCACGCCGTCGGGGTTGTTGTCGCACGCCACCCGGAAGCCGCCGAACGTGTCGGACGCGTCGCCGTCGGCGACGGTGGCGTCGAGCGTGGTGAGGCCGTCCTCGAGGGCGGCCGCAAGCGTCACGACCTTCCACACCGAGCCCGGCGTGTAGCGCCCCTGGGTCGCCCGGTTGAACAGCGGCCGGCGCGGGTCGTCGGGCGGCGGCGCGCCGCGGTCGAGGCTGGCGGGGTCGAACGTCGGCTGGCTGACCAGGGCGCGGACCGCGCCGGAGCCGACGTCGACGACGACGACGGCGCCCTCGCGGGCGCCGAGGAGCTCCGCGGCCTGCGCTTGCAGCCCGGCGTCGAGCGTCAGGACGACGTCGTGCCCCGCGAGCGGCCGGTGCAGCACGCGCGACGCGATGAGCTGGCGCCAGCTCATCCCGAGGTCGCCGCGCAGCGCGTCGTCGTAGGCGGCCTCGGCGCCGCCGACGCCGTACGTGACCCGAGGATCGCCGCCGGCGCCGTAGCGCCAGGTCTGGAAGCCGACGACCGGCGCCGCCGCCGGCACCGGATACTGGCGGGCGGGTGGGCTGGCGGGGTCGGCCGCGGCTTCGGGCCCGCCGGACGCCGCGAGCACCGCCCCGCGGCGGTCGAGGATCCGGCCGCGCCGGATGCGCTGCTCGAAGGCGATGCGCCGCGGGTTGTCGGGGCGGGCCGCGAGCGACGGCGCCGCCACGAAGCCCCAGTAGACCGTGGCCGCCGCGACCACCGCCAGGCCCGCCAGCGCCACGGCCGCCACCCGGACGACGTGGCCCGCGATCGAAGGCGACGCGCCGGTCATCGTGGCTCGTCGCCGATGCGCAGGACGAGGCCCATCGCCACGGCGGAGGTCACGATCGACGTCCCACCGTGCGACAGGAACGGCAGCGTGACGCCGGTCAGCGGGATCAGCCGCAGCACGCCGCCGAGGATGATCAGCGTCTGGACGCTGAGCCCGAGCGTCAACCCGGCCGCCAGCATCTGCCGGAACGGGGTCGACGCACGGACGGCCACGCGGAAGCCGGCGAGGAAGAGCGTGGCGTACACCATCAGCACGGCCGCCGCGCCGGCCAGGCCGGTCTCCTCGGCCAGCGCCGCATAGATGAAGTCGGTGTGCACCGCCGGGATCGACGTCGGGAGCCCCTGGCCGATCCCGGCCCCGATGACGCCGCCTTCGGCGATCGCCATCAGGCCCTGGACGATCTGATATCCGGCGCCCGACGGGTCCGACCAGGGATCCAGCCAGATGGCGACCCGGGTCTGCACGACCGCGATCTCGTGGTGAAGCAGCCACGCGGCGCACACGAAGAGCGCAAGGCCGCCGAGCACGTAGGTCGACCGGCCGCTGACGAGGTACAGCATGCCCAGGCAGATCACGAAGAGCAGCAGCCCCGCCCCGAGATCGCGCTGCGCGGTCAGGAGGGCGAGCGACACGCCCATCATGGCCGCCAGCGGCGCGAGGTACGGCAGCGGCATCAGGCGCAGCGGGCCGAGCTTCAGCGAGGCGGCGCTGAGGATCTCGCGCTTGTCCTCGAGGTAGCCCGCCATGAAGAACACCAGCAGCAGGCGGAGCACCTCGGACGGCTGGAACGTGAGCCCGCCCGCGCCGAGCCAGAGCCGCGGCCCGCCGGGGACCGCGCTGCGGCCGGCCACGAGCGTGACGCCGACCAGCACGATGCCGAGGATCGCCCACGTGTAGCGGTAGCGCTGGATGACGCGGAGCTCGTACGGCAGGTGGGTCGACACGGCCAGCGTGGCCAGCCCGATCATGAGCCATGCCCACTGCCGCGTGGCGAGCGCCGGCGCCACGCGCTGGCTCAGCGCGAGCCCCAGCCCCATGAGGAGCACGATGCACGGGAGGATGCGTTGGTCGGCCCCGGGGCGGCGCCAGCCGAGGCTGACGTGGATGGCGAACGCCGCGGCCACGAGCGCGAGCGCGGGCGCCAGGGCGGTCAGCCGCAAGCCGCCCTCGGGCAAGGCCGCGCCGGGCAGCCCGGCGGCGATGCCGACGCCGGCGGCCAGCGCCAGCAGCCCGAGCTCGGCCCAGCGCCAGCCGGAGCCGGCCGCCCGCCCGGACCGACCGGCCAGGGCACCGCCGACGCGGGCAGGCGTCACGGCAACGTCGGGGCGACGAGGCGCAGGCTCACGCCGCCCACCTGGACGACGTCGCCCGACCGGAGCAGCGCCTGCGCGCGCTCGGTCAACCGTCGGCCGTTGACCGCCGTGCCGTTGGTGCTGCCGAGGTCCTCGACCCACCAGGCGCCCTCCCGGAAGCTGAACACCGCGTGCCGGCCCGAGACGGTCGGGTCCTGGATCACCACCTCGTTGTCGATGTCGCGGCCGACGGACGCGACCGTGCCGAGCGGCAGCGCCGTGCCCGGCGGGCGCTCGCTGGCGCCGCCGGACAGGACGATCAGGCGGGCGCCGGGCGGCTCGGCGGCGCGAGCGGGCGCCGCGCGCTGGGCGGCGCGCAGCTCGCGCCAGGCGAGGATCCCGGCCGCCGCGACGAAGCCGTAGAGCAGCATCAACAAGACCGCGCGCGCGAAGAAGAGCTGCGACTCGATGGGGCTCACGCGCCGTCCTCCGCGGGCTCGAGCCGCGCCGCCACGCGCCCGATCTGCAGGCGGTCGCCGGGCCGGAGCAGGCTGTGGGTCGTGCGGTGCCCGTTGACGAACGTGCCGTGCACGCTGTCGAGGTCCTCGATCATCCAGTGGTCGCCGCGCGGCGCCAGGCGGGCATGGTGGCGCGACACCGAGCTGTCGTCGAGGATGACGTCGTTGTCGAGGGCGCGGCCGAGCGAGAAGCTGCGCGGCTCGCCGAGGAGCAGGCGCCGCGTGCCGACGCACAGGGCCACGGGCGGCGGGGCCGCCTCGCCCCCGGTCGGCGCCGCCGGGACGCTCAGGGCCTCGGTGCGCTGCCCCCCTTCTCCGAGCACCACGCCGCGCCGGTCGACGAGGTCGGACTCGACGCGCAGCCGCCCCGGGCGCAGCTCGCGGTCGGCCAGGAGCCCGACGCGGACGCGCCCGACGAAGCTCAGGCCGGCCTCGCGGGCGCGCGCGCCGAGGAACGCGGCCAGCTCGTCCTCGAGGCCCTTCTGGAAGGCGGCGAAGCCGGCGAGCGTGGCGGGGGCGACGAACACACGGAAGTTGTTCGGGACATAGACCTGGCCCGCGCCGATCGTGCGGTGGTCCTCCATGTGGTCGGCCAGCCGACGTGCGATGTCGACCGGCTGGATGCGCGCGCCGACGAGCCCCGCCAAGCCGCCCTCCAGGGCCTGGTTGACCCAGGTCTCGAACCGCTGCAAGGCCTTCATCGCCTGGCGATTATACGCCGCGACGCGCCTCGACGTCCACCGCGGCCGCCGCCGGCGGCGCCGGCCGCGGCGGCCACTCGGCGGCGCCGTTCGGCATCGCCGCCCGCGGCGCGCTATAGTGGTGGCATGCCGGTCCCCGATCCCCCGTCCAGCGCCGTCGCCTGCCTGTCCACGGTGGCGGTGTTCCTCGTCATCGTCGCGCCGCTCTACCTCATGCTGCGGTTCTTCGTCCGGCTCATCCGGGCCTACTACGGCTTCGACGCCGTCCCGGACGACGCCGGGCCTCCCCTGCGGGTGTGCGCGGGCTGCCACAACACCGTGCTCGAGGCCGACTTCACGCATTGCCCGTACTGCGGCCGGCCGCTCCCGAGCGATCCGGCCGGCCCCGCCACGCCCCCGGCCGACGCTGGATGAGCGCGGCGCCGGCGGCTTGGCCGGCCTGCGGCCGCCGCCTATAATCCAGCGCTCATGCACGCGATCCTCAAGAACGTACGGGTGGGAGCAGTGATACGCGACATCGTCGAAGCGGCGGTCTTGGCCGTCGTGCTGTTCCTGGTCCTGCAGTTCGCCTTCCAGAACACCATCGTCGAGGGGTCGAGCATGGAGCCCAACTTCGTCGACCGCGAGTGGCTGCTCGTCAGCAAGCTGTCGTACCGGCTGTCGGAGCCGCGGCGCGGCGACGTGATCGTCTTCTGGGCGCCCGATCAGGAATCCAAGGAGTTCATCAAGCGGATCGTCGGGCTCCCCGGCGAGACGGTCATGGTGCGCAAGGGGATGGTCTTCATCGACGATCGGCCGCTCGACGAACCGTGGGCGCCCATCCTCGACGCGACGTCGTTCGGCCCGTATCGCGTTCCCGAGGGGCAGTACTTCGTGCTCGGCGACAACCGCCCCAAGAGCAACGACTCGCGGACGTGGAACGGCTCGGGGGGCGCGCTCGACGGCGATCGCATCATCGGCAAGGCGTGGCTGAGCGTGTGGCCGCCGGAGACGTGGGGCCTCGTCGCCGGACGCTCCCCCGGCCCGGCGCCGGTCGTCGACAGGCCGTAGCCGTCTTGCGCGTCACGGTGCTGGGGGCGAGCCCAGTCCGCCCGAACCCCGGCGGCGCCTGCTCCGGGTATCTGGTCGAAGCCGGCGCACGGCGCTACCTCGTGGACTGCGGGACGGGGGTGTTGTCGCGCTTGCTGTGCCACGCCGACCTCGCCGACCTCGACGCCGTGGTGATCTCGCACGCCCATCCCGACCATTGCCTCGACCTCGTCAGCGTGCGCCAGTCGCTGGCCTACGGCCCGGGGCCGAAGCGCTCGGCCGCGTTGCCGGTCTACGTGGGCGCGGCGGCGCATCCGACGATCGTGCGCCTCGGCGCCGCGTTCGCGGACGGCTCGGCGCCGTTCTGGGAGCCGTGGCTGGCGTTCCGGGTGTTCGACGGCGCCGCGGCGCTCGACCTCGACGGCGTCGCGCTGCACGTGGCGCCGACCCGCCACTACGTCCCGTGTTGGGCGATGCGGTTCGAGCACGCCGGCCGGGTGTTGGCCTACACGGCGGACAGCGGCCCTTGCGAGGCGTTGGCGACGCTGGCCGCCGGGGCGCACCTGCTGATCGGCGAGGCGACGCTCATGGCGCGGGACGGGCACGCCGGCGCGTGGGGACACATGTCGGCGGCGGAGGCCGCGCGCCTGGCCGCCGAGGCGGGCGCGGAGCGCTTGATCTTGACCCATTACGACGCGGCGCTGGCACCGGAGCTGCACGCCGCTGCGGCACGTCACGCGGGCGACCGGCCGGTCGACCTCGCGCGGGAGGGCGAAGTCCATGTCGTCTGAAGCACACGCGAACGCACATCTGCAGGCATGGTTGGCGGGCCGGGATCCGTCCGCGCGCGTCGTCGTCACCGGGATGGGCGTCGTCACGGCGCTCGGCACCGACGTTCCCACCTTCTGGGCCGGCATCCGGGCCGGCCGGAGCGCCGTGCGCAGGCTCGATCATCTGCCGGTCGAGAAGTACCCGACGCGGATCGCCAGCCACATGGGCGACTACGTCGCGCCGGACTTCCTCGAGCGCCGCGAGGCGCGCCACATGGCCCGCTTCAGCCTGATGGCCGTGCAGGCCGCGCACGAGGCCCTCGCCGACGCCGAGCTGGGGCATGCCCTCGAGAGCGATCGCGCCGGGGTGTGCCTGGGATCGGCCGTCGGCGCCCTCGACGAGACCGAGAAGGCCGTCGACGTCCTGCGCGAGAAGGGCGGGATGCGCGTGTCGCCGTTCTACATCGTCACCACGCCGTGCAACATGGCGGCGTACCACGTGGCGCACACGTTCCGCGCCCTCGGGTACAGCAACACGTGCGTCACGGCGTGCGCGGCCGGGACCCAGGCCATCGGCGAGGCGGCGGAGGTGATCCGGCGCGGCGATGCCGACGTCATGATCGCCGGCGGCACCGAGGGCGGCCTGTGCGAGCTCTCGCTGGCGGCGTTTTGTGTCGGCAACGCGTTCTCGCGGCGCAACGACGAGCCCGAGCGTGCGAGCCGGCCCTTCGACCGCGACCGCGACGGCTTCATCGGGGGGGAGGGGGCCGGCGTCGTCATCCTCGAGCGGCTCGACCTCGCCCTCGCGCGCGGCGCCCGCATCCACGCCGAGGTGCTGGGGTACGGGGCGTCGAACGATGCCCACCACCTCATCGCTCCGGAGCCCAACGGCGCCGGGGCGGCGCGGGCGGTCCGGGCGGCGCTGCGCAACGCCGGCCTCGCGGCCGATGCCATCGACTACGTCAACGCCCACGCCACCGGGACCCAGCTCGGCGACATCGCCGAGACCCTGGCGATCAAGGCCGTGCTCGGCGAGCGGGCCTACGCGGTGCCGGTCAGCGCGACCAAGAGCATGATCGGCCACCTCTTCGGGGCCGCCGGCGCGGTCGAGGGCATCACGACGATGCTGGCCCTGCGCGACGGCATCCTGCCGCCCACGATCAACCTCGACCGCCCGGACCCGCAGTGCGACCTCGACTACGTGCCGCACACGGCGCGCCGGCAGGCGATCGACGTCGCGATGTCCAACTCCTTCGGGCTCGGCGGGCAGAACGCGGTGGCGATCTTCGCGCGCTACGCGGGCGCGGGCGCCCGCCCGGCGTCGGCATGACGCTGCCGGCGTACACCCGGGCGTCGCTGGCGCGGTTCGACGGCTCGCGCGGCGTGGCGTTCGTGGCGTGCGGCGGCAAGGTGTTCGACGTCAGCGCGAGCGGCGAGTGGCGCGGCGGGCTGCACCGCGGGCTCCACTGGGCCGGGCAGGACCTGACGCGGTACCTCGCCGACGCCCCGCACGGGGTCGAGACGCTCGAACGCTTCGGATCGTCAGGCGGGCGGCTGCGTGAACTGGCAGACTTGATTGTCCACCGCAGGGCATGAGCGCCCGGGTTCCGAAACAGCGAATCGATCAGTTGCTGGTGGAGCGCGGCTTTGCGGAATCACGGGAGAAAGCGAGAGCGCTTATCCTCGCCGGTCAGGTTATTGTGGGCGGTGCAAGGGTCGATAAGGCCGGGCAGAGTGTGCCGCTCGATTCGGAAATTCTCATCCCGGCCAGGCTTCGCTACGTCGGCCGCGGCGGGCTCAAACTGGAACATGCGCTCGAGCATTTCCACATCGGCGTTGGGGAACGCGTGTGTATTGATATTGGAGCATCCACCGGGGGCTTTACCGATGCCCTCCTGCAGCGGGGTGCGGCGCGTGTCTACGCCATTGACGTCGGGTCCGGTCAACTGGACTGGAAATTGAGAAACGATCCAAGAGTTGTTGTACGGGAGAGACTCAACGCACGCTACATCGTATTTGAGGATGTGGGTGAGTTCGCCGGCTTCATTGCTTGTGATGTAAGCTTCATCTCAGCCACTCTTGTTATGCCCGCATTCTTTCCTCTGCTCAAACCGGACTGAGAATTCGTCGTGCTCGTGAAGCCGCAGTTTGAGGTAGGGCGCGGCGAAGTCGGGAAGGGAGGCATCGTACGGAATCCGGCATTGCACCAGGTGGCCTGCCGTAAAGTTGAGGCGGAAGCAATGCGGCTCGGCTTTCGAACCGACATTGTCGAAAGTCCGATTCTTGGCGCCGAAGGAAACAAGGAGTTCTTGCTGTATGCACGGCATTGAAACTGTCGGCATCATTTCCAAACCGAACGTCGAGCAGGCCCATGCCGTTGTTCCTGGTTTGATTGAGTGGCTGAGGAACCGGAAGATCGCCGTGCGCTACGATCACCAAACGGCGGTCTACGCGCGCGCGAACAACGGCATATCACGCGAGCAGGTTCCGCAAGGCGCGCAGCTTGTTATCGTGCTGGGCGGCGACGGAACGCTGCTGTCGGCGGCAAGAGCCGTAGGGGGTAGCGGCATCCCCCTCTTTCCAATAAACCTGGGCGGGCTTGGATTTCTCACCGCGATTACAATTGATGAGATTTATCCCGAGCTGGAAAGAGCCCTCCGTGGTGAGCATCGGATCGGGCGGCGGCGGATGCTGGCGTGCCAGATCTTGCGCGACGAGGAAATCGTGGGCCGCTATGAGGCGTTGAACGATGCCGTCATCACGAAGGGCGGGCCGGCGCGCATTATCGACCTCGATACTTACGTCGACAGCCACTTTGTTTGTGCATATAAATCGGACGGGCTGATCGTGTCCACGCCGACGGGCTCAACGGCGTATTCGCTCTCGGCCGGCGGACCTATCATCTTCCCGTCGGTCGGAGCGCTTTGCATCACGCCGATTTGCCCTCACATGTTGACGAACCGTCCTGTCATCGTCTCCGACACCAGCGTAATCCGCGTCGTCTGCCTCGCCAAAGATGGAGATGCGTTTCTGACGATCGATGGACAGGTGGGCGAGACTCTCAAACAGAACGACGCCATTGTCTGCCGGCAGTCTCCGCACACGATCAGCCTGATCCGTCCGCCCAAGATGCTTTTCTTCGATGTTCTACGGGAGAAGCTCAAATGGGGAACACGGTGAAACGGCTCTCTCTCACCGCTTGGATTTTCATCGGGCTCGCAGCGGGCGTCCTACTGGGGATTCTTGCGCCCGGCATCGCTGCGAAGTTGCCGCCGGTGGCGAATGTTTTCCTTCGATTGATCAAGTCGATTATCGCACCCCTGATTTTCGCCACCC
>QEVT01000004.1 GCA_003576755.1 bacterium | reverse complement strand
GCCGCCAGCGCGGCAGCGGCGAGCAGCCAGGGCACGGCACGCCGGGGGGGACCGCTCCATCGGCCGCGGGGCGCCCCGGCCGCCGGCGGCCGAGCCCCGGATCGGCCGGAACTTCGCATTTCGATCCGCATGCGCCATATTCTAGCCGAACCGCGGGGAGCTGATGGGAATGGTGGTCTGACGGTGAGAGGGGTCGAAAGCGCGGCGCCGCCCGGCTTGCCCGGCGCACACCGGGTGGCCTTGGTCGGCGTCCTGTTGGGCGCGGCGGCGCTGCGTTGGCTGGCGCTCGAGCACCACCCGCCCGGCCTTCACTTCGACGAAGCCGTGTACGGGCTGATGGCCGAAGAGATCCGGGCCGGCGCGCGCCCCGTCTACTTCACGGCCTACACCGGCCGCGAACCGCTGTACATGTACGTCATGGCGGCCGTCTTCGCCGTCGTCGGGCCGACGGCCCTGGGCATCCGGTTGACGTCGGCGTTCATCGGCATCGCGACCGTGGCGTTGGCCTACACGCTTGCCCGGGCGCTTCACGGCCGGCGCATCGGGCTCACGGCCGCGGCGCTGCTGGCCGTCAGCTACTGGCACGTGACGGTCAGCCGCAACGGGTATCCCAACATCCTCATCCCGCCCATCGAGGCGGCGTCGGCGTGCTGGCTGTGGCGTGGCTGGCGGGACGGCCGGCGGCGCGACTGGGCCATCGGCGGCGCGCTGGCCGGCCTGGTTCTCTACACGTACCTCGCCGCCCGCTTCTACCCGGTCTTCCTGGCCGTGCTGATCGGGTACGCAGCCCTGGTCGACTTTCCCACCTGGCGCCGGCGCTGGTCGGGCGTGGCCGTCGCCGCCGTGGCCGCAGCGGCGGCCTTCGCGCCGCTCGGCTGGCACTTCTGGACCCATCCGGCCGACTTCTTCGAGCGCGCCAACCAGGTCCTGGCCTGGGAGCGGGTGACCGGCCGCGAGCTGTTCGACCTCTACGTGCGGAACGGCGTGCGCACGCTCCAGGGCCTGGTCTGGCCCGGCTTCGGCGACCCGCGTTGGCACTACAACCTGCCGGGACGTGCGGTCTTCCAACCAGCGATCGCGGTGTGCTTCGTCGCCGGCGCCGCGCTGAGCCTCCGCCGGATGCGCGACCTGCGCCACGCGATCCCGCTGCTGTGGATCGCCGTGCTGATGGTTCCGGGCATCCTGACCGATGAGCTGCAGCCGGCGGGCCAGCGCGTCTTCGGCATGTTCCCGGCGCTGGTGATCCCGGCCGCGATCGGGTTGGTGGCGCTCGCCGACGCGGCAGCGCGATCGGTGACGCGCCTGGCGTCGCGGCCGGCGCCCGCAGGCCCCTCGCGTCGGCGAACGGCCGTCGCGGCGTGCCTGGTCGCGCTCGCCGTCGGCACCGACGGCTGGGTCACGATGCGCGACTACTTCGTCCGCTGGGCACCACGCCCCGAGACGGCGCACATCTTCAACGCCGACTACGCCGCGATGGCCACCGCCGCGGCCCGGGACCTCGCGGCCGGCGATACCGTGGTGCTGCTCGCGGAGCACTTCAAGCACCCCACCGTGGTGTTCCTCGCCCCCGCGACGGCCGACCGCGCCGTGTGGGCCGAGCCGCGGCTGGCGCTGCCGATCCCGGCGCGGCGGGATGTCCCGGCCGCGGAGCCTGCGGACACCGTGCCGACGGGCACCGCACGGGTGACACCCCCGGATGAACCCCCAGAGTCGGGCGGTGGCCCGGGGCGGGCGGCGCGCGGCGCCGCCAGATCGCACGGCCTCGTCTACTACCGGCCGTCCGCGTTCCTGCCCGACGACGCCCCGGCGGCCCGGTGGCTGGACGCCCACCTGCAACCCACGGACCGCACGGTGATCGTGCCCGGCCGCATCGATACCGGCGACCGCGACGACGTCCGGCTCGAGATCGTGCGCTACCAGGCCGCCGGGCCGGTCGGGTTCGAGATCGACGGCGCGGTTCACGGCGAGGCGGTCTTCGGCACGGGGGAGGTGGTGTCGCCGCTGTTCGAGATCCCGCCGCGGATCCGCGCCCCGCGCGACGAGCCGCTGGTGGTCGCGGTGGACTGGGCCGTCCGCGCCCGGCCGCCTGCCGCCCGCGGGTTCGCGCTCCACCTCCGCGACGCTGCGGGCTTCACGTGGGCGCAGGCCGACGGAATCGGGTACCTGGCCGAGCAATGGCGGCCGGGCGATCACGTCCGGAGCTGGTTCACGCTGACGCTCGATCGGGCGATGCCGCCCGGCCGCTACGAGGCGCACCTCATGCTCGTCGACGCGGATGGCCGGCCCCTGCCGTGGGTCCGGGCCCCATCGAACGCGGTGGGTCTGTCGCCCGCACCAGGCCCGCCGGGGTCGGCGCCGGCCGCGCCGGCCGCGCCGCCCCCGGCGGGCGGCCTCTCGACGGTCGTCGCCGACGTGTGGGTGGACCCCGAGGGTCGGCAGAGGGTCGGGCGCGACACCGTGCCGGCCTTCACGTTTGCCGACGGCCTGGCGGTGCTCGAACGCTCGGCCACCGCCGGGCCGGTGGCTCCGGGTGCGACGGTGGATGTCGCGATCACCTGGGCCCGCCGCGGCGACGCCGATGCCTCGGGCGACGTGTCGTTCGCCCTGACGGGCGCGGCGGGCTGGATCCCGCTCGCGACGGCCCCGATCGCGGCGGGGTACCCTCCGCGCGCATGGGACGACCGCGAAGTGCTGCGCGGGCGCTATCGCCTGCGGATCCCGCCCGACGCGGCGGCAGGCCAGTACCTGTTGCAGGCGACCCGGGGATGGCCGGGGTCGGGCCTCCCGGCCGGCGCCGCCCCGGGGCCGATGGTGCTCGACGTGGGCACCGTCGACATCGCCGTCGGCGATCGCCGGTTCACGCCGCCGGCCATGCAGCACGCGTCGGACGCCCGGTTTGGCGAGGGGGTCCGGCTGCTGGGCTACGATGTCGCGCCGCAGGGCATCCAGGCCGGCGCACCGCTCGACGTGACGCTGTACTGGCAGTCGGACCGCACGCCGCCCGCGGGCGCGAAGGTGTTCGTCCACCTCTTCGGCCCGGACGGCGTGCCGGTGGCACAGCACGACGGCGTCCCGGGCGATGGCGCGCGTCCGATGGAAGGCTGGCTGCCCGGCGAGGTGGTGGTCGACCGCCACGTCATCGCGGTCCCCGACGTCGCCGACGTCGACGGTCTCACCGTCGGGGTCGGGCTCTACGACCCGAACACCCTGCAACGGTGGGCGGTCGTGACGGCCGGCGGCGCCGTCGACGACGATCGGCTGCGCCTCACCGAGGTCGAGGCGCCCGATCCCGCGGCCGGGTCGCGTTGACACGGCGCCACGAGCGCGACCGCGGGATCGTGGGGGTCGCCGGCCGGCGACCCCCGATCACCGCCGGTCGATGGGAACCCAGGCGCGGTCCTTCACGCCCAGGTAGTCCGACGACGGTCGGATCAGCCGGTTGTCGGTCCACTGCTCCAGGCAATGCGCGCTCCACCCGCCCGCACGGCCGACGGCGAACATCGGGGTGAAGAGCTCGGTGGGCAGGCCGACGCCGTGGAGCACCATCGCGGTGTAGTACTCGACGTTGGTCTGCAGCTTGCGCCCGGGCTTGTACTCCTCGAGCAACCGCAACGCCACTGCCTCGACACCGCGCGCCATGTCGTAGAGCGAGCGGTCTCCGGCACGCTGGAAGAGCCGGTCGGCCGCGGCCGCCAGGACGTCGGCGCGGGGGTCGCGCACCTTGTAGACCCGGTGGCCGAAGCCCATCAGGCGCTCGCCGCGCTCGAGACGGCCCCGGATGTTGGCCTCGGCCTTGTCGAGCTGGCCGATCTCGAACACCATGTCGAGCGCCGGGCCGGGTGCGCCGCCGTGGGCAGGTCCCTTGAGGGCGCCGATCGCTCCGGTGATGGCCGAATAGAGATCGGACTGCGTCGACGTGATCACGCGGGCCGTGAACGTCGAGGCGTTCATGCCGTGGTCGATCACGGTGACGAAGTAGGTCTCGAGCGCCCGCGCGGCCTCGGCGTCCGGCGCCGTCCCGTTCAACATGTACAGGCAGTTGGCGGCATGGTCGAGGTCGGCGCGGGGTGCGATGGGCGCTTGGCCGTGGCGCATCCGCCAGTACGTCGCCACCACCACCGGGAAGCGGGCGCAGAGCTGCTCCGCGCGCCGCAGGTTGTTGGCCGGATCGTTGTGCTGCGGGTCGGGATCGTCCAGTGACAGCGCGGCGGCAGCCATCCGCAGGGCGTCGATGACGGGCGCGTTGCGGTCCGCCGCCGCGCGCAGGAGGTCGACGACCTCGCCCGGCAGCTCGCGCGCGGCGACAAACCGATCGTGCAGATCGCGGAGCTCGGCGGCGTCCGGCAACCGATCGTGCCACAGCAGGAACGCGGCCTCCTCGAACGTGGCGTGCGGCGCCAGCACTTCAACCGGGAAGCCGCCGATGAATAGCTCGCCTGCCTGGCCGTCGACGAAGCTGAGCCGAGTGCGTGCGGCGACCACGCCCTCCAAGCCAGGGATGTACGTCATGATGGATGTCTTCTCCTCGCGAAAACGTGCGGCGCCGCTCGATCCCCAGCTGCGACATGCCGTCGAAGACCGCGCGCCAAACCCATTCATTCTACGCGGTGAACCATCCGCCGGTCAACGCGGGGCGTTGACTCGCGCCGCCTTCGCACCTACCCTTTAGCCCGCCCCGCCGGGAATCGCCGCTGCGGCGGCACCGCCATCGCACCATGAAAGACGGGTCAACCCGATGCGCCGGATCCCCCATCGCACGTCGTCCGCCGGCCTGCTGGCCGCAGCCGTGCTCGCCGGTTGTCAAGCCTTCACACCCGCCGGCAACGATGGCGCGGCGCCGGCGGGCGGCGGCACCATCGACGGCGTGCCGGCCTACATGGTCAAGGGTGACCCCGCCGCGAAGGTGACGCTGGTCGAGTGGTCGGACTACCAATGCCCGTTCTGCGCCCAGCACTTCGCCGAGACGGCGCCCCGGATCGACGAGACCTATGTCGACAGCGGGCAGGTCAAGGTGATCTTCCGCGACCTGCCGCTGGTGCAAATCCACCCACAAGCCACCAAGGCCGCGGAGGCCGCGCGGTGTGTCGGGGCGCAGGGCGGGAGCGCGGCATACTGGCGCATGCACGACCAGCTCTTCAAGACCCAGGACGAGTGGTCGGGCAACGACGCCGCCGGCGAGATGTTCAAGTCGCTTGCCGCCGGGCTGGACGTCGAACCCGCCATCGACGCCGCCGCGTTCGCGGCCTGTCTGGACGAAGGACAACAGACCGAGGCGGTCGAGGCCGACCTTGCCGAGGCGACACGGCTCGGCCTCGGCGCCACGCCGAGCTTTCAAGTCCAGGGGGCGATCCTTCAGGGCGCCCTTCCGTTCGAGGAGTTCAAGACCAGCCTCGACATCGTGGTGGCCGGCGGAACACTGCCCACCGCCACCGTCGAGCCCACGCCGGAGATGGTCGAGATCACGGCCCCGACGTACGACATCGATGCCGCCGGTGCCCCCAGCCAGGGCGAGCCCGACGCGCCGGTGACCGTCATCGAGTTCTCGGACTACCAGTGCCCGTTCTGCGCCAAGTTCACGAGCGAGGTCTACCCCGACTACGTCGAGGAGTTCGTGGCCACGGGGCGGGTGCGGCACGTGTGGATGGACTTCCCGTTGACCAGCATCCACCCCAACGCGCCGGCCGCGGCCGCGGCCGCGCACTGCGCGCGCGACCAGGGCGGCGACAACGCTTACTGGGCCATGCACGACGCCCTGTTCGCCGGCCAGGCCGAGTGGTCGGAGCTGCCCGATCCGGCCGAGGTGTTCGCCCGGTTCGCCACCGACGGCGGGTTGGACGGCGCGGCCCTCCGGGCATGCCTGACGGCCGGAACGCACGCCGCCAAGGTCGAAGCCAGCGTCCAGCAGGCGACGTCGATCGGCATCAACGGCACGCCGACGTTCTTCGTCAACGGGTACTACCGGGCCGGCGTGCCGCCGCTCGAAGGGCTGCGCGACATGATCGAGCAGCTCGAGCGCGGCGAGAAGCTGACGATGGAGGTTCCGAAGGACTTGGCCGCCACGCTCGAGCCGCAGATCCTCGGCACGCCGCCAGCCACGGCCACCCCCGCCGCGGTGGACCTCGGGGACGCCCCGGCCCAAGGCGAGGTCGAAGCCCCGGTGACGCTGGTGGAGTTCTCGGACTACCAGTGCCCGTTCTGCCAGCGTCACACGACGACCGTCTATCCCGAGATCGTCGCGCGCTATGTCAAGACCGGTCAAGTCCGCTATGTGTTCAAGGACTTCCCGTTGGACACCATCCATCCGGAGGCCATCCAAGCCGCCGAGGCGGCGCGCTGCGCCCGCGACCAGGGCGGCGACACGGGCTTCTGGACCATGCACCGTGCCCTCTTCGAGCGCCAGAGCGACTGGTCGGGCAACCCGGCCGCCTTCGCCGACGTTGCGGATGGGGCCGGCCTCGACGGCGCAGCGGTCCAGGCCTGCGTCGAGGCTGGAACGCACAGGCAGGCCGTGCTCGACGACCAGGCACAAGGCGCGGCGCTCGGTGTCAGCGGCACCCCGGCGTTCTTCATCAACGGACAACTGCTCAGCGGCGCACAGCCACTCGATCGCTTCGAGGCGGCCATCGCCGCGGCCCGGTCCCAGGCGGTCGAGACGGCGGCGCCGTAAGGCACCCTCCGTGCGCCATGACGCCCTTGGCGTGCCCGGCGGCCTGTCGCACCGGGTCATGCGGCGTCCGACCCCCGAGGCGCTGCTGGACATCCTTGCCGCGCGGCAGCCGGGCGTGCGCCTCGACCCCACGACCGCGCGGCCGTGGGCGGCCATCGCCGCGGCGGCGCACGCGCACGATGTCGAGCCGCTGGTGTACGACGTCGTCACCAAGGCCGGTGTGGCGCTGCCGGATGCGTTGGGTGAGCACCTGCGCGACCGCTACTACCACACGGCAGCGGCCAACGCGTGGCTGATGGTCGAGCTCGCCCGACTGATCGGCGCCCTGGCCAGCGTCGGCATCCCCGTCATGCTCCTCAAGGGCGCGGCCCTGGTGCTGACGGTCTACGAGCACATCGGGTTGCGAACGCTCGGCGACGTCGACATCCTGGTGCCGCCGGAGCACGCCTCGGCCGCCATCGGCGCCGTGCGGGCGCACGGGTACGACCTCGTGGTGGGCAACAACGAGCTCGCGGAGCGCGGCAAGGCAGGCGCCGACGTCGAGGCGATCGTCGCGTTCGGGGGCCAGGCGACGCTGCGCCGGCAAGCGCCGCCACACGCCATCGTCGACCTGCACTGGACCCTCGTGGACCGGCCGCCCTACCGGCATCGTCTTCCCGTCGAGACGTTCTGGCGTTCGGCCCGGCCCGTGACGGTCGGTGATGCCGCCGCGGTGGTGCTGAGCCCGGAAGCCACCGTGCTGCATCTCTGCGCCCACCTGGCGCTGCACCACCCCGACAGCCAAGGCCTCGCCCTGCGCTGGCTCCACGACATCGCCGAGGTCCTCGTGCACCAGGGCGACGCCTTCGATTGGCCCGCGCTGTTGGGGCTGGCCGAGGCGTGCGACCTCGTCCTGCCGTTGCAGCGCATCCTGCCAGCCGTGCCCGCGCCCGGAAGGATCCCGTCCGCCGTGCTTCGGACCGTGGCCGCGCTCACCCCCTCGGCCGACGAGCACCGTGCCGCGGCCGCCGTCGAGCGCCAGCGGCACGGGCTGTGGTCGGAGATGCGCGTCGTGTTGGCCTACACTCCGGGATGGTCGATGCGGGCCCGCTACGTGCAGGCCAAGCTCGTCCCGCCCCTGGCGTACATGCGACGTCGCTATGCGATCCGGCACCCGTGGCTGGCGCCGGGCTACTACGTCTATCGCTGGCTCAAGGCCGTGCGCCGCGCTCGATGAAACGACCCTCCCGCCAGACCGACGCCGGTCCGACGCGTGCCAGACAGTTGCCTCGCGTGCGCTTCCGGGATTCTAGCGTGCAGTGCCGTTGGGCCGCCCGGCATTTCGGCGTATCCATTTCCGGCGCCAATACGTTTTAGTATGTGCGCCACAGAATGCCAGGTGAGCATCGCCATGGCATGCTTTCCGTCGGTTCCCCGCATATCCGACGGCGAGGAGTCGGTTGGCCGAGTGATCTTCGCCCATATCGAGCACACGGAGGGTATCGTGACGCCAATGGAGACCCGCCGCATCGCGAACGAGCGATCGGCAAGCCCGCGAGCGGCTTCGCTGCGTAAGCCCTACCGCACCCCGTCGATCATTCACGAGGTAGAGATCGAAGCGCGCGCGGGATCGCCGCTGTTCCTGGAAGACCCGGTTTCCGGCCAGACGCAGAATCCATGGGATCCGACTGCCGCCGGGTCGCAGCGCTGACACCGGTCCGGGCGCGGCGTGCATTTTAGCGGCACGCCGTCCACCCAATCCCTGCGCCTCGCCGCCCCCACCAGCGAGCACGGGTGTTCTTCGGAAGGTTGGTTTGGTTGCTCGACGTCTTCCTTGGCAACAGACACCGGCGCATTGACGGAAGCCTGGTTGTGCTAAGCTTTGGCGATTGATCCAGCGCCACGCGTTGCCCGGTCCGCAGGCCCGACGGCGCCACCCCACGAGATGTTCGGCGCCGTGGCCTTGGGCCGGTGCTCACATCGCGGCGATTTCCTGGGCGGATGATGAGCACCATCTCGGAACCACGCGACAACCAACCGCCTTCCTGGACGCTCGACATCGCCGGCCTGAGGCTGTCGGTGGCGTTCGACGCCGTGCTCCCGAGCCGTGCGCTCGACGCGCGCTACGCGGCGTACCGCGTCGCCGCCGCCCCCTCGATGAAGGTTCGGGTCCATTGGTCGGACGCCGACGACGAGAGCGAGGGCACCGAAGGGGATTGGCCGAGCGCTCGAGACGATCGAGGCGAGCGTACGCGATTCGCACGCGGGGTTCTCGTGCATCGCGCTCCGGGCCGGGCTGGTGAGATCGACGTCGCCGACGGTGTGGCGGACCTTCGGCTGACCGGCGCCCGCGCCGCCGAGCACACCGACTACTTCCTGCGCCTGTGTGTGGCGCTGCTGGCCGTCGATGCGGATGGCTTGCTGCTGCACGCGGCCGGCGTGGTGCGCGACGGCGTCGCGTACGCCTTCGTCGGGCCGTCGGGGAGCGGCAAGACCACGGTGGCCCGGCACTCCGCCGGTGCGACCCTCAACGACGATTTGATCGTGCTGCGCCCCGGCCCGACCGGTTGGTCCGCGTTCAGCACGCCCTTCTCGAACCCGACGCAGATCGCGCCGAGCGGGCCGCGGTGGGCACCGCTCGGTGGCATCTACCGTCTGGTCCACGCGCCTGCTGCAGCGATCGAACGCGTGGATGCGGCGACGGCCGTGGCCGACCTCGTCGCAAGCGCGCCCGTGGTGGGTCTCGACCCCGACCGCGCCGCCCGCCTGATGGCGCGCGCCGACGCGATCGTGCGCGCCGTACCGTTTGGCCGGTTGCACTGCCGCCCAGACCCGTCGTTCTGGCCCCTCATCGCACCGGCCCCGGTGCCCGCCGACCTGCCCGCTTTCGAACCCGCCTGAGCCGGCGCGCCGGGACGGCAATCGGCGGTGGACGGCGCACAGGACGACCCGCGCCGCGTGACGACCGTGTCACCCGCGCAAGCACCATCATGGGGAGTGCGCCATGCAGCATCGCAATCCACTCGGAAACGCCGCCTTCGGGGGGGCCGTGGGCTTCTGCGCCCTCGCGATGGTCATCCTTCATGGCCTCTCGATGCCGAATCCGGGTGCGGCGGCACCCGGTCCGGCGCAGCCCACGGTGCGCCTCGTGCAGGCCGACGCGTCGGGCGTGAGCCTCGAGCTCACCGCGCCCGCGCTGATCCATGCGGCCGAGATGGCGGAGATGGCACGGGCCGGCCAGCCCCAAGCGGCCGGCGTCGGAGAGCTGACATGGCCGGATGCAGGCGGCGGACCGCCGCTCCCGGCCGTGACGGCGCTTGTCGGCGTCCCGCCCGGTGCCGACGTCGCGCTCGATGTCTCGACGGACGCCGTCCGGGCCGTCCCGGGATCGATGGGGCAAACCGGCACGCCCGACCATACGGCCGGCTGGCGTGCCGGACCGCCGTCCGGTGCCGCCGAGGGCAAGGTGGCGCACCCGCGTGGCCTGCGGCCCGACGCGCCGGCCGCGCTGGCCGGCGAAGCCTGGGTCCGCGACCAACGCGTCGTCCGCGTCACCTTTCGCCCCTACCGGTTCGACGCGGTCCGCCACGCGCTGGTGCAGCACCGACGGGTCCGCGCGACCCTCCGGTTCGCGGCCCCGGGCGATGGCACGTCAGCCGCGATGACGCCCGGTCGCCCAGCCGATGACCGGGGCGCCGTCGAGCCGTTCGACCGCCTCCTGCGCCACGGCCTGGCCAACGGCGACCAGGCCCGCGCCTGGCGGGCAGACCGGGCCGTCTTCGCCCAACACGTCGACGCGGTGGCGCTGGCAGACGCACGGCAGTCCATCGCCCAGGCCGGCGATGGACCGCGGCTCAAGGTCTCGGTGGATCGGCCGGGGCTGTACCGGCTTGGCCACGACGACCTCGAAGCCGCCGGCATGGACGTCGATGCGGTGGATCCCCGTACGTTCGCGCTCACGAACCGCGGCGAACCCGTCGCCATCCATGTCGTCGGCGAATCGGACGGGCGGTTCGACGCCACCGACGCCGTCGTGTTCTACGGTGAGCCGTTCCGGAGCCCTCCTTCCACCATCGACTGGCTCGGCACGCCGATCTCCGGCACGCTGGGGGACGCGCGCTACACCCAGACCAACGTGTACTGGCTCGCCGCGGGCGGCCAACGCGGTGCCCGAATGGGCACGCGGGACGGCGCGCCACGGCCCAACACCGCCGCAGCCGCCTACGCCCGCTCAACCGTGCGCGCGGAGGAGTCGAAGGTGTGGTTCACGCGCCACTTCACCAGCGACGACGTTTGGCTGTGGCATCTCTTCCGTGTGGTGGAGGCGGATCCCGCCGTGCCGATCTCGAAGTCGTTCGCGATCACGCTGCCCGGCGTCGCCGTGGGCGCGGCCGGCGCCACGGTGCGCGGCGAGATCGTGGCCAACGCGTCGGCGGCCGGGTCGCCGGACCACCACGTCCGGTTCATGTTCAACGACCCCCGCACCGTGGTCCAGGAAGCCCGTTGGGACGGCGCGACGCGGTTCGCGTTCCAGGGCCAAGTCCCGGCCGCCGCACTTCGCGACGGCGCGAATCGGCTGCTGGTGGATCCCCGGCTCCAGCCGGGGACCACGGGCGACACCTTGTACTTCGACTGGTTCGAGGTGACCTACCCGCGACGCCTCGCCGTCGAGGCCGATGCGTTGGCGTTCGACGCGTTGGATGCAAGCACACGCCGTTACGACGTCGACGGCTTCACGACGCCCGATGCCGAGGTCTTCGACATCACTCGGCCCAACAGCCCGGTGCGCATCACGGGCGCCCGGGTCACGGCGCAAGGCAACCGCCATGCCGCGGCCTTCCAATCGTCGGGCGACGCCCGATTCGTTGCCGCCGCCGCCGGTGGCTACCGGGCACCGGCCGCCGTCGCCTGGCTGCCGGCCTCGCCGCTGGCACAGCCCGGCGCCGGCGCCGACCACGTGGTCGTCACCCCGCGCAGCCTGCACGCGGCTGCGCAGCGCCTGGCCGATCACCGCGCTCGGCAGGGGCTGCGCGTGGCCGTCGTCGACGTCGAAGACCTCTACGATGCCTTCAACCACGGCATCTTCGGCCCGCGCGCCATCCGCAACTTCCTCGCGTGGGCGATGGCCACCTGGCCGACCCCGGTGCCGGCGTACGTCGTGGTCGTCGGCGACGGCCACTGGAACTTCCTGGGCCATCCAGCCCATGCCGATCCCAGCCCGATCTTGATGCCACCGAACCTGGAGTGGGTGGACCCGGTCCAGGGCGAGGTCGACAGCGCCAACCGCCTGGCCACCGTCGTCGGCGCCGATCCGATGCCGGACGTGGCGATCGGCCGACTGCCGGTCCGCACGGCCGCCGAGCTCGACGCCGTCATCGACAAGATCGTGGCCTACGAGGCGCCGGGACCGCAGGCATGGGGCCGCCGGCACCTGTTCATCGCCGACAACACCTTCGTGCGGCCCGGGATCGTCGACGCGGCCGGCGATTTCGCCGGCGCCACGGCGCGCTTCATCGAGAGCAACCTCCCCGACGGGGCGATCGCCGACCGCATCTTCCTCGACCGTTTCATCGACGCGGGAGCATGCACCAACGGCACGGCCTGCGCGAAGGCCAGCCAAGCCATCACGCGCCATCTCAACATCACCGGCGCGCTGCTGGTCAACTTCGTCGGGCACGGCAAGGTGGATTGGTGGAGCCATGAGCAGATGCTCAACACGGCCCATCTGGCCACGCTCCGCAACGGCGAGCATCTGCCGATCGTGTTGTCGTGGACGTGCCTCGACGGGTACTGGAGCTATCCCGCGTGGCAGAGCATGGCCGAGAGCCTGGTCCGTCTCCCCCGCGCCGGGGCGGTGGCCACGTTCTCGCCGACCGGGCTCGGGGTCATGACGGGGCACGAGCTGCTGCAGGCAGGGTTCTACGACGCGGTGTACGGCGCGGGCCAGACCATCTTCGGGCCGGCAACCGTGGCCGCCAAGCTGCGGTTGTTCAGGTCGGGCGCCAACGTCGACCTGCTGCATACCTACACGTTGTTCGGTGACCCGGCGCTGCGGATCCCGGTGCCGGTCGGTCCGTTCGAGCCGACACCGACGTCGACGGCGGCACGCACCACGCCGGCGTCGCCGCCGACGCCAGGGGCTACCCCCACGGTCGAGGGTCGGCGCGGCAGCGTGTACCTGCCGGCGCTGTACAACGCCACCCCCACGGGAGCGTCGGCCGGCCGTGCGCGCCCCGACCGGCGGCACGGGCGGATTCGCTCCCGCCCTCGACCGGCGGTCGCGGCGGACGAGATCGCCGGCATGTGATATGATAAGTGTTCGATGCTGTCGATGACCGATGTCACTCGCCCGGACCGCGCGCCGCCGACTCGGCCGGCGCGTCGGCCGTACCATTCGCCGACGGTGCTGGATCTGGCGCATGCCTCGCTGCGCGAGAATGGCCGACTTCGCCTGCGCGTGGTCGGGCACAGCATGGCTCCGCTTCTGCACGACGGCGATCTCGTGTGGGTGGAACCCATGCCCGCGAAGCGGCTGCAGTGCGGCGACCTCGTGCTCGTGCGATTGGCTGAAGACCTCTTGACCCACCGCTTGATCGCAGTCGACAGCCAGGGCTGGCATACCAAGGGCGACAACGTCGGTGAAGCCGACCCGCCCGTCGCCGCCGCCGCCATCCTTGGCAAGGTCGTGTCGGCCGAGCGGCGCGGTCGGATGCTCGACTTCCGTCAAACCCGGTGGACGATGGCCAATCGGCTGGTCGGTGCCTCGAGCAGCCTCGAGCGCAGGCTCGGCGCTCGAGCCGAGGGGCCTGCCGCACGGCTTGCTCGCCTGTCGGCCGGTGTGCTTCGGCGTCTGACGCGCCAGCTCGTCCGCTTGCCCACTCTGAGGCCCGTCCGCTAGCCCCGCGCCCTCCGTCGGAGTGGCCGCCTCCAGGAGCACCGATCGTGACGCCCACGCTCAACCATCGGCCGGTTCGTGCCACCACGGTCACCACCAGCATGGTCGGAGAGGAAGCCGTGCTGCTGCAACCGGACCATGGTCAGATCAAGGTGCTCAACGACGTCGGCGCCAGGGTCTGGCAGCTGGCCGACGGCACGCGGACGGTGAGGAGCATCGTCGCGGAGATCTGCCTCGAGTACGAGGTGGAGCAGGAGCGCGCGGAAGCGGACACGCTCGCCTTCATCGCCGACCTCGAGGCGAAGTCCTTGCTCATGCTCGAGCCATCCGCACATCCAGGCGAGGCTGCGAGCGGCGACCCGTGACCTGCCTCGTCGCGGGGTTCCGACACGGCGGCCGGGCGGCATGGCGGGTTGCGGCGGCGGTGCTCGTGCTGTCGGTGTTGGCGGGCACGGCACCGGCCGCGGCGTCGATCACGTTGACCAACTTCGCGGCCCGGGCGCAGGGCCAGACCATCGTCGTGACGTGGGAGACGGGCACCGAGATGGACACGGTGGGCTTCTGGGTCCGCCGTGGCGCGACCGCGGATCTGAACCAGCATGCCCGCGTGAGCGCCTTCGTCCCCGCCACCGGCACCACCATCGTCGGCGACCGCTATGCCTGGACGGATGCCCAGGTGAGCCCGGGCGTCGCGTACTTCTACTCGCTCGAGGACCGGGCGGCGGACCAGCACACCACCTTCCACGGCCCGATCTGCGCGCGGTTGGACGGCGTGCCGTGTGACGCGGAGGCCACAAGCACCGCGACGCCGCCACCCGATCGCACGGCTCGCGCAACGGCGAGCCGCACTCCTCCCAACCAGCCCTCGCCGGTCGCCACCAGCACGACGGGGCCTTCGGCGGGGCCGCCGCCGACGGCGGCGGCGACGCGCCGTTCGACGGGATCGGCTCCGACCCGTACTGTCAAGCCTGCGACGAGCCAGCCATCGCCCACCCCGGCACCTGCGGCGACCACCTCGTACCTTCGGCCCGTGAGCACGGCAGGCGGCGGGCGCGGCGAGCCGATGCCGGCGACCGGAGTTGCAGGCGGAGCGCCGCTCGGCTCCGTCGTCTCGAGCCCGCCAGCCCGCCCGTCGGGAGGCAGTCCATCGACCCGCGAGGCCGCCGCGTCGCCCATGGGGCAAGCACCGCCGACCACAGCCGGCGTTGCCGCGGGCGGACGGTTGGGCACCGACGTCGGCCGGCCGGGTGATGCGAGCGGGGCCCCCGCCGCCGACGATCCCGGCGCGCCCGCGACCCGCGAGGCCGCCGCCCCGGACGACCGCATCCCCGCACCGCACGAGAGGCAGGGCAATCCCCCGGCGGCTGCCCCCGCGGGCTCTCGGCCGCTGGCCATCACGCTGATGGGCCTGGTGTTCGTGGTCCTGGCGTGGCGGGTCACGCGGCTTCTGCGCCGCGGATGATCGCCGGACCGCGACGGCGGACGGCGGGCGGGGATCGGCGACGGTCGCCGCGGAATCGGGTCGACGTTCTCGTCAAGGGCGTGGCGGTCGCCTTGTGGCCGGTGGTCGCGCTCGTCATGGCCACCGCGGGCTGCCGTGCCGCGACCCCGCCACCGGCCGCCGCGGGACGGATGGTCGTCTCGCACCCGGGGGTGTATCGCATCACCGCCCGCGACCTTTCCCGGAATCTCGGATGGACCGGCATCGATCCGGCGACCTTGACGCTGCGCCTGCGGGGGCGGGCACAGCCGCTGCGCGTCACGACGTCGCGCGACGGGTTCACCCTGGCGTTCTACGGCACGCGCAACCCTGGCCAGGACAGCGCGGAACACGTGTACTGGATCGCTCCCGGGACCGACGCTGCCCGGGCACCATCGCCGGTCGGCCCTGCCGTCACGCCAGACCGCTTTGCGGAGGCCTACCGACCCGCCGCTGCCGACGGGAGCATCGTGCTGACCACGGTGCACGCCGAAGTCAACGCCGTGTACGAGCCGGAACGGGGCGACGGCGACCCGTGGCTGTGGCGTGCGCTTCCGGCCCCTCGAACCGAGGTCTTCACCGCCACCGTCGGCGCGCTTGCCGCCGGCCCGTCGCGACTGCGGGTGGCGTTGTGGGGCGCCACCGAGGCGCCGGCGACGCCCGACCACCGCGTGCGGATCACCGTCAACGGCCGTCCGGCCGCCGACGACACGTGGGACGGCCGGACCGGCCACGTCGTCGATGCCGTGCTCCCAGACGGCGTGCTGCGCCCGGGCGCCAACGCGATCGCGGTCGATACCCCCGGCGTGGCCGGGGTCGCCGTCGACATCCCGATCCTGGACTGGATCGCGCTGGATCATCCTCGCCCGGCCCGTGCCGACGACGGTCGCCTCGCCTTCACTGCCCCGCTTGGCCCTTCGGTGACCCTGGTGGGCTTCAGCGGCGTGCCGGCGGTTTGGGACGTGACGGACCCCGCGCAACCGGTGGCCGTCGACGTCGAGCCAGGCGACGGCCCGGCCGAGACCGAGCACACCGACCGCACGCCCCCCCATCAGCTGCGAACCGTGCCGGGCCATCGCTATGCGGCCGCCGTGGCCGGCAGCGCCCGCACGCCGGACCGCATCGAGCCTGCCACACTCGCCCCCGACCTCCGTGCCCCGGCGCGCGGAGCCGACTGGTTGGCGATCGGGCCGGCGGACCTCCTGCCCGCACTCGAGCCGCTCGCGGCGCACCGTCGTGCGCAGGGGCTGGAGGCGACGGCCGTACCGCTGGCCGCGGTGTTCGATCAGTTCGGGCACGGCCAAGCCGAACCCGACGGCATCCGCGCGTTCCTGCGACATGCGCACGCCGCGTGGCGACCCGCGCCGCGCTACGTGGTGCTCGTCGGTGACGCGACGTTCGACCCCCGCGGCTTCACCGTACCCGCCGCCGCCAACCGTCTGCCGACCTTCCTCATCCGCACCGTCTTCGGCGGCCAGACCGGCAGCGACGTCGGGTTTGCCCGGCTCGACGGCGATCTCGTGCCCGACTTGGCCATCGGGCGCATCCCGGCCCGCTCGTCGTCGCAGGTAGACGTCCTCGTCGCCAAGATCCTGGCCTACGAGTCCGCCGGCGACGCCGACTGGCGGACCCGTGTGCTGGCGGTGGCGGACGGGGAGGAAGTCTCGTTCGAAGACGACGCCGAGCGCTTCCTCGCCGCGATGGCGCGGCCGTACGCCGGCACCGTGCTGACCGCCCCGCCCGACGGTGGCGGCATGACCGACACGGTCCGCGACCGACTGCACGAGGGCGTGGGGGTGCTCGCCTACTTCGGCCATGGCAGCGTGAACCAGTGGGGCAAGGACCGTATCTTCACGGTCGATGACGTCCCGAGCCTGGCCAACGCGCCGCGACTCCCGATCGTGCTCAACCTGACCTGCCTCACCGGTCTGTTCACCCACCCCACGCTCGACGCGCTGGCAGAAGCCATGCTGTGGGACGAAGACGGAGGGGCGGTGGCAGCGCTCGCGCCGACCAGCCTCACGTTGGCCGGAGACCAACGCGCGCTCGCACATGCCCTGGCGCAGGGGCTGACCGACGGTCGCCACGCCCGCCTGGGCGATGCGGTGCTCGACGCCTGGCGCGCCGTGCCGACCGACGCGCCGGGCGGCCGCGACGTGATGCAGACGTTCCTGCTGCTCGGCGATCCTGCGCTGCAGCTGCCCTAGGCGGGCAGGCGCATCCCCGCTCGTGCGTCCCGCGGCGGAGCGGTGGATGGCGGCGCCGCCGGTGGTGATCGGCCGACGGACCGGCGCGTCAGCGACGGAGGCCGGCGCGTTTGAAGGCCACCGGCACAAACCCACGGTGCCCACCCGGCGTCGGGCGGGCGGGCGGCGACGGGGTCGCGGTCCGGGTGGCCGTCGGGGTGGCCTGCGGCGTCGACGTCGCCGTGGCCGTCATGCTGGCGGACGGGCGCGGGGGAACATCGGTCGCGGTCGGCTCCTCCGGGGTTGCCAACGCCGTCGCGGTCGGCGTGTCGGTCGCGGGCGGCGTGTCGGTCGCGGGCGGCGTCGGGGAGGCCGGAGGCGGAGTTCGCGTCGCCGTCAGGCTCGCCGTCGCCGTGGGCGACGGCGTCGAAGCCGCGTCGACGTAGGCCAGGATCGTGCCCTCGTCTCCGACGGCAAACCCGCGAGCGGGGTCCAGCATGACCAGCCCATACAAGCTCTCGCCCGGATCGTCGACGACGGCAACCTTGCGCCAGGCACGGTCCTGCAGGAAGTGCGCGACGAGCGAGATCCGCCCGTCCTGCGCGCCCACGAGCCAACCCTGGTCGCGCGTCAGCAGGTCGATGGCGTACACGCTGTTGGTCACCTTCTGCCCGGCCTTGTCCTGGATCGGGTTGGCCTGATTGTCGAACCAGCACGGGGTGTCGGGGTTGTCGTCGTGGCAGTTGCCGTCATAACGGTTCAGCCGTCCGATCACGCCGCCGTCCCACCCGTACGTCTCGTCGACCAGGTCCACCGCGAACAGGTCGTGCGCCCCCGACCGGCCTTGCAGCGGCCAGTCGCCGGTGCGGCTGCCGCGCCCGTCGTAGAACGACTCGCTGCCGAACTCGCCCACCGCCCAGGCCTCGGTCTCCGACACGATCCGGAGGTCGTGCATGTTCTCGGCGAGCTGCGGCGCGCGGAACCACTTCCACCGCGTGCCGTCGAACTCCAGGACGACGGCGCCCCCGTTGAGGCAAGGCTTCTTGTCCCCGATCGCCCAGCCGAACCACGAGCCGTCTCGCCGCTGCTGGAGGTCCAGCGCGTTGATCGGCGGCACGCAGCTGTTGATGCCGAGCGCGTAGCGGTCGAGCTCTTGCCAGCGCATGCCGTCGTAGCGCAACACCACGCCGCAGCCCTCGCACCCCCGGTCGCCTTCCATCCAACCGACAGCCCACACGTCGTCGGGACCGACGACGAACACGTCGTGCAAATGGTACGTCTTGGGAGCGGTCGCGCGGGGGGCGAGGTCGTCGACGCGCCGCCAGGCCCCGTCGGTGTAGCGGGCAAGCAAGCCCTCCTCGCCGACGGCCCAGCCGGTCCAGGCACCGTCCACCCACCGCCCGTGCACCCCGCACAGCGGCGGGACCGCGCCGCGCCGCGCCGGCACCTTGCGCGCCTCTTCGCCGCACGGCCGATCGCGCGGCGCGATGCCGGACGTCCACAGCGGCTCGGTCTTCGGGGAGTGCAGTCCGCGCCAACTCCCGCCGGGCACGAACGGCCCGGCGGTCGGCGTGGGCCGTGCCTGCGCGTGCACATCGGGTTGCGCCAAGCCACCCCGGGCCCAGGGGGCGAGCACCAGGGCCAAGCCGATCAGCCCGGCAGCCTCCCGCCACCGCCGGCCCGCCGGTCGCCACGACCGGGCTTCCATCTCGCCGGGCTCCCCGACGCGCAAACCATTGGATGTCGTCATCACCACCGTCCATCGCTCATCGTCATGGTGTATGCAAACGCGGGCGGAAGGATATCACGACCGCCGCCCGCCCGCGCTCGCACAGCCTCGTTAACCCGTGACCGGGGGGCAGCGTCACGCGCAGATCGCCTGCCCGTCGACTGTCGCCCCGCACCCGCGGCTTAACGAGTTTGTCACCAGGACTTGCGCTCGGCGGCAAGTCGTTATAAAATGCTAAAGCACTTTCGCCTACGCGACCATCGCCTGCATTCCGCGGCCACGCGGAACGCGCCGGGTCCACCCCGCGGGCGCGCCGTGTCTCCAACCCATCGTGAACGGCATGAACCAGATCCGCAGTGAACATCGGGCGCTGTCCCTTACGCTCCTCCTCGGCATGTTCGGCCTCGGCATGCTGGCCGGCCAATCCGCCGCGCCGCCCGCCGCCGAATCCGCTCCGCTGCAGGGCACCGAGACGGTGCTGCCGACCGTGGCGCTCACCGGGACGCTGCCCCCACTGCCGACCGGCGGCCCGACGCAGCCGCCCAGCCCAACGCCCGGCCCGACCCACACCCCGCTGCCGGTGACGCACACCCCGCAGCCGACGGCGACCTACAAGCTGCTGACCGACACGCCGGCGCCCACGCCGACGCCCGGCACGCCCGGCACGCCGGGTACGCCCGGCACGCCGGGTACGCCGACGCGCACGCCGACGGCGACGCCCGGACCCAGCCCCACGGCGACCGCGACGCCGACGGCCACCCTTTCCCCCACGCCCGGCCCGTCGCCGACGCCCAGCCGAACGCCGTTGCCGACCGAGACGCCCACGCCGTCCAACACGCCGACGCCGTCCAACACCCCTCGGCCAACGCTGCCCCCGAGCCCGACGCCGTGCGTCCGGCCGTGGCAGATCCGGTTCTGGGCCTTCATCGACACCGTCGGCAAGGGTCCCTATCAGTGCACCGGCTGCGACGGGCTCTGGTCGGACGGCGACCGCTACCAGGCCATCGATTGCCCGCTGCAGCCGCTGCAGGTCATCATCCACCAGGCCGGCAATCCGCTCAACGTCTACGTGCAGAAGACGCTCCAGCGCACAGAACCCATCCAGGACATGGCGTTCCTGTTCTCGCTGTGCCAGCCGCCGCCATACGAGATCAAGCTGCTCGACACCCGGCCGATCTGCTACACCATCTGCCCGAACTCACCACCGGTGCGGGTCATCGAGCAGAAGGACTTCGACATGGGCCGCGGAGTGCGCAAGGGCGACGGCCGCTATATCCAGGAGAAGTTCTTCTTCTGGCGCTGCGCGCCGCCGCAAACGCCGCCGCCGCCGGAGCTGCTGTGCGCGATCCACCCGGACGACTCCCGGTCGTGCAAGGGCAACACGTACCTCGGCTACAACGGCGGCTTCGAGAGCCCGACCCGCGTCGACTTCCCGCCGGACGAGTGGTTCAACATCATCAGCGCCCAACGCAACGGGCCGTCGCCCGCGCTGCCGAACTGGCCGGCCGTCCAGAAGGCCTCGATGCAGCTGCTGCCGCTCATCCCGGGGCAGATGTCGCACCGGATCACCGTCACCCAGACCGGACCGGACCGCGCGGTCGTCAAGGTCGGGCTGTTCCGAATGGACAACACCAACGGCAAGTTCAGCCTCCGCGCCCGGCTGGACATCGACGGCCAGCCGTTCGGCCCCGAAGTCCCCATCATCGACGAGCGCACGCCGTTCCCGCGCAACGCCTGGGTCGAGCAGAGCGTGCCGCTCCAGGCCCCGGCGCGCGGCCCCGGCACGTTCACGCTGCTGTGGGAAGCGGACTTCGGCGTGGAGCTGTTCGTCGACGGGGTCGACGTCGACTTCTGCTGCGAGCAGCAGCAGACGAGCACACCAACGCCGCCGCCGCCCCCGTCCGATACCCCGACGGCGTCGCCGACACCGACGCACACGCCGTCGCCGTCCGCGACCCGCACGCCCACGCCGTCACCGTCCGCGACGCCGACCAGCACGCCGTCGCCGACCCGGACGCCCACACCTTCCAGCACGCCGACGCGCACACCGACGCCGTCCAACACACCGACGCCGTCCAACACGCCGACGCCGTCGCGCACCCCCACGCCGACGCCGACCTTCACCCCGTCGCCGACGCCGTCGCGGACGCCCACGCCGACGCCAACCTTCACGCCGTCGGTCACCCCGACGCCGTCGCGGACGCCCACGCCGACGCCGACCTTCACGCCGTCGGTCACCCCGACGCCGTCGCGGACGCCCACGCCGACCCCGACCTTCACGCCGTCGGTCACCCCGACGCCGTCCAACACGCCCACGCCATCGCACACGCCGACGCCGTCGCCAACCTTCACGCCGTCATCCACCCCGACGCCGTCGGACACGCCTCGGCCGACCCACACACCGACACCGTCACCGACGCCGACGCCCACGCCCACCGACACCCCGTCGCCGTCGTCGACGCCTTCGAGCACGCCGACCGACACACCGTCGCCGACGCCATCGGACACGCCACCGCCGACCGATCCGCCGCCGCCGACCGACACGCCGGAGGTGCCGACCCCCCGTACGCCCAAGCCGACGGAGCGGACGACCATCTTCGACGAGCCCGAGCCGTGGAACTGCGATGCCAGCCTGGTCATCCACAAGTTCATGGACCGCGACCGCGACGGTCGGTACGACGTCGGCGAGCCGATGCTGTCCGACGTGCCGTTCGACATCGTCGAGGTCAACGCCACGGGCGGCGACCGTGTCCACCAGCGCCGCACCGACGCCGCCGGCCTGATCACCATCACGTTCGACCACCGTGCCATGGTGCAGGTGCGCGAGCTCCTGCGCGAGGTCGGTGGCCTCTGGACCATCACGACGCCGCATCGACGGCTCGACCGCAGCTGGTACATCGCACACCGCGATCAGACCACGCTGACGTTGGAGTGCGACGAGGCGCCGACGGAGCTCTGGGTCGGCAACGCACGGCCTTTCCTCCCCGAGACCGGGCGGGCGGACCGCGCGCCGGGCACCGTTCGCCGCGCCGTCCCGCGATCCGGCCAGCTCTGGTAGGGCTGCGCGCCCGCGACCCCGGCGCCGCGTCAGTCGGAGGCCGCGTGCGCCGGCAGGTCGCTGGCGGCCACGCGCCCGTCGACCAGCTCGATGTGGTAGTCGAACAGGCTGGACTCCACAGCGACATGGCTGATGAGGAAGATCTGATCGAAGCTGTCGGCGACCTCGCCTTCGGTGATGAGGTCGATCAGCGCGCGTGCGCGCTCGGTGTCGAAGGCTCCGAGGGGTTCGTCGAGAAACAGGAAGCTCGGCGCCGTGCCGCGCTCTTCGGGCAGCGTCGCCAACGCGAACGACAGCCTCAGGGCGAGCGACAGCTGGTCGCGCGTGCCGCCGCTGAAGATGTTCTTCTTCTTCCAGGCGCCCGCCCGCTCATCGTAGACCTCGATCCGGTAGTCGTCGCTGAGCTGGGCATCGAAGTAGCGCCCGCGGGTCAAGCCGGGCAGCAAGCGCCGCATGTGCGCCATCGTGCTCGGCAGCACGCGCTTGACCACGTTGCGGCTCGCGTGTTCCACGATCATCGCACCGCGCTCGCGCACCGCCAGCGTGCGGGCAGCATCCTGCCAGACCCGCTCGGCGACCTCCGCATCCAGCACCTCGCCCGTCAGCCCGAGCGTGCGCTCCAGTCGTTCGACGTCGTGCCGGACGACGTCGAGCCGTGCGCGCAGCCGGTCGTGCTCGTCCTGCAGGGCGTCGACCGCGGTCGTTGGGTCCGGCGCCACCTTCGCCGCGGCGACAGCCCATGCGGCCTGGGCGGCCGCGGGGTCGTCCCATGCCAGATGGGCATCGATGTCCGCCAGCACTTCGGCGGGGGCTCCCAGCGCCTGCAGCCGACCCCGCCACACGGCCGCGGCCTCGGACAGCGCCCGGCGCGCGGCGGCAATCACCCCGGCCAGCGCCGCCGCATCGCGCGCGGCCTGTTCGAACCTCTGCCGAACCGCGTCGCCGCCCGCTGCCGCATAGGTCGCCCGGAGTGCCTCGCCCGCCGCGGACCAGTCGGCCTCCCCAAGCTCTGGCGACCAACCGGGCCGGGCGATGGCCGATGGCAACGCTTCCCACGCCGACCGCGCCGCCTCCCGATGCCGCTGGGCGGCGGCCTCGCTGGCCGCCACCTCGTCCTCCAGGGCCGGAATGCGCGCAGCCCGTTCGCGCAGCTGCGCCAACGCTGACCGCAACGCCCCGATCTCGCCGTCGATCCCCGCGATGTCGCTTCCCACGCCCAGGGCGGCGGCGGCCGCCGTGGCACGCGGCCACCATCCCGCCAGCACCCGGTCGATGCCGGCCATGCGCCCGGCCCAGGCATCGCGTTCGGCCCCCATGGCGGCGCCATCGAGCCGGCCCACCGCATCGCGCAGCTCGGCCTCGCGCGCGCCCAAGGCTTCGGCCTGGGCCGTGGCCTGCGCCTGGCGGGCGCGCGCCGCATGGAGCGCGGCATCCACGGCGGCGCGGTCGCGCCCGCCAAGCCGCGCGTCGATCTCCGCCACCGCGGCTTCGGCCCGCTGGCGGTCGGCGGGCCGCACCGCGTTGACGGCCTGCAGCCGCGCCGTCGCATCCGCTTCGCGCCGGGCCTGCGCCTCGGCCTCGCGCTCGGCCAGCGCAGCCGCCCCCTCGAGCCGACCGACGGTGCGTGCGGCGCTCTGCATGCGCTGAAACCCGCGCCACCAAGCCCACCAAGCCGCACCCGCGACCATCAAGGCCGCGATGCGAACCCACGGCGCCGGCGCGCCCGCCAGCCCCGCCCATGCCGCCACGCCGCTGGCCGCGACGACACCGATCACCCCGACCGCCACACGGCGCACCGCCGCCGTGTGGGCCTGGCGGGCCGCGGCGAGCGCCACGGCACCTTCAGCGGGCGTCGGCCGCGCCGCCAGGGCGGCGATCCACCCCACGAGCGCGTCGCGCACCTCGAAGGCACGCCAGTCGTGCTCCAATGCCTGGATGGCGTCGCGTGCCTCGCGGCCGGCGGCGCGAGCCTCGACCAATGCCCGTCGGGTGTCGTTGAGCGCTTCGCGGTCGGTCGCCAGGCGGGCCAGCTCGACGTCGCGCGCGGCAATCGCGTCGGCAAGGACCTGGCGCTCGGCCTCGCGCGAGGCCAGCCATGCCGTCCCGTCGCGCAACCGCCGCAGCGCCACGCCGCGAGCCACCGTCGCGGGCGCCTCGACGTCGCGCGCCGCACGGGCGGCCGCAAGCTCGTCTGCCGCTCGAGATCCGACGGCGAGGCTGTCGCGCACCCGCTCGTGCGCGGTGCACCCATGCCTCCAGGCTGTGAGCGCCTCGGCCAGCGACTCCGCCGCCGCCGCACGCGCCGCCAGGTCCGCCTCCACCACACGGGCCGCCGCCAAATCGGCGAGGGTCGCCGCCAGGCCGTCGAGGTCGGACCGCAGGCGCGCGATGCCGTCGGCGACAGCCGCCTGTTCGAGCGCGCGCCGCGCCGCGGCGAAGCGTGTCTCGAGGGACGGCCGCTCGGCCTGCAGCGCCGCCAGGTCTGCCCGCGCACGAAGGCGCTCGAGCTGCTGCCGGTCGGCGGGCCGGACGCGCAGTCGCTCGCCGACCTCGAGCAGGCGGTCCAGGTTGAGCAGCTTCATCAGGCTTTCCTGGCGCCCGGACAGCGTCATGCCTTCGAGCTTCTCGAGCTTCTTCTGCTCGACGAAGCACGTGTTCAGCAGGGCCTCGCCGTCGAAGCCAAGCTCGGACTCGACGCGCGTGTTGACGGTGCGGTTCGACCGGATCTCCTCGATGCCGCCGTCGGGCGCGCCGAGATCCAGCTCCCATACGTTGGGCCGGCCCCGCCGCACCCGACGCGTGACACGCATCCACCGCCCGTCGGCCAGGCACAGATCCAGCGCCACGTAGGCCTCTTCGGCCCCATAGCGGATGACGTCGTCGAGCTTCCCGCCGGCCGACTCGGTGGCCAGCGGCTGGCCGAACAACGCGAAGAAGATGGCCTCGAACAGGGTCGACTTGCCGGCCTCGTTGAGCCCTTGAACCAGGAATCGGCCCCGTGGAGGCAGGGCGAGGTCGACGTCGACGAGCTGCTTGAAGTTGTGGGCGGTCACCCGCCGGATGTGGATCATGGCACCCGGGAGTGTAGCCTAGAACGTCTGTGCGGGAAAGTGGCGCCCGTGGCTCAGGCCTCCGCGATGTCGATACCGGTGATCACGTCGCCTTGCCGCACCGCGTCGACGACGTCCTGGCCGTCGTGCACCCGACCGAAGACACTGTGCTTGCGGTCCAGCCAGGGCGTGGCGACGTGGGTGATGAAGAACTGGCTGCCGTTGGTGTTCGGGCCGGCATTGGCCATGCTCAGCACGCCGGGACCGTCGTGCTTGAGGTCGGCGTGGAACTCGTCGGCGAACTGGTAGCCCGGCCCGCCGCGCCCCGTGCCGGTCGGGTCTCCGGTCTGAATCATGAAGTCGGCGATGACACGGTGAAACTTGACGTTGTCGTAGAAGCCGTCGCGGGCCAGGCAGACGAAGTTGTTCACCGTCTCGGGCGCCTTGTCGGCAAAGAGGTCGAGGGCGATGTCCCCGCGATTGGTGTGGATGGTGGCCCGATACGTTTTCGCCGGATCGATCGCCATCGCCGGCGGTTGTGCGTACTGCCGCATGTCGCTGTTGCCTTTCGGGAGTGAATCGGATGATGAAGGTGAAGCGTGGTTTACGCCGGCGGATCGGTCGATCGAGACGACGGATGGAGCGAGCGCCACCTGCGGGAACCGATCACCGCCGCGACGCCCGTCCACGATCGTCACCTCACCGCCACCCGGTAGCCGGCGGGGCTGCGGGTGGCCGGCGTCAAGGCGCTGACCGCCACCGTGACGGTCGCGTCGGGTGGGATCCGGGGTATGTCGATGGCGGCGCGACCGTCGGATGCAACGGCCAGCCGGTGCACGGCCACACCCGATCCCGCGCCGTCGACGATCACCTGCAGGCCCCAGCGCTGTGGCAGCGTCGGGTCGAGCCGCAACCAGCCTTCGGCGTGCCAGCCCGCGTCGGCGTCGGCCGTATCGTGGAACCCCACGGCGTCGAGCCGTACGTCGTCGATCGCCAGGCCCGAGAGGTTGACGGCGTCGTCGGTGACCACTTCGAAGCGGACCGTGACGGATTGGCCGGCGAAGGGCGCCAGGTCGACCGACTCGTCGACCCAGCCGATGCTCGTGCCGGTGAGGCCAGCGCCGAAGTTGTTGCCGTTGGGGTTGTCGTCGGTCGTGCGCGACGTTGCCAGGCGCGTCCATGTCCCCCCGCCGTCGATGGAGGCCAGGACGTAGGCGTAGTCCCAGTTTTCCTCCAGATCGTACCATGCCCGCCACGTCAACCGCGCTTCCGACGTCCCGCGCAGGTCGAAGGTGCGCGTGATGCGGGCATCCATGTTGTCGCCGCGGTTGGACCACCACACGCCCCCCGCCGTCCCCGGCCCGGCTCCCAGGAGCCCCACGGTGGTGTCGCCCGTGAATCCCAGCGCGAGCCGGCCGTCGCGCACATGGGGGGTCACGTCGTGGTAGTCGGTGGCGAACTGGCCGACCGCCGTGGCCGTGCCGACGTCGGCCAGCGGCACCGGCCGCACGCGGCCGATGTCGAGGTCGCCGTAGCCGTAGCGCTCGGGCACGCCCGCGCCGCGCCGCGCCGGCACGGCGTTGGCCGCCGCCCAGTCCAAGAACACGGCCTCGAACGGCGCCGGCGCGCCCACCGCGGCCAGGGCCGCCTCGACGCCGGATGCCCCGTTGGCCGGCGCCGCGACGAAGGCACGGATCACGGCGTCGCCGAAGCGCTCGCGCAGGTAGGTGAAGAACGCGTAGGCGGCCGCGTAGTGGGCGGTGTTGGCGCCCGCCTCGTGCTCCCACTCCATCAGCGGCGTGTCGGGCGCATCGAAGAACGCCGTGCCGGTCTGCACCGGGTAGCCTGCGACCCGCGCCGCCAGCTCGGACAGCCCCTCGTTGGCCCAGACGGACTCGTCGCGGTCTTGGTGCCAGTGGATCATGTGCTGATACTCGTGTGCCAGCAGCGCCTGGTAGTCGTATGCGCCGGGCGTGGTGGCCGACAGGTTCACGTAGAACATCTCGCGCTGGTTGGAGTGCGGCTCGACCGCCTCGGGGTACTCGTCGGCGCTGTAGAAGTAGCCGGCGATGCCCGCCACGGGCTCATGGTGCAGCACGTGCACGCGCGGGTCGCCGTCGATGCCGGGCGACCATTCGCTCCCGAAGACGCTTCGCACGCGGGGGTAGACCTCGGCCGAGAACACCTCGCCGCCCCGCTCGAGCGCCGTGCGGTCGACGGCCTGCCCGGACTGCACCCACAGGTAGGCGTGTCGGGTCACGACCTCCAGGCGGGCCTGCACGCGGAAGTACTGCTCGCTGTTGATGTCGTGGAGCCAGAACATCGCCTCGTCGCCGACGGCCGGCTGCCGCACCGGCCCGGGCGTGGCGATGGTCACACGCCCGGACGTGGCCCGGCCCATCCGCACGGCCAAGTCGTTGAGGTCGCGTGACGGCGGCTCGGTCCGCAGGCGTGCCAGCACGTCGGCGGCCGTGGGCGTGGGGGCCCCGGACGGCGGTTGCGTTCCCGGCGGCGGAGGGCTCACGGACGCGACCTCAGACACCGCCCGCTCGACGCGGTCGGTCCTTCCGTCTCCTCCGCGCAGGCGCCATGCAAGCATCGCCACGGCCACCGTTCCAAGCAACAACGCGGCCGCCGAGAGCCACGTCGGCCGGCGCCGACCTCCGGTCACGGCGCCGTCGACATCGAGGTGAAGAGCACGGCGATCTCGGTGACCACGAAGATCACGAGGAACGCGATGGCGATCAGCTTGCGACGGCGCGTCATGGCGTGTCTCCTGAGGGTGGCGACGGCGCGGTGGTGGGTCCGCCGAACGTGACGGCCAAGTCCAACGTGCGGCCGTAGCGCTCCACGGTCAGCGTGGCGCGAGCGCCTTCATGATAACCCCACACGAGATCCTCGAGGGCGCGATCGAGGTCGAGCGGCACGCCGTCGACGGCCACGACGATGTCGCCCGGCGCGACGCCGGCACGTGCGGCGGGGCCGTCAGGCGCCACCGCCGTGACGAGGGCGCCGGTCGCCCGGGCGAGCCCCGACTCGCGCGCCGTCATGGGGTCGAGCGGTTCGAAGGTCGCCCCGAGGTCGGCGCGGCCGATGCCGTCGATCCACTCCGCGGCCAGGGCGCGCACGACGTTGCTCGGCACCGCGAAGCCCAGGCCCTCGACGAGGCCGCCGCCGGTCCGGTCGCGCCGCACGATCAGCGTGTTGAGGCCCACGACCTCGCCGTTCAGGTTGATCAGCGGTCCGCCGGAGTTGCCGGTGTTGATGGCGGCATCGGTCTGGATCAGCGGCACGTCGACCACGTCGAACTCCCGGACCGTCCACGTCCGGGTGTCGAAGCCGAGGTCCTTGACGCGCCGGTTGAGCCCGGCGATGATGCCGGTGGTCACGGTGTTCTGGTACTCGGTGCCCAGCGGGCTGCCTATCGCCAGCACCCGCATGCCGGGCTCGAGGTGGGCCGAGTCGGCGAGCGAGGCCACCCGGGGCAAGGCCGTGTCTGGCGGCAGTCGGAGCACCGCGATGTCGTATGCCGGATCCCATTGCACCACCTCGGCCGGGGCACGCCGGCCGTCGATGAACACCACCTCGATGGCTTGGGCCTCTTCGACCACGTGGGCGTTGGTGGCCACGTAGCCCCGTGCGTCGAAGATGACGCCGGAACCCGAGCCGGCGGCACGGAGCTGGACCGGGGCGAACGGGTTGGCCCGCACCCGCTGCAGGTTCATGACCGTGACCACCGCCGGACGCGTTGCGCGGACGGCCTCCAGCACCGCTTCGTCCTCGCCGCTCACGGCGCCTCCGCCACCGGCCAAGGTGCTGATCGCCTCCGACCGTGGGGTGGCAGGCACGACGGGCGCCCGCGGTGTGCGGTCGTACCACCGTGCGGCGGCCAGCCCCGCGAGCCCGCCCGCGGCCGCCCCGCTGCCGACCAGGGCGAGGGTCACCGTCAGCCACCCCAACAGCTTGCGCATGGCTCATCGTTCCTTTCGCATCGATCCCGGCGCCCGTGCATGAGCATTGCCGCGGGCGGACCGTTTGCCTCTCTCTGTGGTTCGGGCCTTGCCGGCAGCGGCCCGGCATGTCGGTGGCGCCGCGGGTCAACCCGCCTCGGGCTTCGCGGCCGAAGGTGCCGTCAACGGCAGTCGGACCGTGAAGACCGTCCCACGGCCGACGTCGCTCGCCACCGCGACCCGCCCGCCGTGCCCCGTGGCGATGGCGTGAACGATCGAGAGCCCGAGCCCCGTGCCGCCGCTTGCGCGTGCACGCGCCTTGTCGACCCGGTAGAACCGATCGAAGACGAACGGCAGGTCTTCAGCCGGGATGCCCGGGCCGTCGTCGGCGACCGTCAGCTCGGCCTCCGATCCGACCTGCCGCAAGCCCATCGTCACCCGCGTGCCGGCCGGGGTGTGCCGCAGGGCGTTCGACACGAGATTGAGCAGGAGCTGCTTGAGCTGATCGCCGTCGCCCGTGACGGCAACGGGCCGGACGTCGCCTGCGCTCACGACGTGGTGATCGCCGGCCAGCACCTGTGCCTGGCGCAGCACCTCCTCGACGATGCCGTCGAGCGCGACCGGAGCGCTGCGCCGGACAAGCTGCTCGTTGCTGCGCGCCAAGAGCAGGAGGTCTTCGACCAGGCGCGACATGCGCTCGGCCTCTCCATGCACGGCATCCATGCCTTCCGGGTCCAGCCGGTCGAAGCGGCGCATCAGATCGACCTCGCCGCGGATGGTCGTCAGCGGCGTGCGGAGCTCGTGCGACACGTCGGCGAGGAACTGGCGCTGGCGCTCGAACATGCCCTGAATCTGGTCGAGCATGTCGTTGAACGTCGTGGCCAGCCGGCCGATCTCATCGAGCGGGCCGCGATCGGCGATCCTGCGCGAGAGGTCCCGCTTCTGGTTGATCTCCTGGGCCGTCCGGGCAATGGCGTCGAGCGGCCGCAGCGCCGCCTCGGTGACGGCGGCGCCCGTGAAGAACGCAAGCGCGGTGGCCAGGACCGTCGCCAGGGCGAGCAGCCGTGCCAGACGATCCATCGTCCTGTCGTAGCTCTGGAGCGACGTCAGGATCTCGACCACGGCCCAAGGGTGCTGATCGCGGAAGACCGGGCGGCTGTAGGAATAGAACGGCCCGCCGACGGACACGCTCGACGTCGACACGACGACGGCGTGGTCCATGCCGCGGCTGGCGTCGACGAACATGTTGTAGTCGATCGGCACGTGGTCGCGATCCCACAGGAACTTGTCGCTGGTGCCCACGAGCTGACCGGTCCAGTGGTAGTAGCGAATGCCGACGCCCTCGTAACGCCATGGCTCGAAGCTGCCTTGCAGCTCGTCCCATTCGCGCAGCAGGCTCGCCTCTGCCCAACCGATGCGGCCAGACGCGACGGCCATCGCCCGGTCTTCCTGGCGCCGCGCCTCACGCAACAGGCCGTCGGCCGCCTGGGCGGCGCGTTCTTGACTCGACCGGCGGATGTCGCCCATCAGCGTGCGGTCCATGTACGTGTAGACGGCCAAGCTGAACGACATCAAGGTGAGCGCCAGGACGGCGCTGTAGAACAGCGTGAGCTTCCAACGGATCAAGATGGTCGGTGGCCGCCAGGCACGGCCGAGGCGCCCAAGCCCGGGCCCGATCCGGCCGAAGCGCGCCGCGAGCCTGGGCACGGCCGGCTGCGCGGGGTACGTCGGGGGCATGGCCGGGGTCACGTCGGCTCCCGCAGGGCATAGCCCACCCCGCGCACGGTGTGGATCAGCCGCGGCTCGCCGTCGGCCTCGATCTTGGTGCGCAGGTAGCGCACGTAGACCTCGATGATGTTGCTCTCGCCGCCGAAGTCGTAGCCCCAGACGTCGTCGAAGATCTGGTCGCGCGTCAAGACCTGCCGGGGGTGCCGCATGAAGAGGTGCAGGAGGTCGTATTCCTTGGCCGTGAGGTCGATGGACCGTGCGCCGCGGCGCGCCTGGTGCGTGCCGGTGTCGAGCTGCAGGTCGGCGAACGTGAACACCTCCGGCCCGTCCGCAGGCCGCTGCTGGCGCCGCAGGAGGGCGCGGATGCGCGCAAGCAGCTCCTCGAACGCGAAGGGTTTCGACACGTAGTCGTCGGCCCCTGCGTCGAGCCCGGTCACCCGATCTGGGACGGCTTCCTTGGCGGTCAGCATCATGATCGGCACGGTGCTGGCGCTGCGCAGCCGCCGGCACACCTCGACGCCGTCGAGCTCGGGCAGCATCCAATCCAGGATCACGAGGTCCGGCAGTCGCTCGCGCGCCATCGCCAGCCCGTCCGTGCCGGTATGGGCCACCCGCACCTCGTAGCCTTCGAAGATCAGGCCACGGCGCAGCATGCTCGCGATGCGCTCGTCGTCCTCGACGACCAGAATTTGCTCTGCCACGACCACCCCCATGCACCGGCCGGCCCGCGCCCACGGCGCGACAGAAGTCAGGATTATAGGCACCGCCGGATGATGCTCGAAAGTGTAGCGCGGGCGCGTGAGAGGACGATGAGGGGTCGTCAGCGCCGCCGGGCGAGGTACACCACGGCACCGCCGACCAGCAAGCTGCCATAGCTGATGGTCCGGTAGAGCCCCGTCATCGCCAACGCGCCGCTGCCCGCGAACCCGCGCAGGCGCAAGGCACCGGTGAGGAGCGGCTCGAACCCCAGCCCACCGGGCGTGAGCGGGATGGCGGTGATGAACGCCTGCAGGAGGCTGAAGAACACGACCAGCGGCAGCGGCAGGTGATAGCCCAGCGCCCCACCCACCAGCCAGAACGCCATCCCCTCGGCCATCCACGCCAGGGCGGACAGGCCGAGGAGCGGCCCGAACCGGCCGAACGACAACACGAGCGCATCGGCGAATCGGAGGTAGAGGCGGCCCGCCCGCTCGGGCAGGACGCGTTCGAGGTGGCCGCCGTAGCGTGCCATGACGACGAACAGCACCAGCATCCCGATGACCGCGCCGCCGCCGATCAGGAACACGTCGAACAAGGTGCACCCCAGGTCGTCCAGCCGGGCGCCGCGCCGGATGCACGCCACGGCACCGCCGTCGACCCCGCGCGCCAACACGTCGCCATAGGTCACCAGGCCCGTGGTCACCATCAGCACGGTGAGGACGATGAGGTCGAGCATCCGCTCGGCCACGATGGTGCCCATGGCGGTGGACCACGGCACTCCGCCCGATCGCCGCACCAGCCATCCCCGGTACACGTCGCCCAGCTTGGCGGGTACGAGGCTGTTGACGAACCACGAGAGGTAGATGATCTCGGCCAAGCCCATCGTCGACGGCAGGCGGGCCGTGTCCGTGCCGGCGTTGCCCAGCAGGATCCGCCAGCGCCAGGCCCGTACCGGAAACGCGAGGTAGTAGGTTGCCAGCGCAGCGACGTACAGCCACGGGTCGGCGTCGCGGATGCGCCGCGCGGCATCGACCAGGGTGGTGCGGTCCTGGCTGTACAGGAACAGCCCGACCAAGCCCACCGCCGCCACCAGCGACATCAGGGTCCGCCGGCTCGTCAGACGGCCACCGAGGGCCGGTGGGGCATCGGCCGGCGCGCCGTCGATGCCGGCGGCGCCGCGTGCCAGGATGTCGTCGCCGCGACCGTCGTTCATCGGGCCCACGTCTGGGAGCAGATCGTCTCGGAACCGCCGACCCTGCGGTCGACGGCGGTGAAGCATATCATCCTTGCCCCCCGAGCGCCGGTGCGCGGCCGCGCTGCCCCGACAACACCCCGAGCAGAAGGCCGAGGTGGATGGTCATGTCGTGAACGTACAGGTTGTCGAGCAGGCTGTGGAACGCCAGCGCGCCCCACACGCCGGCGAGTCCCAGTCCGAGGGCCGCCTCGAACTGGCCCGTCGGATGCCAGACCGCACGCAGGATGGCGGCCAGCGCCGCGCCGAAGAACACGAAGTAACACGCCAGCCCGACCAGCCCGCTCTCCGCCAACAGGTGCAGGTAGATGTTGTGGGCATGCCCGAGCGGGTCGGACCAGCGCGGCAGGCGGAAGCGCGGGTAGATCTCCGCATAGGTCCCGGGCCCGTGGCCCAACCACGGCCGCTCCGCCCACATCGCCGCTGCCGCCTCCCAGTGCGCCACCCGCTCGACCGTGGCGAAGTTCGCGTCGGTCACCTCGGCGTCCGCCACGCCCCACACCGCGAACGTCCGCGAGATGCTGCCCAGCCGGTCGCCGATGCCGGCCGGGATGCGGTCGACCGCGCCTGCCAGCAGCAGCGCCACGCCCAGCGTCGAAGCGGCCCAGGCGACCGCCAGCGACCGCCGCCGCGCGACCCGGCCACCCCATGCCCGCGCCACCCACGCCAGCGCCATCGTCCCGCCACCTGCCGCCGCCGCCAGCCAGCCCCCACGCGACCACGACAACACCAGCGCCACGCCGCACAATCCGGCAGCACCGGCCCCGAAGACGGCAAGGCCGCGACCCAGCGGCAACCTCGTCCGTGGCGGCCCGCCCCGCGCGCGCGCACCATCGCCGACCAGCGCCGTCCACGCAAGCGCCAGGCCCACCGGCCACACCATGTTCATGTAGCCGGCGAACGGATTGGGCTGGCCGAACGTGCCGTGCGCACGGTAGATGCGCCCGCCCAGCACCGCGAACGCCTCCGGCCCGACCCGCTGCACGGCCATCGCCGCCCCCACCGCCGCCTCGGCCGCGCCAGCCGCGAGGATGGCCACGGCGAGCACCACGCCCCGCCTTGGGCCGAGGGCCGCCGCCAGCGCCAGCGCGAGCCCCAGCAACCCCCATCGGACCACCTCTGCCCCGCCGGCGGCGATGTCGGGTGCTGCCAGCGCCGACAGGGCCAGGCCCGCCACGAACACCGCCAGCCCGGACAGCACAACGCGACCCGCCGCCGGAACCACCGGCAGCCGCCGCCGTGCCGCGGCCGACAGCGCCCATCCGAACGCCGTGAGCGCCAGCAAGACCGGAGCCGGCGTCAGCGCCACCGCTCCCATCGGGAGCGCCGCCGCGCTGCCGAACGGCACCGCCCATGCCGCCGCCAGCAGGCCGAGGAGCGGGCAGGCCATCGCCGTGGCCACGCCCACCGCCAGCCCGGCCGTGGCCAGCGGCGCCCACGGCGCCAGCATCACACCGGTGATCACGACCGCCGCAGCCACGTCCAGCCGCTGGACACGGGCCGCGCCCAAGCGCACCCGTCCTTCGGTCATGCGGTGGTCGCGGCCATCCACGGGTCATCAGACACCCCGCACGTCCCTTTCTCCCGAACGAACGCGCACACCGACTCGCCTCCGATATCCGCCGACTCGCATCGACTTGGCGTCTCACGGTGCCCGGTTGACCCGTGGGTCGATCAGCGATACCGAAAGCAGTCTACGCGATGCAACGAGCGGCCGTCAAGCCTCGATCGCTCGTGCGTGGCGCACGCAGGACTTGACCATGCCGGGGCCCTGGCGGAGCGCGCCCTCGCGTAAGGCCCGCCGCCGACGGCGCGTCGGACTGTGCGGGCGCGCCGACCCCGTGCGCGTCCGTCCCGACCTCGGAGCCAAGCATGCCGACCCTCCCCAATCCCTTCGACCGCGTCCGCCGACTGCGCGAGGCCGATGCCTCGCGCGCGCACGATCCCGGTGCCGGGCGCGTCCCGCCCGGCCAGGTCCTGACCGACAAGTTCCCGGTCCTCACCTACGGCAGCACGCCGCGCGTGAGCCGAACCGACTGGCGCTTGCAGGTGTGGGGGCGTGTCGCCGAACCCCGCGAGTGGGGCTGGGATGCCTTCGTGGCGCTCCCCAACCGGACGCAGGTGTGCGACATCCATTGCGTGACGCGGTGGAGCAAGCTCGACACCGAGTGGACCGGCATCCCGTTCACCGAGGTGATGCGCCAAATCCAGCCGCTGCCCGGCGCCGACCATGTCATGATCCACTGCCACGGCGGCTACACGACCAACATGGCCCTGGCCGAGCTGCTCGACGACGACGTGATGTTCGCCCACACCTACGAGGGTAAGCCGCTGGCGCCGGAACACGGGGGCCCCATGCGCCTGCTCGTTCCCAAGCTCTACCTGTGGAAGAGCGCCAAGTGGGTGAGCGGCTTGGAGTTCATCGACGCCAACCGGCCTGGCTTTTGGGAGCGCTACGGCTACCACATGCACGGCGATCCCTGGTCGGAGGAGCGGTTCTCGTAGGGCAGGCCACGCCATGCGGCTCGCCTGACGGTGCGGCGGGATCCTGGGAGACTGTGGCAAGCCCAGCCCGCTTCGACGGTGCGAAGGCACGACCGACGGCGTTGGAGGCTCACACCCGTCGCTGACGAAGCGCCTCGAACAGGATCACCGCCGCCGCGGTGGCGGCGTTGAGGGATTCGACGCCCCCCGGCATCGGAATGCGGACCGTGGCGGCGGCGAGCGCGCGCGCGGCATCGGACGGACCGTGCGCCTCGCCGGCGATCACGACCGCGGCCGGCAGGGCCCAATCCACGCGCGCGTAGTCGTGCTCGCCGCCGGCATCCGCCAGCCACGCGGGCACCCCCCCGGGCGATCCGGCGCGCAGGGTTTCGGCGATGCCTGCCCAGTCGCGGGCCGCAATGGGCATCCGGAAGTGCGCCCCCATCGCGGCACGGACCACCTTCGGGTTGGTGGCATCCACCGTGCCAGGCGCCAGCAGCACGCCGTCGACGCCCGCCGCCGCCGCCGTACGCAGGAGGGTGCCGAGGTTGCCGGGATCGCGCATGCCGTCGACCACCACCACGAGGTCGAGCCGTGCCGGCAGGGGTGTCTCGGACTTGGGCACCACCGCGAGGATGCCCTGCGGCGACTCGGTGCCCGCCAGCCCCGCGAACACCGCCGGCGCGACCGTGAACACCGGCACCGATCGATCCCCCAGCCTGGCGAGCAACGCGGCGGCTCGCTCCGACTCGCCCCACGCCGCGCTGACAACCGCCAAGGCCGGTGCCACGCCCGCGTCGAGGGCGTCCTCGACCAGGCGCATGCCTTCGATCACGAAGCGCCCCTCGCGGGCGCGGGCGGCGGCGCGTGCCAGGCTTCGGATGTGGCGCAACTTGGGGTTGCTGGCGCTCGAGATCATCCGACGGTCGCCCCTGTCGCGGACCCTGAACGCAGTCGAGGGCGCCTGAGCGCCCTCGACGTGCTTCGATGGGTTGTCAGAGAACCAACGCCACGTGCCGCGTCGGTCCCGTCGCCAGCATCAGGCAGCGCCGGCAAGCTGGGCCAGGGCCGCGAACGCGGACGGGTCCTTGACGGCGATGTCGGCCAGGTTCTTGCGATCGAGGTCGACGCCCGCTGCCGTGAGCCCGTGCATGAAGCGGCTATACGACAAGCCGTGCTCGCGGGCAGCGGCGTTGATCCGCTGGATCCAGAGCGCCCTGAAGTCTCGCTTGCGCGTACGGCGGTGCACGTACGCGTACTGGCGCGCCTTCAACACCGACTCGTTGGCGCGGCGGAAGAGGCGGCGGCGGCCCTGGTCGAAGCCCTTGGCCTCCTTCAGGATCTTCTTGTGGCGACGATGGGTCTGCGGTCCCCCTTTGACGCGTGGCATCGGGGCAACTCCTTCTAGCGGTGCTTCCAGAGCGACGGCGCCAGCCGGCGCACGCGCTTGACGTTGGGCTTGTGGGTGACGACCAGATACTCGTCGAACAGGCGGCGCACCCGCTTGGCCTTGTTGCGGCGGAGGTGGCTCTTGCCGATCTTGGTCCGCATCAGCTTGCCGGTACCGGTGACCTTGAACCGCTTGGCTGTCGACTTGTGTGTCTTCATCTTTGGCATCGGAACGATCCTATCGTGGGCTGCTCATGTTGTCGTCTCGGGCGTCGTCGCCGCGTCGTCGGTGTCGTCGACATCGCCGTCGTCGGTTTCAGGCGCGCCACCGATATCGAGGTCGTCGTCCAGATCGTCGAGCGCAGCATCGGCGGGCTCTGAGGCGTCCCCGGCCGCGACCACCGGTGCTCCTCGGCTCGCGTCGGCCGCCGGTCGGGCGTGCTGGACGGCACCGGCGGCCAGCGGCGCCATCACCATCAGCATCGAGCGGCCCTCCATGTTCGGGTGCTGCTCGACCACCGCGACGTCGGCCAGCTCTTCGACGACCTCCTTGAGCTGCTCCCGTCCAATCTCCGGGTGCGTGATCTCGCGGCCGCGGAACTGGATGCGCACCTTGACCTTCATGCCGGCCGCCAGAAACCGCCGCGCCTGTTTGACCTTGAACCCCTGGTGGTAGTCATCGGTCTTCGGGCGAAGGCGAATCTCCTTGACCTCGGTGACCTTCTGGGACTTGCGAGCCTCGCGATGCTTCTTCATCTGCAAGTACTGGAACTTGCCGTAGTCCAGCACCTTGCACACGGGTGGATCCGCGTTGGAGGCGACCTCGACCAGATCGAGGCCTTGCTCGCGTGCCGCGTTCAAGGCCTCGCGCAACGACACGACCCCGAGCTGCTCACCGTTCGCACCGATCAACCGGACCCGCGGCGCCAAGATCTCTTCGTTGACCCGCTGCCGATCCGGCGTGGGTTCCGGTCGCTTGCTCTGTCCTCGTCTGATAGCTTCACCTCGCACAAAAGCAACGAGGCTGCTTCGCAACTCAGCCTCGCATGTTCGGATCCACACCTCGCGGCGCACCCATGCGGAGCACGACCGCGTCCGCAAGTGGGCGGTAGAAGACTTGAACTTCTGACCTCCACGATGTCAACGTGGCGCTCTAGCCAACTGAGCTAACCGCCCGAACGAACCCATAGCTTAGCAGGCTCCTTCGGGGACGGCAAATCCTTCCGGCATCGGCCTCAGGCGGCAGGACTTGACGCCGTGCTTGATCGGGCTATAGTGCCGCCCTGCGGCAAAGCGGCCGCACGTGACGGTATCCCCTCGGTAAGACAGGAGAGACGAACATCATGCAGCGATACGGACGGCACGCGTGGGCCGCCGGCCTGGCCATCGGCATCGGCGTGAGCGGTTGCGGCGGGGCGGGAACGACGACCGACACCAGTGGCGGGGCCGCGGTGCGTTTCACCAACGTCGCGGACGGCGCCGAGCTCACCAGCCCTGCCGAGGTCTGCGTCGAGGCCAACGGGCTGGCCATCGAGGCGGCCGGCGACGTCAAGGAAGCGAGCGGGCACCACCATCTGGTCATCGACCCGACCGCCGACGAGAAGGCGGCCTATGGCGGTGGGACCAGCACCGACCCGATGGCCAAGGACGAGCGGCACCTCCACCTCGGGGACGGCACGAGCTGCTTCACGGTGGAGCTGTCGCCGGGGCCGCACGAGCTGATGGCCGTGGTGGCCGATGGCGCACACGTGCCCCTCAACCCGCCGGTGGTGGCCAGCGTGAACGTCACCGCCAAGTAGGCTTTCGACGCCTCTCGCCTTCCCCGGGCGTGCCGGCGACACGACCATGCACCCCGGGAAGGCGGCGGCCCTCGCCGTCAGCCCCTCACGCTCACGTCGTCGCGGATTCCCGGCACTGGGAAGGCCGCCGTCATCTCGGCCACCTCGGCCCTGACCCGACCGAGCACCGTCTCGTCGTCGGCGTGCTCGATGGCCTCGGTGATCCACGCCGCCACCCGCAGCATGTCGTCGGGGCCGAAGCCCCGTGTGGTCACCGCGGGTGTGCCCAGCCGAAGCCCGCTGGTCACGAACGGCTTTTCGGGATCGAAGGGGATCATGTTCTTGTTGGTCGTGATGCCGGCCCTGTCGAGCACCTGCTCGGCCAGCTTGCCGGTGATGCGCTTCGGGCGCAGGTCGACCAGCAACAGGTGGTTGTCGGTGCTGCCGGACACGATGCGGAAGCCGTGCCGGGTCAGTGCCTCGGCCAACACACGCGCGTTGGCGATGACTTGGCGTTGGTACGCCTGAAACTCGGCCTGCATCGCCTCCTTCAGCGCCACCGCCTTGGCCGCCACGACGTGCTCCAACGGTCCGCCCTGAATGCGCGGGAAGACCATCTTGTCGACGGCGGCGGCGTGCTCGGCCCGACACAGGATGAGCCCGCCGCGCGGGCCGCGGAGCGTCTTGTGGGTCGTGGACGTCACCACGTCCGCGACAGGAACCGGGTCCGGGTGCAGGTCGGCGGCCACCAGACCGGCGATGTGGGCCATGTCGACCATCAACCGCGCCGATACGCTGGCCGCGATCTCGGCGAATCGCTCGAAGTCGATCTGGCGCGGGTAGGCCGTGGCGCCCGCCACGATGACCTTGGGACGATGCTCGGCGGCCAGCTCCGCCAACGCCGCGTAGTCGATGCATTCGGTGGCCGGATCGACCCCGTAGCTGACGATGCGGTAGAACACGCCGCTGAAGTTGACAGGGCTCCCGTGGGTCAGATGGCCACCCTGGTCGAGGCGCATGGCCATCACGGTGTCGCCGGGTTCGACGAGCGCCATGTAGGCCGCCATGTTGGCGTTCGAACCGGAGTGCGGCTGGACGTTGGCGTGGTCCGCGCCGAACAGCGCCTTGGCCCGCTGCCGCGCCAGGTCTTCCGCGGCGTCCACCCACTCGCAACCGCCGTAATAGCGCTTGTGCGGCAGCCCTTCGGCATACTTGTTGGTCAACACCGAACCGGTTGCCTGCAGCACGGCGCGGCTGGCGTAATTCTCGCTGGCGATCAGCTCGATGCCCTGACGCTGACGGTCCTCTTCCTTGCGGATGATGGCCGCCAGCTCGGGATCGACCTCTTGCAATGGCCGTGAAAGGGAGTATGCTTCGGTCACCCGTCGATCCGTTCGTGTGAGCCCTCGATGCCGCCGTCCGTGGTCCGATCCCGGTCTCGCGGGCTGGCACGCAGCGGCCTTGCAGGGGTTCCAGTATACCATAGCCATGACTCAGCCCCAGCGACCCCCCGCGACCATGCCTGGCGACATCAGCCCCGGAGGGCATCCGCCGCCATCCGAACCCGAGCCCCCGTCGGCTGGCGCGCCCGATCCCACGCGCCAGCCCGCGGCAGAGCCAGAACGGGCTCCGGTCGGATCGAGCCAGCCCCCGGCGGCGGTCAGGCCGCTCGACACCGCGTTGCTGGAGCGCGCCGCCGCCGAGCTCGGGCTCGGCGACGCGTTGACGCCGCCCGTCGTGGCGCAGTTGGAGCGCTTTGCAGCCGAGATGCTGCGCTGGAACGAGCGCGTCAACCTGACCCGCATCACCGGTCCGGGCGAGATCGCGATCCTCCACGTCGTCGACTCGCTGGTCTGCCTGCGTGGCGTGGGCGACGCCGGCATCCCCGGGCGACCGCTGTCCTGCATCGACGTCGGTGCCGGCGCGGGCCTGCCGGGAATCGCGCTGCAGCTCGCCCGACCGACCTGGCGGGTCACCCTCGTCGAGGCCGTCGGCAAGAAGGCGGCGTTCCTGTCGCACGTCACCGCGGTCCTCGATCTCGACACCTGCACCGTGCTGCACGCCCGTGCCGAGGACGTGGCGCGCCAGGCCGCCCACCGCGCCGCCTACGACGTGGCGGTGGCGCGCGCCGTCGCCGCGCTGCCCGTGCTGGCGGAGTACCTCCTGCCGCTCGTGCGCGTCGGCGGCCGCATGCTCGCCCTCAAGGGCGACCGGATCGAAGACGAGCTGGCGGCCCTGACACCCGCGCTGTCTCTCCTCGGTGGACGCTTGACGGATGTGGTGCCGTATCGGCTTCCCGGCATCGAGCATCCGCGCCACCTCGTCGTCGTCGACAAGGTCGCGCCGACGCCGGAGGTGTTCCCGCGGCGCGCAGGTGAGCCGGCACGGGCGCCGTTGACGGCCGCCTGGCGCCCGCCGCCGGGTCGGGCGCATGCGCCCAGGCGTGCGCGGCCGTCGCGCCACGGGGGTCGGTCAGAGACCGCCAAGCGCAACCGTCGAGGGGATTGACGAGACCGCGCGGTAACAGTAGACTTAATTTGGTTGTGACATGATGACCCACTCCATTCGCGGCGCCGGCCGCCGGTTGGCCAACGCCTTCATCGCGTACTTCGGAACGTCGCTGCTGTTGTTCGGCGCCGCCTTGTTCGGCGTCGCCGCCGTGGTTCAGGGTTGGCGCGAGCATGACATGGCCGCGATCGAACGGCAGGCGGACGCGTCCCTTGCGTTCGACGCGTTGCCCAGCCCGGCGGTCGTCGATGGCGGGACCGGGGCCTCGGCCCCGGCTCCCATGCGCTTGGACGATCGACCCGTGTCGCGGACGGCCGCTGCGGCTGTGGGCGTCGGTGACGGCAAGGACCTTGGGGCGGGCGCAGAGGGCAGTGCGTCACCGATGCCGGACCACATCATGATCCCGGCAATCGGGGTCGAGGCTCCCGTCGTCGAAGTGGGATGGGAAGCGCGGATCGTCAACGGTGAGGCCCAGGGGAACGTCTGGGAGACGGCCGACTTCGCGGCCGGTTTCCACACCGACTCGGCGCGCCCCGGCGATGTCGGCAACATCGTGATCTCGGGACACAACAACGTCAAGGGCGCGGTGTTCCAGAACCTGTACGATCTCGACGCTGGCGACCCCATCTACCTCTACGCCGGCGAACGGACGTGGGCCTACACGGTGGCGCACAAGCTCGTGGTGCGCGAGTCCGAGGCCAGCGCGGAGCGGCGCCGGCAAAACGCGCGCTGGATCGAGCCCACGCCCGACGAGCGGCTGACCCTCGTGTCGTGCTATCCGCGCTGGGGCAACACCCATCGGGTGATCATCGTGGCGCGACCGAGCATCGCAACCGTCGTGCAGGCGGCCGCGGCGCCATGACGACGCTGCGCGGCCTTCCGGCCGTCCACACCCTGCTGGCGGATCCCCGCCTCGCCATGGCGGTCGCTCGGCACGGGCACACCGTGGTCGTCGAGGCTGCCCGGGCGCGACTGGACGACATGCGCGCCGCGCTCCGCGCCAATCCGCCCGCGGTGAACGGACCGGCGTCGACGCCGGCCGACATCGCCGCGATGGTCGTCGACGCCGTCGTGGCGACGCTCGCGGACTGGCTGGAACCTCGCCCGCGGCGCGTGGTCAACGCCACCGGCGTGATCCTCCACACCAACCTCGGGCGCGCACCGCTCAGCGTCGCGGCGGCCGAGGCGATGCGGTCCGCGGCCGAAGGCTACACCGACCTCGAGTACAGGCTCGCCGATGGGCGGCGCGGATCGCGTCACGACGCCGTGGCGCCGCTGTTGTGCCACCTCACGGGTGCCGATGCGGCGCTCGTGGTCAACAACAACGCCGGTGCCACGCTGTTGATGCTCTCGGCGCTGGCGCGTGGACGCGGCGTGGTGGTCTCGCGCGGTCAGCTCGTGGAGATCGGCGGCGGCTACCGCATCCCTGACGTCATGGCCGCCGGCGGCGCCACCCTGGTCGAGGTCGGCACCACCAACCGCACCCGCATCGACGACTACCGCGCCGCCATCGACGACCTGACGGCGCTGCTCTTGCGCGTGCACGCCAGCAACTACCGCATCGTCGGTTTTACCGAAGAAGCCTCTCTGGACGCGCTCGTGGCGTTGGGCCGATCCGCCGGCGTGCCGGTCGTCGACGATCTCGGCAGCGGAAGCCTCGTCGACACCACCGCCTTCGGCCTGGTGGCGGAGCCGATGGTGCGCGACAGCGTGGCGCGCGGCGCGGCGCTCGTGTGCTTCAGCGGCGACAAGCTGCTCGGCGGCCCCCAGGCCGGGATCATCGTCGGCGACCGCGACCTCGTCGCGCGCCTGCGCCGTCACCCGCTGACGCGCGCGATGCGTCCCGACAAGGCGACGCTGGCCGGGCTCCACGCCACCCTGGTGCACTACGCCGAAGGCCGGGCACTCACCGAGGTGCCGCTGTGGCGCATGATCGCCATGCCGCTGGCCGAGACGGCCGCACGGGCCGCCGCGTGGCGCGCGGCGCTGGCCGCGCGCGGCGTCGCGGCCGACATCCTTCCAGGCCATTCCACCGTCGGGGGCGGAGCGCTGCCGGGCGAGACGTTGGCCACCATGTTGGTGGCGCTGCGGCCCGCGGACTGCGACGCGTTCACCGCCGCGCTGCGCAGGGCCGATCCCGCCGTGGTCGCCCGGATCGCCGAGCACCGCGTGGTCCTCGATCCACGCACCGTGGCCCCGCATGAGGACGCCGGCCTCGTGGCCGCCGTGGCGGCCGCCTGGGCGGATCAGCCGCCGTCGGCGTCCCCCTCGGACGCGGGCGTGACGGCATCCGCCGCCCCCGCCGCGCCGACGTCCCCGGCCGCCTCGTCGTCGCCCGCCACCGGCTCGCGCTCGGTCAGGTAGGCCAACGACGCCACGGCATCGCCCTCGCCGGGGCGCATCACGATCACCCCGCGCGTCGCACGCCCCATTCGGTTGATCGCCTCGACCTCGGTGCGCATGACGATGCCGTTGCGCGTGATGAGCGCCAAGTCGTGCCCGTCCTCGACCACCCGCGCGTCGACGATCTCGCCGATCTCCGCCAGGCGGCGAGCGTCGACCGTCAAGATGCCCTGGGTGAACCGGCCTTGGACCTTGTACTCCGCCAGCGGGGTACGCTTGCCGTAGCCCGAAGCCGTGACGACGAACAGGTCGGCGCCCATCCGAACCACGTCCATCGCGGCCAGCGTGTCACCGCGCTTGCACCGGATCGCGTTGACGCCGGCAGCCGGCCGCCCCATCGCCCGCGCGTCGGTCTCGCGGAAGCGCAGCGCCATGCCGCGCCGGGTGACGAGGATGATCTCGTCGGTGCCGGATGTGATCTTCGCCCAGCCGAGCGCATCGCCCTCGTCCAACAGGATGGCGATGAGGCCGCTGGTACGGACGTTTGCGAACTCGCGCAACACCGTGCGCTTGATCCGGCCGTTGACCGTGGCCATGGTCAGGAAGCCACCCTGGTCGAACTGGCCGGCGCGCACCGCCAGCGTGACCGTCACGCGCTCGCCGGCGTCGATCTGGATGAGGTTGGCCAAGGGGGTTCCCGCAGCCTCGCGGCTGGACTCCGGCACCTGAAACGCCGGGAGCTGGAACACGCGCCCGCGGTCGGTGAAGAACAGCAGCCGGTCGTGCGTGTTGGCCACGAAATTGTCGCGGACGGCGTCGTCGGCCTTGGTCCGCGCGCCGATGATGCCCTTGCCGCCGCGGTGCTGCGCACGGTAGGTGCTGGCCGGCACGCGCTTGACGTAGCCGCGCTGCGTGACCGTGATCAGCACGTTCTCCTCGGCGATCAGGTCCTCGATGTTCAGCTCGCTGACGTCGATCTCGATGGTGGTGCGGCGCGCGTCGCCGTGCGTCCGCACGAGGTCCTCGAGGTCCTCGCGGATGACGGCGAAGATCTCTCCCTCGTCGGCCAGCAACCGCTCGAGATAGGCGATGCGTTCCGTGATGGTGCGGTACTCCTCCTCGATCTTCTCGCGCTCGAGCGCCGCCAGGCGCCGGAGCTGCATGTCGAGGATGGCCTGGGCCTGCACGTCCGAGAGCCCGAAGCGCGTGATGAGGTTGCCGCGCGCCGCCTGGGCGTCTTCGGAGCGGCGGATCGTCTCGATCACGGCATCGAGGTTGGCGATGGCGATCCGCAGCCCCTCGAGCACGTGCTGTCGGTGGCGCGCGCGCTCGAGCTCGAACGCCGTGCGGCGGCGGATCACGTCGCGCCGGTGGTCGAGGTAGTGCAGCAGCAAGCGCTTGAGCGGCAGCACCTTCGGCTCGCCATCGACGAGCGCCAGCATGTTGACGCCGAAGGTGGCTTGGAGCTGGCTGTACTTGTAGAGCTGGTTCAGCGTGATGCGTGCGTCGGCGCCCCGCTTGAGCTCGATGACGATCCGGATGCCGGTCCGGTCGCTCTCGTCGCGCAGGTCGTGGATGGTCTCGATGCGCTTGGTCCGCGCCAGATCTGCGATGCGCTCGAGCAGCGTGGTCTTGTTGAGCTGAAACGGGATCTCGGTGACGATGATCGCGTCGCGGCCGGGCCGAACCTCCTCGAAGTGCGCCTTGGCGCGCATCAGCACCCGGCCGCGACCGGTGGCGTAAGCGCTGAGGATGCCCTCCCGTCCCATGATGCTCGCACCGGTCGGGAAGTCGGGTCCGGGGATGAAGCGCATCAGCGTTTCGGGCGTGATGTCCTCGACATCCGCATGGTGGTCGATGATGTGGATCAGTGCGGCGCAGACCTCGTTGAGGTTGTGAGGCGGGACGTTGGTGGCCATGCCCACCGCGATGCCGCTGGCGCCGTTGACCAGGAGGTTGGGCACACGCGCAGGCATCACCACCGGCTCTTGGCGCGAATCGTCGTAGTTCGACCGCGTGTCGACGGTGTTCATGTCGATGTCGGCCAGCATCTCCATCGCCATCTGAGACGGTCGTGCCTCGGTGTAACGATGCGCGGCAGGCGGATCGCCGTCGATGGATCCGAAGTTCCCCTGGCCATCCACCAGGGGGTAGCGCATCGAGAAGTCCTGTGCCAGCCGCACCATGGCATCGTACACCGACGAATCACCGTGGGGATGGTACTTGCCGAGCACGTCGCCCACCGTGGCGGCGCTCTTCTTGTAGGCCCGATCCGGCCGCAGCCCGTTGTCGTACATGGTGTAGAGGATGCGTCGCTGCACGGGCTTGAGGCCGTCGCGGACATCGGGGAGGGCGCGCGACGTGATCACGCTCATGGCGTAGTCGAGGTACGCCTCGCGCATCTCGCGTTCGATGTCGACGAGTTGAACGGATCCTGTATCCATGAGGCGTGCGCAGCTTTCTCGGGAGCGGGAAGTCGGGGTGACCGGTGATTACGTCAAATTATAGCACGCGCGGTCAGCCGGCCGCCGCAGGGAGGGCGGTGCGTTCGGGGCGTAACGAGCCAGACCCGCCTGGGTGCATGCTGCGGCAGCCCCAGCCCGAGCTCGGCGCTTGTCGCCCGTGGTGGCACGGATTGCGGCCCCGGTGGCCGTGGCCTCACGGCCGTTTCAGGCGCTACCGTTGGCGACGCTGGAACAAGCGGGGCAGGTAGTTCCTGTGCCGATCCGGATCGGCCGTGGCCATGCGCGTCGGCGATGGGCTGGCGGCCGCCGTGGCGTCGTCCGTCGCCGTCGGAGTCGCCCCGATGCCGGGGGTCGGCGTGCCGGGTGTGGTCGCGCCTGCCGTGGGCGTCGACGTCCGGGTCGCGCGCGGCGTGGCGGACGCCCGCGGCCGGGTGGCCGTGGGGCCGACGCTGGCACGGACCTGACGCGCGATCGGCAGGAACGCTCGCCCGCCGCCCGTTCCCGCCGTCGGCGTGGCCTGCCGGGTCGGTGTGGCTTCGACGGTGGCGCGCGTCGGCGACGCCGACGCGCGCGGGGTGGCCGTGCTGCTGGCCGTGGCCACCTGGGTGGCCGTGCTCGGCGTGGTGGCCGATGCGGGCCCCGTCGGCGTAGGGGTCGGCGCATCGCCGTTCATTCGATAGCGGGCCACGCCCCAGCCCTCGGTGCCGAACCAGATGTCGCCGTTGGGGGCCACGGCCACCACCGAGATGTCCCCGGCCACGATCCCCGAGGTCTCGGGCCTGAGAACCGCCAGCGGTGACGCCGTGACGTCGAGGGAATCGAACACCCACAGCCCGCCCGTTTCGCCATCGGTGCGCCAACTCTCCGGCGCCGCCGCATCCCGTGCCGTGCCGCCACGCGTGGTGCCCACCCACAGTCGGCCGCCTGCATCCAACGCGATGTCGCTGACCCATCCCGAGCGTTCGAACACGGCGTTGCGCCAACCGGGTGCGTTCCACTGGTTGATCACGGCCGGCCAAAACGGCTTGTCGTTGACGAGCGCCTCGGTCGACGTCGCGGCGGTGCCGTAGCCGCCGACCCAAACCCGGCCGCCCGGGCCTGCAGCCACCGACAACGCCTCGGCGCGCAACGCGCTCTCGGCATAGGTGACCAGCCCATTGCGGGTGTCGAACTTCTCCCACGTGCCGGCGGCGATGTCGTATCGCGCCACGCCACCGCCAACCAGGTTTCCCCCCGGGCTCGTGCCGTCGGGCACCGACATATGATGGGCCGCGGACACCCATACCTGGCCGGCGGCGCAGTCGACCGCGATCCCGGTCGTGTTGTTCGACGCCAGCGTCGCGTAGCTGTGGGCCTTCCACGTGTCCTGGGTTCGCTGATGCACCGAGGCGCCCGGGGTGAGCACGTCCACCCCGGCGCCGAGCGCATCCCAAGGGCTGCCGGTGCCAACCCACAATGTTCCGTCACACCCAAGCGCGAGGCTCGACACGCTCCCGTCGCGCAGGCCGCCCGTGCCGCCTCCGGTGTTCTCGACCGTGCGGGAGGTCCACGCGCCGCCTTCGAACACGCTGAGGCCGCCGTCGACGTACTTGCGGTTCTTGGCATCCCACAGCGACTCGGTGCTGCCAAACCAGACCCGGTCTCCCTGCACCTTCACGGCATGGACGTTGTCGCCGATGAGCCCCGTCCACGGCAGCTTGCCGTCGGGGTCGGTGCTGGCGGTCGAGTGGGCCGTCCAGACGTCGTCTCCGACGTCGGCGGTGCCCCGCGTGTCGAGGTCGATCACGCCGGCGCCAAAGCGACGCTGCGCGCGGCTCCCGGTGGCCAACCAGACATGCCCGTCCCAAGCTGTGCCCGGTTGGCCAAAGTCGATGTCGGCGACGAAGTTGGTCGTCGGCGCACGGCGCGTCACCAGGCGATCACCGAACGTGAGGTCCTTGATGCTCATGCGGTCGATGCCACCCGCGATGCCGTTGACCGCGCCCGAGCCGATCCATGCCGTGTCACGGGTGATCACCAGCGACTGCACCACGTCGCGTGCCAGGCCATCCTCGGTGGTGAACGCCAGGCTCACACCGAAGTTCCAGACATCGTCCTCTTGGTTCCGCAACGTACCCTTGTGGTCGAGGACGCTGAGCCCGCCCCTGCTGCGGGCGAGCCACACGGTGTTGGCCAGGGCCGGCACGTCGGGCGGTCCGAGCCCGATGGCGTTGACGGTGTCGCCGCCGCGCCGCTCGGGGATGTCGATCCGGCGGGTGCGATCGTCGACGAGCTGCGGCTCGTTGGCCCGCCAGTACATGATGCCGCGGCCCTGGATGGCCGCCCAGACCCAGCCGCTGGCATCGACGGCCAGGGATTGGACGTGACAGGTAAGCGTCACCTGCATGCTGTAGCAGCTGGTCCCTTGCCAACGGTCATCGGCCGGGCTGGGCGTGCCCTTTGTGTCGAGGAAGCTCACGCCGCCATGCATCCGTGACCACGTCGGCGGCTCATCGGGGTCGGCGGTCTTCTCGAGTCCCCAGTGCGGCGAGGTGGCGACCCAGAGGTCGCCGCTGGCGGTCAGCGCGATATCGTTGACGTTGTCGGACACGAGCCCGAACGTCTCGGTTCCGTCCGGCGTGCGCTTGTACGTCGAGGCAAACGTGGCGATGGGCGCCCACGTGTCGTCCGTGGGTGTCTGGGTGCCACGGGTGTCGAGCCGCCCCACGCCCCCGCCCGACCACGTGCCAAGCTCGGCATCCCACACCTGTGCCATGCCGACCCAAACGAGGTTCCCGTCCACCACGAGCGCGCGGATGTCGTTCGACGAGAGGCCGCCCGCGGTGTTCGCGACATTGAACGTGTGCCAGGCGTCGTCCGCCGACGTCGTCGGGTCGCCCTCGGCGTACATCGTCAACCCGGCGTCGGTGCCCAGCCACTTGCGACCATCTGGGCCCACGGCGATGTCGCGAACGGTGTTGCCGGCAATCGGGTCTTGTGGGCGCAGGTACTGGCGATACGCGCCGGACGCCAGATCCCACCGGACCACCCCTCCCGAACGCGTGCCGGCCCACATGGTGCCGCCCTCCAAGGTGAGGGACAGGATGTCGTCGCCGTTGGCAAACGTCGTCCACTGGCCCGCAGGCAACCCGCCGGCGGGACGGGCCGCGGCCGGGTGCGCCAAGCCGCCGAGCACGAGGCAGACGAAGACGCCAAGGGCTCGGAGGGTCCGGCGGTGCTGGAAGAGCCTCGACGATGGGCTGGCAAATCGCTGCATGGATGAGTCTCACAACCCTCTCGGACGGCGCCCAGACCCGAGCCCGGGCGGTCAACGCTTGTTTCAACGGTGCTCAGGCACACGCAAACACGTGCGGCCCACGTTCATATGACGTTGTGGGTCGAGTCGCCGTAACGGCCAGGTTGCCAAGACGACCGAAACAACGACCGGGGCCGCGCGAGATTCGCGCGGCCCCGGTGCGGCTTGCTACGGGTGGGGCGGGTGAACCCGCCCCTCTCTACCCGCCGTTCCGGTTACGGGAACGACGGCTGTCCGGTGCACGTCGGCTTGCGCTGCGGCGTGAAGAAGTCGAAGATCGGCACGGCCTCGAACGCCTTGGACTCGTCGCCCGGCACGTCCGGGGCACCCAGGGTGCCGTTGATCCGCTCGACCACCACACCGCCGAGGCCGACCAGGTTGCGCTGGAACCCACCGTTCGGATCGAACACCTCGTGCTCCCAGAAGGTGGCCGAGATGACCGCCGAGCCGAGGAAGCGCTGCGGCACGTAGCCCCAGGTCGCCAGGTCGATGTACTCGACCTGCCGGTCGTGCAGCTTCTGGCACACGAAGTCGATCAAGGCGTTCTGGTCGTACAGGATGATCGCGAAGTCGGTGAAGCCCGGCTTGGTGACCAGGTTGGTGATGGCCAGCTCGCTGTTCACGCCGCGGTTGCCCTTGGCCAGCAGCGGAACCGCGAGGACGGCCGAGCCGCTCTGGGTGCCGCCGGCGAGCTTGCCGACCTGCCAGTCGAACGCCACCTGCTCGGTCAGCGCGTTGTACGCCACCGCCTCGCGGCGCTCGCTGCGGGCCGGGTCGGCCCACTTCTCGAGCAAGACCACCGACTGGATGCGCGGCGGGTCCACCTGGAGGGTCCCCGGCGTCCACCATTCCTGGCTTTCGACGCGGGCATGACCCACCCAGTTGCCGCTCAACCCGGCGATCACCGGCAAGAAGAACGTCTGGCTGCCGCGCGGGCAGATCCAGTCCACCACCGTGGTGATCACGTCGCCGCTGCGGTCCAGGAAGTAGACCTTGACCTTGGCAGCCGTCGACCCGGACAGGTTCTGCACCTGGATCGCGGCGTCCCAGCCCTGGTACTCGCTGTAGATCAGCGGCGCGTAGTTCACCTGGCTGCCGATCGAGTACGTCGTCTCCTTGGCGTCGTCGTACGTATCCGACGGGAACCCGACGTAGCTCGTGAAGTGGTTCGGCCCCATCGTGTCGACCACGATGCCCAGCGGCTGGCTCGCACGGATCCAAGCGCTGCCGATCCAGTCCGGACCGACCACCGTGTTCGGGTCGAAGTGGACGCTCTCACCCGGCGCCACGGCCAGCACGTCGCCGAGGATCGGCCGCAGGCAGTTGTCCTGACCCTTGAACCAGATCTCGATCGACGAGCAGCGCGTGCCCGAGTTGTGGATCCACAGCCAACTGTTGAGGCCGCCCTTGTTGGCGAACACCAGCGGCGCGTAGTACGCGAACTGGCCGAACACCGGGTCCATGGCGCCCTCGAGATAGGTGCCGACACCGACGTACGCCGCGCTGACGTTGCGGTTCGGGTCCACCGGGTCGGGGCACGTGCGGTTGACGCTGACGACGAGCGGCTGGCCCTGGTTGTCGCCGAAGTCCAGCACGATGCGGTTCGGCAGGACGTACCGGCCGCCCGACGAGTAGGCGTAGTCGAAGCGCAGCCACTCGTCGTGGTCGCCCACGATGGCGAAGAACAGCTCGTCGCAGGCCAGGTCGGAGAACGGCAGCTCATTGCCGCGCTCGTCCTGGATGAGGTTGGTCGCGTTCAGCGAGTACATGATCCCGCTGCGGATGCCCGGCGGCAGGTTCTGCGTGGTGTAGGTCCACGCGCTGCCCGGCTTGAGCAGGCCAGTGCACTCCACCTTCAACGGACCGGCCGCCTGCGGCGGGCACGCGCCCGCCTCGCCCCAGACCACGAGGAACCCGACCGTCGGCGCGCTGCCGACGTTCTGGACCTGCAGCCAGGTCTCGCACTCGCCGGTGTCGAGCGCCGGCAGCTGGATGCGGAAGTCCGCCCCGCTGCACGGCACGAAGATCTCGACGCGATCGTCGTGCGCGACCGGCGACAGGCACGGGTAGACCGTCCGCCCGGAGTTGACCGGGATGGCCGTGACCTCGACGGTGTTGGAGACCGTGCCGCACATGTCCGTCAGCGGCGGCACCATGATCGTCTCCATCACCGTCTCACCCGGCGCGACCGGCATCTTCGGGTCCTTGCCGTACGTCACCGTCTTCTTGAACACCTGCTCGCCCATGCTGGTCCGCAGCGTGTCGACGATCTCGATCTGGTCGAGGTACGTGGTGCCCACGTTGGTGATCTCGATGCAGAACGTCACCATCGCGCCCTGCCGGAACACCGTCGGCACCGGGCTGCCCGGGCACTGGCCATCGTACGACACGGTCTTCTCGACCTTGATGGCCGGGCACTCGATCTTCGTCGTCTCGGTGTCGGTGTTGTTGGTCAGATCGGGGTCCTTGGTCGGCGTCTGGTCCTTCAGCGGCCAGCCCGGCAC
>QEVT01000117.1 GCA_003576755.1 bacterium | reverse complement strand
GGCCACGTCGGCGGTCGCGGCCGCACCGCGCCCGCGGCGCGCCAACGCGGCAAGCGCGGCCAGGGCGCCGGCCGCGCCGGCGAGCCACGGCCAAGACGGCCAGCGCATCGGCCCCGGGGGCGGGAGCACGAGCGCACGCGCGGCAGGTGAAGGCGCGTGCCGGCGGACAAGCTCGAGCTTCAGGCTCTCCTCGCCCTTGCGCATGGCCCAGCGGTGGTTGGCGGCAAACAGCGGTCGCAGCACCGCCGAGCCGTAACGCAGGAGCGGCTTGTCCGCCCGGATCTCCCAATCGTAGGTCACGTCGACCCACGCACCGTCCTGCACGAACGACCACCGGCCGCGCCCGACGAAGTCCCCCCACGCATCCAGCGCGAAGCCGTGCGGCAGGTCGGCCTCTGTCACACGAAACTGCCAGCGCAGCGTGTACGGCAGCCAGCCCCGGGTGTGCAGGTCGATGATCCGCCCGACGTGGTCGGACCGACCGGGTCGGATCTCGCGCACCTGCAGGTACACCGCCGGCCACCACCGGGCGAGATCCGGTGCATCTGCGAGGATGGCGGCAACCTCGGCGCAGGTGCCGGGCACCCGCCAGCGGGTGACGAAGTGGTAGTCGTTGCTGCTCAATGGCCGTCTCCGTGGCGCCACGCGAGCGTGCGTGCCGCGCCGGGCGATTCTACCGCCAAGGCGCACCGAGACGGAAATGCCGGGGCCGACATCAGCAGGCGGCGGGCGACTCGCGTCGCCCGCCGCCTGCCTTGGATGCGCCGGTCGTAAGTTGCCCGAGACCGGCCTCGGGTGCTTGGCCTCGCGCGGGGCGAGCACGCCCCGGAGGCGTCGCGGCCGTTGGGCGGGCGCTGCGAAGCGCCACACCGGCCGCCGAGCTTGTAACCAAAGTATATCCTGGATGTTGCCTGGCCGCTTGACCGCTGCGACCCCATACCCGGTCGGGCAGGCCTCGGCGGGAGGTCGAGCGGCTGACGGATGGCTGACGCCGCCCCTCGATTCACGCGCGCTGCCCCCGACGCGCTGCGACAGGGGCGCCGGCGGCGCGCGAGATCGGCGCGGCGCTCGGGAACCATTGACGGTGCGCGTGTCTCAAAGCATGTGGAAGCCGGCGCAGCACCCTGGGCGCGACCCCGGTGCACGCGGACGGCAGTCGCAGGTGAGACAAGCCATCCTCAAGGAGACCCGACCGTGTTCATTGAACGATTCGAAGACAAGGGCCTTGCCCAGTACGCGTATGCCATCGGTTGCCCCGGCGCCGGCAAGATGGCCGTGATCGACCCGCGCCGTGACATCGACGTGTTCATCGATTACGCGAAGGCACAGGGGCTGGAGATCGCCTACGTGCTCGAGACGCACATCCATGCCGACTTCGCGTCGGGCGCGCGGGAGCTCGCCGAGCGCACCGGCGCCGAGCTGTGGCTCTCGGACTACGACACCGGCGAGACCTTCGAGGTGCAGTTCCCCCACCGTCCGATGCGCGATGGCGACACGGTGGCCTTCGGGGCGGTGAAGATCCAGGCGATGCACACGCCCGGGCACACGCCCGAGCACCTCAGCTTCCTCGTCTACGACACGAACCGTTCCGCCGACGTCCCGATGCTCTTCCTGACGGGCGACTTCCTGTTCGTCGGGTCGCTCGGCCGGCCCGATCTGCTCGGCGAGGACGCCAAGCGCGCGCTGGCGCACCGCCAGTATCAGAGCGTGCAGCGGCTCCGCGACCTTCCGGACGGCCTCGAGATCCATCCGGCGCACGGCGCCGGGTCGATGTGCGGCGCCGGCATCGGCGGGCGGCCCGTGTCGACCCTCGGCTACGAGCGCATCGCGAACCCCTTCCTCGACCCGCGCCTGACCGAGGCGCAGTTCGTCGAGACGCTCCTCGCGACCGTGCCGCCGTTCCCGGAGTACTACAAGCGCATGAAGCGGGTCAACGCGGAAGGGCCACGGGTCCTCGGCGGGCTGCCGGGGATGACCCCGATGCCGGTCGAGCGGTTCAAGCAGGCGGTGGATGCAGGCGCGGTCGTGATCGACCTGCGCGACCAGCTCGGGTTCGGCGCCGGGCACATCCCAGGGGCATTCGGCATCGGCGCCGGCGAGAAGGTGTCGATGTGGGCGTCGTGGGTGGTGCCGTATGACACGCCGATCCTGCTGGTGAGCGGCGGCGCGTCCGCCGACGTGGAGCTCGCGGTGCGCAACCTGGTGCGGGTCGGCCTCGACACCGTCGAGGGCTACCTCGACGGCGGCATGACGGCCTGGATCGAGGCCGGCCTCCCGCTGCGCGAGACGCCGCAGATCACGCCCAGGGACCTCAGCGCGCGGCTGGCGCAGGGCACCATCCAACTGCTCGACGTCCGCGAGGACAACGAGTGGGCGGAGGGACACGCCGCGGGCGCCACGCACATCATCGCCGGTCACGTGGGCGCCAACCTGTCGCAGGTACCCAACGGCACGCGGCCGCTGGCGGTCATGTGCGGCAGCGGCTATCGTTCGACGGTGGCGGCCAGCGTGCTCGAGCGCGCGGGGCGGGACGACGTCGTCAACGTGACCGGTGGCATGACCGCCTGGCGCATGGCCGGCCTGCCCACCGTGAAGGGAGGGCCGTCATGATCGACTCCAATCGGTATCGGCTGCGCGAGGTCGACGCGGCGACGCTCCGGCGCTGGATCGAGCTCGACAAGGCCGTCGTGATCGACGTGCGCGAGAGCGGCGAGTTCGCCACCGAGCATATCCGGGGCGCCAGGCTGGTCCCGCTGTCGACGCTGAGCCCGGCCGCGCTGGCCGACCTCGGCGAAAGGACACCGGTCCTGTACTGCAGGTCCGGCAACCGGTCCGGCCGGGCCGCACAGGCGCTGCTCGACGCGGGTTATCCCGAGATCACGCACCTGTCGGGCGGGTTGCAGCACTGGAAGGACCAGGGGTTTGCGACCGCCCGGGTCGAGGGGGCGCCGCTCGACATCATCCGTCAGGTCCAGCTGGTCGCCGGCACGCTGGTCTTCGTCGGCACGGTGCTCGGCGCGTTCGTCCATGCGGGGTTCCTGGCCCTCAGCGCCGCGGTCGGCGCCGGGCTCGTGTTCGCGGGCGCGACCGGCACGTGCGGCATGGCGGTGCTGCTGTCGCGCCTCCCGTACAACCGCCGGTTCGCAACCGAACGCGTCGTGTGCGCGCACCCCGCCGGGCCGGGCGGCGTCGCCGACGCGCCCGCACCCCCGGCGGGGTGAGACACGGCGTCGCGCATCCGAGGGGAGGAACCCACCATGTCGAACCACAACCACAACCACCACCAGATCGTCGTCGTCGGGGGCGGCACGGCGGGTATCACCGTCGCTGCACGGCTGCGACGCGCCCGCCGAGGGCTCGACATCGCCGTGGTCGAGCCCTCGGACCGCCACTACTACCAACCGCTCTGGACGCTGGTCGGGGCCGGCGACGTCGACATGGCGACCACGGTGCGCCCGATGGCATCCGTCATCCCCCCGGGGGTCACGTGGATCCACGACGCCGTGGCGGCGTTCGAGCCCGAGCGGAACGCGGTCCTGACCCGCGACGGCCGGCGCATCACCTACGACCAGCTCGTCGTCGCACCGGGCATCCAGATGGACTGGGACAAGGTCCGCGGGTTGAAGGAGAACCTCGGCCGCCACGACATCTGCAGCAACTACACGTTCGCCACCGCCCGCTACACTTGGGACTGCCTGCGGCGCTTCCAGGGCGGCAATGCCATCTTCACGCACCCGGCGACGCCGGTGAAGTGCGGCGGCGCGCCGCAGAAGATCATGTACCTCGCGGAAGCCCACTTCCGGCGATCGGGCGTCCGCGACAAGTCCGAGGTGATCTTCGCCGCCGCGGGCACGGCGATCTTCGGGATCGAGCGCTATGCCAAGACGCTGCGGCGAATCGTGGCCGAGCGCGGCATCGTCACGCGCTTCCGGCACGAGCTGACCGAGGTCCGACCCGATTCCCGCGAAGCCGTGTTCCGACACCTCGACACCGGCGAAACCGTGGTCATGCCGTACGCGATGCTCCACGTGACGCCCCCGATGAGCGCGCCGGACTTCGTCAAGGCGAGCGCGCTGGCCGACGGCGCCGGCTGGGTCGACGTCGACAAGCACTCGCTGCAGCACGTCCGGTTCCCCAACGTGTTCAGCTTGGGCGACGCCAGCAACCTGCCGACCGGCAAGACGGGGGCCGCCGTCCGCAAGCAGGCGCCGGTCCTGGTGAAGCACCTGCTCGCGCACATCGACGGCACCACGAGCGATGCCCGCTACAACGGCTACTCGTCGTGCCCGCTCATCACCGACTACGGCAAGCTGGTGTTGGCCGAGTTCGACTACGACGGACGACCCGACGAGACGTTCCCGTTCGACCAGTCGAAGGAACGCTACAGCATGTTCCTGATGAAGAAGTACGTGCTTCCCCAGATGTACTGGCACGGCATGCTGAAGGGGCTCGCCTGACTCGAGACCGGTCGCGCGGGGCCCCGACGCCTCGGCATCGAGGCGTCGGGGCCCCGCGCGACCGGCGCGACGGCTCGCCGCCGCAGCCCAGGAGTCACCGCTCGAAGGGGATGGCCTCCGTCGCCGCCCGCCGGAACGCCTCGACGAGCCGCGCTCGCGCCGCGTCGTCCGTGATGCGCACGTCGCCGTAGCGCGGCACGAGCGTGTGCCAGGCGCCATCGCCGCCGACGCGTGTGGCGAACAGGTATTCCCCGCCCACGACGAGCAGGTCGTCATCCTCCACCAGGGTCGGCGCGCGGGCGCCGGGCGCCATGCCGCCCAGCTGGTTGACCGTCACCCCGCCCTCGAGATGTCCCTTGATGTTGTCGGTCACCGTGACGCGATAGAGGGTTTCCGGCACCCCTGACGGCATGTGCACGTCCTCGACGCCGTCCACCCGGCCGACGAACACGTTGTCGACCACGCCCACCAGGCGGCGCGGGTCTTCGACGTCGGTCACGAAGCTGACCGCGGCCCGCTCACTCCCGGCGCCCGGCCAGCCCAGCGAGGCGGCTGCCGCACCGACCATCGCCGCGGCGGCACAGACGAGCACGGCAGGGCCGCCAGCCTTCCGGGGCCTCCGTGCAGGACGGTCTTCGGAGAAATCCATCTGGTTTGCCTCCTCTCCGGCCTTCCGGCCGGCAAGTCATCCGACAGGAGCGGACGTGCCCGCAGCTCTCCGCTCGACGCATGCCATGGCCGTGTCATGGGGCGGCTGCGGGCATCCGCAACGACGCCGACGGCAGCCGCGATCATCTCAAGGCCACAGCTTGAAGTAGTCCTCACGGTCGTGCGCCTGTGGCGTGGTGAAGCCCCCGCACGTGGCACACCGGTACATGATTTGTGGCTTGTAGCTGTGCCCCAGGCCAAGGCCGTGACCGAGCTCGTGGGTCGTGACCGCCCGCTTGTTGTGCTGGCTGTCGCCCTCGAGGAACGCGTCGTTGAGGTAGGCGGTGGCGGTGCCGAAGATCCGGCAGTAGAAGAGGCCGTCCCACGTCACGTCCGTGCGGTTCACGTCCGTCCATACCAGGTCCGCCACCGTCCACCACCCGTTGGGCAGGATGTCCACGCGTCCCAGCGCGTGCCAGGTCGTGACCGCATGCGCGAGCGCGTCGTCGTGGCGCGTCTGGTCGACGTAGCGGATCTCGCCGTCGTCGACCGCGTCGCAGCCCAGCTCGTGCGCCGCGACGTGGGGCGAAAGCACGCCGGCCACCGTCCACGCCAGACCGGCCACGCCGAGCCAACGGAGCACCGGCCGAAGGCGACCCGACGTCACCGGACGCGCGACGGTCCCGAGCGCCGCCGAAGCAAGTCGAAACACCATCTCAACCCTCCCTGCAATGGCGCGTGCACGACCAGTACGGCGTGCGGTCGTCGATCGTGATGTCGGTCAGGGCCGCGCAGGCGTCGTGCGGGCCCGTCTTGCCCCACACCGGCACGGGGTCGTGGGCCAGCCCGTCCTTGGTCACGTGGAAGTGCAGGTGGCACTTGCCGCCGCTCGGCAGCCCGGTCTTGCCCACCCACCCCACGACCGTGCCGCGGCAGGTGTAGCGGCCCGCCGGCCCCCGCTGGCTCCCCTTCCGGAGGTGGGCGTAGACCGACACGTACCCGCCGCCGTGGCCGACCTTGACGTAGCACCCGTAGCCCAGCCGCGAGAACTCGTCATCGCACGAGAGCGCCGTCACGGTCCCGGTCTCGGCGCTGACGGCTGCGTCGCCGCAGTCCGTGTCGCCGGTCCCCCGGTTGATGTCCCACGCGTAGGTCGCCTCGCCCGTGTGCTGTGCACTGCCCCCCGTGAAGCGGCGGCCGTGCGCGTCCGCTTGCCACGGGAAGTGGAACGACCGCCCCTGCGCCGCCGCGCCCGTCACGTCGAGGCCGAGGGAGAGCGCCGCGAGCACGGCCAGCCGGCCGGCCACTCCCCGGGCCCCGTGTCCACTGCCATCCTGTGTGCGCATGGGTCACCGCTCCCGGGCGGCGGTCGCGGCCGGCGTATCGCCGGCCTGCGGGTCGGCCCACGCCAGGGCCGTGTGGCGGTGCGCCGCGTCGTCGGGGAGCACGGCGCCGCGCCTGCCGGTCGTCAGGTCGACCGCCATGGCCCTCGGCGCGCCCGTCCCCGACTGCTCGAGCCACACGGCGACGTCGCCGGTGGGCGGCACGACGACGTCGCGTCTCGATGCCACGTCGTCGACCACGGCCGTCGTGACTGCGGTGGCAAGGTCGTGGCGCATCACCCGCGCCGGCTCGAACAGGTCGACGCCCTGTCCCGCCCGATCCGCGCGCAAGAAGACGAGCTCGCGGCCGCCGCGCGCCCACCGGGGCGCCAGGTCGCGCCCGCCGCCGGGCGCGTCGCCGGGCGCGACGACGGCAAGCCGCCGACCGCTGACGGCGTCGTGAACCGCGATCTCGCTCGGCCACGGCAGGCCGTCGAAGGCGGCGTCGTCGACGTCGACCGCGAGGCGGCGCGCCACGGCGACCCGCGTGCCGTCGGGGCTGAACGCCAGCCACGGCGTACGGTCGGCGGAGCCGATGCCGGCCAGGGCCACGGTCGTGCCGGTGGCGAGGTCGAGAACCTTCTCGCCGGCGCCGGTGGAGTACGCGATTCGGCCGCCACCGGGCGCCAGCCCAGCGCCGAAGCCGACCGTGTAGTCCGCATCCGCCCCGGCCACCGGGCCGGTGGCTCCCGTGGCCGGGTCGAACACACGGGCGCCGCCCGACACGGCGTCGACGAGCAGCCGCCCATCCGCCAGCCAGCCGACCGGCACGGCCTCGTCGCCCGGCGCCTCGAGGTGGCCCGACATGCGGTCGTAGACGTAGCTGCGCGGACGGCAGTCGGCGGGCTCGGCCCCCTCCGGGGCGCAGTGCAGGACGGTCAACGCCGCGCGCGACAGCCCGGGCGAGACCGCCACGAACACCACGTCGGCCGACCGCCGCCGATCGGCGTCCGGCGCCGGCGCGAGCGCCGACGCGGGGACGATCGTTTGCCATTCGCCGCCGACGGCAGCCACGACATCGGCGGTGACGCCGCGCGACCGCGCCACCACCAACCCGTCTGGCGGCGGTGGTCCGGCCGGCTCGTCCGCCGCCGCGGCCGACCCTGCCGCTGCGGTCACGGCGCCCGACGCCGCCGGGCCGGCCCGCCACCCGACGCCGCCGGGCGCCCACCGGGCAGCGGTCGTGGCGACCGCGGCGGCGGCGAGCACGACGAACCACCCCCGTCCCCGGTGTGTGAACCCCTTCATCCGCAATACCCCCTTTCGAGTGGATCTCCGAGCACATGTGCCCCGCGGCTTCGGACACCGCCCCCGCGAGGATGTGCGTGTTGGGAGCCAGTGTACCGGTCGCGACCGCGACGCATGAGGGGCCGCGGGCCAGGTTGGCGACACCGTGGCGACACCGCCGGCGGCGCGGCCGCGTGCGGAGGCGGTGGGCACGGTGCGTCCGGGTCCGGCGCCGGGACACGGCAACCGAGGCGGTCGTGGCGACGATCGACGCCATCCGCCTGGGGCGCGCGGCGCCCGTCGGGAGAGCGCGGGCCTCGACCGGAGAACCACACCGGACTAGAATCCAGGCCATGACCGAGCCCATCGCCGCGCTGCCCGCGGACCTCGCCATTCCCCGCCTGCTCGACGCCCACGGCGGGCGCATCTACAGCTTGGGGCTGCGCATGTGCGGCGGCGACGCCGACGATGCGGCCGATCTCGTGCAGGAGACGTTCATCAACGCCTTTCGCGGATGGGATCGCTTCGAGGGGCGGGCCGAACCCACCACGTGGCTGTACACCATCGCCGCACGCGCCTGCCGGCGGATGCACCGCAAGCGATCGGGCGAGCCGGCCCGGCTGCCGTCGCTGTCGGCGCTCCTCCCGCAACGCGACGACGAGGTCGTGGACATCGACGTCGCCGACGCCGCCGAGGGGCCGCTCGACGCGGTGCTGCGCGCGGAGGCACGGGACGCGATCGAGCACGCCATCGAGTCGCTGCCCTCGCCTTTCCGGATCGCCCTCGTCCTGAAGGACCTCGCCGACCTCTCGGTGAACCAGATCGCCGACGTCCTCGGCCTGCAGCCCGCCACCGTCAAGACGCGCGTCCATCGCGCCAGGCTGGCGCTGCGCAAGGCGCTGGCCGAGGATCTGCCGCGGCGCCCGGCGCCGCCCCCGGACCACCCGCGCGGGGTCTGCCTCGACCTCCTCAAGGCCAAGCAGGATGCCCTCGACCGCGGCGTGGCCTTCCCGGTCCCTCAGGCCGAGCTGTGCGCGCGATGCCGGGGGCTCTTCTCCACCCTCGACTTGGCCCGCGGCACCTGCCGTCGGATCGGCGCGGGCGAGCTGCCCGCGCCGGTTCGGGCAGCGCTCCTGGCCCGCTTCGCCAGCGATCGAGGGCCGCGCCGGGCACAAATCCGCCCCGGTGAAGGGAGGTTCACCGGGGCGGAACCGTCGCCGGCGTGACCGGCGGCGGCGGTGGCCGATCCGGTCGAGGACTGCCGCTGTCCCTCGGGGTACGCCGAAGGTTCCCCCCGCGAAAACACGGGAATGTCACCACCGGCGTCCAGATCGTGCCAGCCTACGAATGCATCGTCGCAAACCCTCGTCCGGCGCTTGCGAGGTCGGTCCCGCCGCAGCGGATCGATGCGCCGTCGAGGCTTCGTGCTTCGACGCGGGTAGACACGTCGGGGCCGTTCCGGCGACCCATCGGGCCGGGTCGCCCCATCTTGACACCAGTATATCGCGATCGCATGGCCCGTGGAGCGCAAAATGGGACAAGAATCGGACAACTTCGTGTCACGCCCGGCGTCAAACCGCCGGTGACACCGGTCCGTCGATCGCCTGGACCAGCACCTCGCTGACGTCCATGACCTTGACGTCGTCGACGCCGAGGCTCTTGGCGGCGCTGTCGAGCATCGTCAGGCAGAACGGGCAGGCCACACCGACGACGTCCGGCCGCGCCGCCAGGGCCTCTTCCATGCGGATGACGTTGACATCCTTGTCGACCTTGGCCTCGAACCACATCTTGCCGCCCCCGCCGCCGCAGCACAGGCCTTCGGCGCGGCTGCGGGGCAGCTCGACGACGTCGACGCCCGCGGCGCGCAGCGTCGCCCGCGGCGCCTCGAACTCGCCGTTGTAGCGCCCGAGGTAGCACGAGTCGTGGAAGGCCACGCGCGGACCGGCGCCGCCGGCCGGATGGAGCCTGCCGGACGTCACGAGCTCGTCGATGAGCTGCGAATGGTGGACCACCGGGTAGCTCCCGCCGAACTGGGGGTACTCGTTGCGGATGGTGTTGAAGCAATGGGGGCAGTGCGCGACGACGCGGTCGAACGTGTACGCGCCGAGGTTCTCGACGTTGGCCTGCGCCGCGGTCTGATAGAGGTACTCCTCGCCGAGGCGCCGGGCGCTCTCGCACGTGCAGCTCTCCTCGCGCATCACCGCGAACCGCACGCCGGCCTCGCGCAGCAGGCGGACCACCGAGCGGGCGATCCGCTGGTTGCGCTTGTCGTACGCCGCCGAGCAGCCGACCCAGTACAGCACCTCGTAGTGCTGGCCGCGCTCGGCAAACGGAAGGTCGAGGTCGGCGCCCCACGCGAACCGATCGTCCGGGCTGTAGCCCCACGGGTTGCCGGCGCGCTCCATGTTCTTGAAGGTGGCCGCCGAGGTGCCCGGGGGGGCACCCTCGGAGAGCGTGAGGTAGCGCCGCATGTCGACGATGTCGTCGACGATCTCGATGAAGGCCGGGCACGCCTGCACGCATGCCATGCACGTGGTGCAGCCCCACAGCGCATCGGGCGTGACGAGCAGGCCGTCGCCGACGACGACGTCGCCGCCGTCGATGGCGAGCGGGCGGTCGACCTCGAGTCGAAGCTGGTCGGAGAGGCCGGCGATGATCTGCTTGGGGTTGAGCGGCGAACCGCTCATGTACGCCGGGCAGACGGTCTCGCAGCGCCCGCAGCGCACGCAGCTGTCGACGCCGAGCCGTTGCTTCCACGTCAGCTCGCCGAGCCGCGACACGCCGAAGAACTCGGCGTTCTCGAGGTCGAGCGGCTGGAGCGCGGCCCCGGTTCCGATGGGCTCGAGGTTCTTGAGGACGGCGTTGGCCGACACCGTGACCATGTGCACCGCGTTGGTGAACGGGATCGCCGCGATGAACACCAACGCCGCCGCGGCGCCGCCGCGGCGTGCAGCAGCCACAGCCACAGGTGCAGCGATCGCGCCGGCCCCTGGATGAACTCGGCGCCGCCGAACGCGAACACCAGGTTCGCCAGCCCTTGGCCGACCCAGCTATACCCACCCCACGCCACCGGGGCGATGGCCAGACGCAGCCCCTCGACGACGAAGCCCGTGACGTTGACCACGACCAGGCTCCAGATGACGAAGTCCCACGCGCCGAGGACGTGGTGCGGCGCGGTGACGTAGCGCCTCCAGATCGCCAGCAGCAGGCCGACGGTGAACACCAGGCCGGCGGTGTCGAGCACGGCCTCGTACCCGAGGTAGAACGGTCCGCCCAGCAGGCGCGTGGCGAAGAACAGGCGAAACACGTCCCAGTCGATGGTGGCCAGCGCCGTGCCGATGAACAGCAGGATAAAGCCCCACAGGATGCCGGTGTGAAATAGGCCGGCGTAGCGCCGCTCGAGGGTCTTGGACTGGCCAAGCACGTAGCGCGCCACGAGCCCGGCGCGCTCACCCCAACGCCCGGTGTTCCGCGCCGGGGCGCCGGGCTGGCCGGCCATCCACACGCGCCAGTGGCGGTAGATGCCGTAGGCGAAGATGCCGATGGCCAGGAGGCCCGCGACGTAGAGCGTGACCTGCGCCCACTCCGGCACGTTGCAGAACGTCGGGCGCAGCGGCCCGGTGGGCTGGAGACAGGCGGTGAGCGTGGGATCGTGAGGCGGCATGCTGGGCTCCGCACGGCGTGCGCGGCGATCCGTGACCGAGAGGCACCGGAGCTCCCATCGGATCGCCGCCTGGGCGATGCGGCGCATTGTACATCGGCACCGGGAGATCGTGGAAGTCGCCTGGGCGGCCCGCCCGCGGCCCGGTCAGCCCTCCCGGCCGTGAAGCGGCGAGGGCGCCACGCCCTCGATCCACGCCTCGCCGTCGGACCACACTTCTTTCTTCCAGATCGGCACCGTCGTCTTCAGGGTGTCGATGGCGTAGCGGCACGCCTCGAACGCCGCCGCACGGTGCGGCGCCGAGACGGCGATCACCACGCTCGCCTCGCCGATCTCGAGCCGTCCGAGGCGGTGCACCAGCGCCGCCTGCGCGCCCGGCCAGCGGACGGCGATGTCGTGGGCGATCTGCGCGAGGGCCGGCAGCGCCATCTCCGGATAGGCCTCGTACTCCAGGTGGCCGACGCGGCGCCGTCAGCCCCCGCTGACCGGCGGCAGGAACGCCACCTCGTCGCCGGCGCGCAGCGGCTGGTCGAGCGGCGCGTACATCCGGTTGACCGCCGCCGACGGGACATGCGCGTTGAGGTCGGGGTGGCGCGCCAGCAGGCGTCCCCAGAGCTCGCCGACCGTGCGCGCCTGTTCGGTCGGGAAGTCCAGCTCCCCCGTCCCGACGATCTCGCGGAAGGCTGCGAACAGCTTTACATGGATGCTCATCGGCGTCTCCGTCGGCGTCTCGGTCGACAGGCGTTCAGACTTTGCCGCCGGGGCCGCCGCGCCACCCCTGGCGGGCCGCGTCACGGCGAGCCTCGGGCTTCGGCCGAGGCCGGTGCCGGCCCGACCGCGTTCACATGCGGCGGCGCCTCGGGATGAAGGTGGCGGTCAGCCGCCGCCGGTCCAGAGACGGCCAGCGCGTCGAGCACGGCCGCGACGACGCCGTGCTTGCCGAACGGCGCCATCAGCCGCACGCCGGCGACGGCGTCGCCGAGCGCAGCGATGGTCTCGACCGCGATGGCCACGCCGATGGCCCGCCCGTCGTCGCCGGCGGCGGCCATGCGCCGCAGAACGGCGGCGGGGATCTCCATGCCCGGCACCTCGTTGTGAAGGTAGGCGGCGTGGCGCGCGTTCCAGAGCGGCAGCACGCCCGCCAACACGGGGATGGGAAAACGGCCGCCGAGGTGCGCCAGCGCGGCATCGACGAGGCGGAGGTCGAACACCGGGTCGGTGAAGGCGAACTGGGCGCCGGCATCGACCTTGGCCTGGAACTGGTGCAGCTCGCGCATGAGGTCGACGGCCCCGAGGTCGAGCTGGCAGCCGATGTGGAATGCGGCGGGCACGGCGGCCTGGCCGTCGCGTCCGCCGGAGCCGCGGTTGCACGCCGCCATCAGCGCGACGAGCCGCACGTCGGAGATGTCGTTGACGACCGTGGCGTCCGGATAGTCGCCGTGCGCCGGCAGCTCGCCCATGATGCCCACGACGTTGCGCACGCCGAGCGCGTGCGCACCCATGAGCTCGGCGTGCAGGGCCACGGCGTTGCGGTAACGGCAACCCAGGTTGAGCACCGCCTCGATGCCGAGGCGGTCCTGCACGACGACGCTCATGGCCAGGGCGCTGACGTGCGCGCGCGCCTGCGGGCTGTCGGCGACGTCGACGACGTCGACACGGCCGGCGTCGACGAGCGCGCGCACGCCGGCCGGGACGGCCGCCGCCTCGAAGCCGCGCGGCGGGTCGACCGTCACCGCCACCGTGAAGCGCCGGCCGAGCGCGCGCTGGAAGGCCGTGGGGCCGGGAGGCTCGGGCGAGCCCTCGGTCTCGACTTCCCGCGCCGGGAACGACAGCCGCGGTGCGGCGCGTGCATCCCGCGGCTGGCCGGCCCCGGTCGCGAGCGTCGCCGCCATGGCCGCGATGTGCTCGGGCGTCGTCCCGCAGCACCCGCCCACGATCCGGGCGCCGGCGGCGACCATCTGGGCGATCATCTCGGCCATGTAGGCCGGGGACGACGTGTAGCTGTAGCGACCGCCGACCATCGTGGGCAAGCCGGCGTTGGGGATGGCCGCGATCGGGACGCGCGCGGCGGGGGCCATGCGCAGCACCACGTCGAGCATCTGCGCGGGGCCGGTGCTGCAGTTGGCGCCCACGACGTCCGCGCCGGCCGACTGCAGCAGTCGGGCGACCGCGTCGGGGGCGTGGCCGTCGCCGGTCACCCCGTCCTCGCCGAACGTGGCCAGGGCGATGACCGGCAGCCCGCACGCCGTCCGGGCCGCCGCCACCGCCAGGCGCGCCTCGTCCGTCGACCGCATGGTCTCGACGACGATGACGTCGACCCCGCCGTCGGCCAGCGCGCGCACCTGCTCGGCGAACGCCGCCGCCGCGGCCGCCTCCTCGGCGCCGCCTGCCGGTGCGACCGCGACCCCGAGCGGCCCGACGCTGCCGGCGACCCACACCGGCCGGCCG
>QEVT01000116.1 GCA_003576755.1 bacterium | reverse complement strand
GCCGCCGCGGCGTCCGTCGTCGTCGCGGCGTCCGCGGGACCGGCGTCTGGCGGGACCCCGTGCGGCGGCGCCGCGCCGTCGTCGCGCGCCAGGGCCGGCGCGGGCAGCGCGGCGCACGGCGGGAGCGCGTCGCCGCCCATGGGGTGGACGACGACGTCGGCGAGCAGCACCTGCGCGGGGTCGGGGGTGATGGCGCGCAGGCGCGCGGGGAACGACGCCTCGAAGGCCTGGTCGGGCTGGGCGACGTCGATGCCGAAGTCCATCCGGCGGTCGGCGCCGTGGAGGGCGAGGGGGAGGCGGAAGACCTGCGGCGTGGGGGTGAGCTGGCACACGCGCACTTCCACGAGGTTGCCGTCGGGCGCCTGGCGCCAGGCGAGGTTGACGCGCGGGGTGTCGGCAGCGCGGAAGGCGGCGTCGAACGCGACCGCGACGGGGTCGTCCTCGCGGAGGTTGTTCGTGACGACGGCCTCGAGGAAGTCGAGGACGTCGGATCCCGACTGTGGTGAAGTGACTTCCGACATCTCGACGAAGTGCTGCAGCTTGGCCCAGAACGCATCGTCGCCGAGCGCGAGGCGCAGGCGGTGAAACGCCCACGGCGCCTTGTTGGCGGCCACGGCCGTGCCTGAGCCATCGGCCGGGAGGCCGTCGAGCGGCAGGTCGCGCGGGACGGTGAACGCGAAGCTCGACTCGAGGGCGGCCATGCGGGCCTGCACGGGCTCCGGGCCCTGGTCGCGGGCCTGGTAGAGGATGCCGAGGTAGGTCGTCAGCCCGCTGCCGAGCAGGTCGTCGCGCCGGCCGGCGAAGCCGATGAACGGGCCGAGCCACTGGGCGGCCATCAAGCTGGCGAATTGCCGTTCGTAGGTCACGCGGCGCTGCGTGAGCTGGTTCCGCCCGATGGCGAGAAGCTCGGGCAGGCTCGCGGTGCCGTTCATGCCGGACTCGACGACCTTGATGGGCCCTTCGTGTCCGTGGGGAGCGTGCAGGCGGCTCTGGAAGAAGTCGAGCTGCCGGGCCAGGGCGCCGCGCAGCACGGCGGACTGCTCGGCGGGCCGAAGGGTGTAGTACTGGAACTTGGCCCCGCCGGGTGCGCGGTCTTCGACCACGGTATAGGGCGCGATGTTGAGCATCAGGTCGCCCGGCGCCATGTGGCCGTGGAAGTCGAACCGCGTCCCGCCGGGGCGGCCAGGGTCACTGGTCCCGCTGGACACCGCCACGTAGCCCGGCGAGTCCACCAGCGTGACGCGCAGCTTCACGCGGGCCCGGTCGCTCGGATGGTCGTTGGCCGGGAACCACGCGCCCGGATTGCGCAGGGGCGTCCAGACCTGGGCCGTCTGGGAGGACGTGCGCTGGATGTTGAAGCCGCCCCCGGCGCCGGTAGCGCCGTCGTAGCTCACGGCGACGAGGAGCGGATCGCCGCGCTGCAGCGGCTTGGGCGGCACCAGCCACAGCTTGTTGCCCGCGCCGCTGTACCATGGCACCTCGGCCTCGTTGATCGACGCGCCGCGCACGTCGGGCACGCCGAAATCGAAGCTGACGCGGTCCAGGCGCTCGGCCGTGACCTCGGCGTCGATGAGGGCCACGGCCAGGTAGCGCGCCCGGGGGGTGCCGGATTCGGGTGTCTCGACGACGACGTCGAAGGTCAGGTCGTAGGCGATGACGTCGTAGCCGGGGTTCCCGCGGCCCGGCGCATAGGGGTCGCCGAGCGAAACGGTCTCGGCGATCCACTGCTTGTCGGCGCGGGGCAGGTACAGGGTTGCGACGCCGGCGCCGGGCTGGGCGGCCGGAGGCTGGGCGTGGGCGGGGTGGGCAGGGGCGGTGGAGACGGCCGGCACGCCGGCCATGAGCAGCGCGGCAGCGACGGCGAGCCGGCGGGCGCCGCGGGACGGCCGGGGGCCGGGCGGGGTGGGGACGATGGGGCGGGGCATGGGCATGGCGGACTCCTTGGGTTTGGGGCGTACAACATACTACCCGCGCGGACCATCGGTCAAGGACGTCGGGGGCGGGGGGAGCGTGACCGGGGGACGACGCGTGGCGTGGCCGATGGCAGGCGCGGCGGGGTTGCACCACGCGCGTGCGGGCTGGGAGGATCTGGTCAGCCGCCGTCACCGATGCGATGCGGTTGCACCACGCGCGTGCGGGCTGGAAGCGCGCGCTCCCAGGAACGGCGTCCATGTCGGCGCGATGCGTCACGCCCTCAGCCCGCGCCACGCTGGCGCGCCGGCCTTTCCCATGTTACCATCCGGCTTGGCCGGCGACGGTCCGCCCCCGGTTGGGTCCGCAAGCGCCAGCACGTGGACCGCCTCCGACCCCGTGTGCCTGTTATCGTCACGCCTCAAGGAGGAGACCTGCCGTGCTTCAAGCGATGTTCCAGAGCAGTATGGCCATCCTGCGCTCGCCGCGCGTCGAGACGTTCGAGGCGCACGAGCGCGACGACCTCAAATCGGCCACCATCTACGTGGCCGTCGCCGCGCTGATCAGCGGCGTGCTGGGCGCGATCACCTACCGCGTGCACCTGCCGTACTTGCAGGAGCAGGCGGCGCAGATGCAGGAACAGTTCGGCGGCGACAACCCGTTCGGGCAGATGATGGCCGCCATGAGCCAGCAGGCGGCGCCGAGCATGCTGGGCGGGGCGGTGTCGAACGTGATCACGACGCTGATCGGCTTCTTCATCTTCCTGGGGCTGGCCTACCTGCTGGGCCGCGGCTTCGGCGGCACGGGGGTGTTCGGGGAGCTGGCCTACGACATCTCGCTGTTCTACGCGCCGCTGTCGGTGGCGGGGGCGATCCTCAACCTGATCGGGATCGGGCCGCTGGCCTGCCTGACGGGGCTGGGGGGGCTGGCGCTGTTCTTCTACCAGCTCTTCCTGACGTACGTGGGCATCCAGTCGGGGCTGAACCTGCCGAAGGACAAGGCGCTGTGGGTGGTGATCCTGCTGGGCGTGATCGGGATCGTGGTGATCACGATGTTCGCGGCGGCGGTGGCGGCGTTCCTGGTGCTGGTGGGGCTGGCGAGCGGGGCGGCCGGGGCGGCGACGCCGTGATGGGGGTGTGAGCGGAGGCGGTAGTCCGGGAGGGTGGAGTAGGACCGGGGCCACCGCACATCGCAGACGCAGCGCAGTTGTCTAACGCGTATGCTCCTGGGACCGCAGACTTCTGGCCCGCATGATCCGGGCGGGCTGGAAGCCCGCGGCCCCAGGAGCGGAGCCTCCGTCGACACGATGTGTCACGCCCTAAGCACCTGCCTCAAAGGATTCAAGATTGGTCGGACCAAGGAGTCGTCAAACAACAAGGCTACTGCTGGGAATGCCGGCATCTTGCCGGCCAGCCTCGTCTGGTGTCGCCTGGAAAGTTGTGCTCCCAGGGTGGCTTGTTTCTTGACGGCTCCCAAGGTTCAATCTGTATAGGAGAAAGTAACAGATACTCTTGATGTCTGTGTATCAGTCAGGGAGCGCCGGAGATGGAAATCGAACAATTGGTTCAATTGATTGCACTCCTAACTGGGGTTCCTGCGCTACTCATTGCAATTATCTCAATTCGGCTTCATCTGCATAACATTCGACAGAACAAGGAAAAAGCAACATCGACACCTACAGTCACTATCGATGTTGGCCTCACCGCGTTAGCAGGTCATCTGGAACAGGGGCCATCAAGGTATCTTCTTGAGACTGCGGTTCATTTGCTCAACGCGGAGTACAGCGCAGTAGCATTCCCACTCGTGTACGTCATGTTTCGGACCCCGATTGATGCGGCTCAAGGTAGTGTTGTGATCAAGGTCGCTACATGCAGAGAGTTCGACACTTTTCTTGAATGTGGAGATCTGTCTCAGCCAATCAATGTGGCACGGTTGGATAACTCGATTTCTCAACTTGCCCAAAGCAATGCGACCACACTGATACGTTGGGATATCATTGATGAGGCGTTTATCACACGCTATCCTGTGTGCGTTGTCCAAGCTTCCGTCCTTGCAGCCTCATGGCGACTTCTCGGGATGACGGAGAGCGGAGCATATGGATCACAACGATTGAAGTGGTTGGACTTCATGAACGGACCGGATCGGACTGACATGCGGCGACACCACAGGTTCATCGTCACTCGTGCAGAGCGTGAGTATGGGCCGCTTATTGCTCGCGCTCAGCGAGTCTTGCTTGAGCCAGACAGCGATGAAGTCGATGTGACCAACAGCATTAGGTTCAAGGACGTTCTCGGAAGCATGCAGCAGACAGATGTATGGAAAGTGGTCAATCTAAGAAAGATGGCAGTGGATCAGTCACCTAGAGACGCGGCTTCTGCCGCGTCACAGAGTGTTCCCAGGTAACGCGGGCTTCCCGCCCGCATCACCATTTGGCAGAGACTGCGGCACACTCATGGTCAGCCGCAGCCTTGTGCCAACCGCTGCCAGTCGATGCATTCCTGCATTCTGCTCGTGTTCTGGTTGCCACACAACGATAGAGTGAGACCGGAAAGGAGGAATTTCATGTCTGACTTAAAGGACTTCTGGGATCGCGCCGAGCGGCGTGCCACTTATGGTATTCTGGTGATGTTCGTAGCGTTGGAACTGAGCTCGATCGTATTCCCGAAGATCTCTCAATTCATGAACGCACGAGGAAGCCTATTGCTGTTGGCTGGGTCACTTCTGTTACTGTTCCGTTCAATTGACAAGAAGATATCCTCGGTTGGCACCAGAGACTTATCTATTTCAACATCATTCGTGCATGGCTTTGTATCTCTGCTTCAGGAGCGCAAGAATCACGAAGCCATCGACATCTTCACTCATACTGGATTGATTTACGGAAGATCTCTGAGGGAGAGTGGGAGTTCCATCGTCAAGCTTCGGATTCTGGTAATGGATTGTCGCGCCACGTCGAACATGCGATTTCCGAAGTCAGATGCTGAGCGAGTCGAATTGGGGGTTGAGTTCTCTCGTTCAATGAAGGAGTTGAAGCTTATGCAGAAGGAAGGACGCATTGGTTCAATCGAAGTTCGTGCCTATCTCTTTGAACCCATGCAGCACTTTGCGCTAGTCGATGAACATTCAGCGTATTTCGGGTTTGTCATTCCCCAAGAGGACTTTCCGGGATTATCTTCACGCCAGATTCCAGATACTTTCACCTTAAGTCGCGTTACATCAGGAGGGCAAATCATAATCAAGCAGCTTAACACGATGTTCAATCATATCTGGTCTAATCTCGCATGTGAGATCGACTTGAGCGAGTATCAGTAGACTCTCACGCACTTCTCGTTTGCTCCCCGTGACAAAGCGCCCTATGATGCTCAGCAAGGACGGCGACCGCCCCGCGATCGCGGCCGAGGCGGCCCATCGCCGCCGCGCCGCACACCGTGCCAGCCGGACGGCCGGGGCGCCCCGTTTCCTCTCCCCGAACCACCCCTTTACCGTGAGCCGGACAGTACGGCACATTCCGCCAGGGATCTCGGCCCAAGTCCTATGGGCAATTGGGGTTGCATTCTCTGGAGATCTTGGCAACAGATGCCTGTAGGTCTGGCGCCTGGGGCATGTGGCTCCCGGCGGATCGGCCACACGGCGGCGTTCCCGCTGCACCAGCACGGGCCCGTTCCCGGCTGCTGGCCACCATCCATCCTCCGGGCCAGACTTGTCCCCACAGGATCCCGGACGTCGGCCCATCAACCGCAGCCGAGGACGTTTCCATGCCATCGCCACTGCCGGGGATGGACCCCTATCTCGAGGGCTACCTCTGGCCGGATGTGCACCCGTCGCTCGCCGGCCAGCTCACGCGTCAGCTTGGCCCGCTCCTCGGACCGCGTTACGTCGCCCGGCTGAGCGTGTCCTCCGTCAACGACCTCGTTCCCGTCGAGGAGCTCGGCATCCTTTACCCGGCCGCCCTCACCTTCGCGCCCTCAGTCACCGCGCCGCCGCTGCGTGGCTCGACGCATGCTTGCGCGAGGCCGGCGTCAGACCGTGAAGGGGCGCGGCGCCGGAACTTGCTCTTGACCGATAGGAGCAAACGTATCATCCTTGGCGCCATTCGGAGAGGTGCAGCCATGACCGTTATCACACTGCCGGCGGACGTCGATGCGCGCATCACCGAGCAAGCCCGGCTGCGGGGGACCACCCCAGAGAAGCTGGCCATAGAGGGTCTTCGGACACTCTTTCCGCCCCGTCTCGAGCTCGATGCATCGGCACAGGGCGACCGATGTCTCTTTGATCTGCTCTCTGGGTACGTTGGGACCATTGCCGGTAGCAACGAAGCTTGGTCGGAAGACACGGACGCCCGATTCCTCGCCGGCCTCGAAGACAAGCAGCGGTTGGGACACGTGTGATCCTGACCGATACCGGTCCCTTGGTGGCCTTGGTCAACCGCAACGACCCCAATCATGCCCAATGCATCGCTGCGGCCAAGCGACTACCGGCTGAGCCGCTCGTGACGACATGGCCTTGCTTTACAGAGGCAATGTACCTCGTCCATCGCGCCGGTGGCTATCCGGCTCAGGTCGCACTCTGGGAATTGTGGCGAGCAGGCAGGCTTCGATTGCACGTGCCGGCCGAGGCCGAGATCGCACAGATGGTCGAGCTCATGCGTGTCTATCGTGACATTCCGATGGACCTCGCGGACGCATCCATCGTCGCCGCGGCCGACAGCCTGGCTCAACGGCGTGTGTTCTCCTTGGATCGCCACTTCTTTGCGTACCAAGTGACAGGCGGATCGGGGTTCGAGGTCGTGCCCTAGCGTTTCAATTGGGGCCAATCGCATCCGACGCATGATCCCGCCGTGATCCCGGCGCGCCGCCATGTCTTAGACGTCCTCATCCTCCCCCCCATCCCCATCCCCCGCCTCCCGCTCCCACCGCAGCCAGCCCAGCACGAAGTCGTCGATGTCGCCGTCGAGCACCGCCTTGACGTCGGCGTGGCGCACCTTGGTGCGCGGGTCGCGCGCCGCGCGCGTGCCCGCCAGGTCGTAGACCCGCGCCACCTGCTCCGGGTCGCCGGCGCCCTCCGCGTCGGGCTCGGGCGCCGGCATCGCGCCGACCACCTCCACCGCCTCGCGGCTCCGCAGGCCGCGCACGTACAGCTCGCACAACAGCGGGTCGTCGTGCCACGGCCGCTTCACCCGGACCTCGACGAGCGCCTGCGCCTTGCCCCCGCCCGGCCGCCGGTCCTCGAAGCGGTGGATGCCCTGCTCGCCCTTGAGGAAGCCGAAGACGTTGGCGCCTTCCGCGACGATCGCGATCTCGCGGACCGCCGGCAAGGTCGCCAGCTCCTTGACCAGTCCCTCCCCGTCGCCGGCGGCCAGCGGGTTCCAGACGTAGGGATACAGACCCTGGGCGGCGTCGCGCGTCATGACCCGGGCGCGGTGGGCGGCCACGTGGTCGAGCGCCCGCTTGCGCGCCGTCGCCAGCGCCTCGGGGGTGATCTCGAGCGGCGCCAGCGTCGCCACGTCGACCGCGTACCCCTTGCGCAGCGCCCAGCGGCCGTACATCCCGGCCAGCCGCGTGACCGGGACCGCCGCGTCGCCGTCCGCCAGCCGCGCGCCGACGGGGCGCAGCAAGACCACGGCACGGTCCGCATCGTCCTCCCCGGCCGTCAACAGCTCGACCTCGAGGAAGTCGACGTCGCGCACCAGCCGGGCGTAGCTCGCCGCCAGGTCTTTGCGGTAGCGCGCGTCGCGCTGGCGGTGCACAAGCCCGGCCAGCTCCTCGAGGTACTCCGCGCGGTCGGCGAGCTGGTCGAGTCGCTTGAGCAGTCGGTCCAGGCGGTTGAACGTCCGGTACGCGCCGACCCTGTCGCCGGCGGCGGTCTTCCACAGCGCGGTGTTGATGACATCCAGCGCCAGCGCGCGGTCGCCGGCGAGCTCCACGACGTCCTCGTGCTCGCGCCAGGCATGGAGCCGGATCCGGAGCGCGGCGAAGCCCTCGACCAGCGCCTTGTCGCTCATGCGGCGGGTCGTGGCCCTCCCCGCCGTCGCACCCCCCAGCTCGACCGTGGCCGTGGCCTCGTCGTCGCCCGGCGCCCGCGCGGCCAGCGCCACCGCGTTGCCCTCGCGCCGCAGCCGCACGAGCCCACCCTCGTCGGTGCGCTGGGCCAGCCAGCGGGCCAGCGGCACCACCACCAGCCGCTCGATGGCCCGCTTGAGCGGCCGCGCCCCGTAGTTGGCCGTGAAGCCCTCGTCGACCAGGAGGTCGAGCACGGGGTCGTCGACCTCGACCAGGATGCCGCGGCGCGCCAGCCCCTCGCGGGCCAGCACGGCGTCGACCTCGCGGCGCGCGATCTGGCGCATGACCTCGGGCCCCAGCGGCTGGAACACGACGATCCGGTCGATGCGGTTGACGAACTCGGGCCGGAAGAACTGCTCGATCTTGCCGCGCCAGTAGCCGGCGTCGTCCATCGCCCCGGCCGGCCGCCCGTCGGCCGCCAGGCCCAGCGCGCGCTGCTCGCGGGCGCCGGCGCCGAGGTTGGAGGTCAACAGGATGATCGCGTTCTGGAACGACGTGGTCTGGCCGGTCGCGTCCGTCAGGCGGCCCTCGCCCAGCACCTGGAGGAAGAGGTCGAAGACCTGCACGTCGGCCTTCTCGATCTCGTCGAGCAGCACCACGCAGAAGGGCTGGGCCCGCACCTTGCCCGTCAGCTCGCCCTCGGCGTCGCTGCCGGGCACCCCGATCAGCCGGCGCAGCCCCGCCGGGTCCATGTACTCGCTCATGTCGAACCGCACCAGGCGCGCGGCGTCCCCGAAGAGGTAGGCCGCCAGCGTCTTGGCCATCTCGGTCTTGCCGACGCCGGTCGGCCCGATGAACAGGAACACCCCCAGCGGCTTGTGAGGGTCGTGCAGCCCGGCCTTGACCACCGCCACGAGGTCGGTCATGGTGTCGACGGCGTCGGGCTGCCCGATGACCCGCTCGGCGAAGTGGCGCCGCACGGCGTCGAGGTCGAGCGGCCGGGCGTCGGTGAGCATGCTCTCCGGCAGGCCCGTCTGGCGGGTGAAGCTGGCCACGACGTGGCGCCGGTCGAGCGCCCGGCGCGCGTCGCCCGTGCCGGTCCGCGCCTGCGCGGCGTCCGCGGCCGCCTGCTCGAGCAGGCGGATCGCCTTGCCGGGCTGGGCGCGATAGGGCATGAAGCGCGTCGTCAGCTCGACGGCGGCGTGGAGCGCCGCGGGCTGGAGGCGCACGGTTTCGGCCTTCTCGATGCGGTGCGACACGCTCGTCAGGATGCTCAACGTGTCGTCGACGCCCGGCGGATCGACCGCGACGCTCCGGAACTGCGACACGAAGCCCGGCGTCAGCCGGTCGCTGTAGCGCAGGCGCTCGGGCGTGCTCTCGCCGAGGATGACGACGTCGCCGGACTGGATGTACGGCTTGAGGAACTGCGCCATGTTCTCGTCGCTCTTGGACCACCGCCCGGCGTCGGCCAGCCCGGCGACGTCTTCGACGAAGAGGATGTGGCGGTGCTTGCGGACGTCGCGCACGAGGTCGGTCAGCTTTTCCTGCCACTGGCCGATGAACGCCATCCCGGCCAGGAGCGACGCGCCCGTCACCCCCCAGAGCTGGCGGTCGTGGAGGGCCTCGGGGCACTCCTTGCGCTGGATGCGCCGCGCCACCTCGTGCACGATGGCGGTCTTGCCGGCGCCGGCGGGGCCGGTGAGGATCAGGCTGGGCCGCTGCGCCGCGGCCAGGATGGAGAGCACCTGCTCGACGATCGCCTCGCGGCGGTAGGCGCGCCCGAGCTGACCCTCCTTGGCCTGGGCGGTGAGGTTGATCCCGCTGGCCCGCAGCGCCCAGAAGTGCGACGCCGACGCCTCGACCTTCTCGGCGGCGGAGCGTACCGGCGACTTCGGCTTGAACGACACGCCGAGCGTGTCGATGTCCTCGTGGCGCGCGGCCTGGTAGTCCGGCAGCGCCTCGAGCGGCACGTCGGCGAAGTACTCGGCGACCTCGGCCTGGGCGACGGCGTCGAGCTCGTCGCGGTTCCGGACGAAGAACGTCAGCGGCCGCCGCGTGTCCGGCTCCCGCAGGCGGGGCGCCTGGACCATGATCCGGTCGTCGCCCGGCGTCAGCACGAGGCTCACCGCCAGGGTGTACGGCTCGCGCCGCCGCCGGCCGTCGCCGCGCTTGGGGCGCACCTCGAAGGACCGGCGGGTGAGCGCGTGGCCGGACCGCGCGGCGAGCGCCTCGACCTCGTCGGGCTCCATGTCCTCGAGGCGCTGGATCAACGCCAGCGTCGCCTCCTCCTTGCACTCCGTGAGCGTCGGGCCGATCACCGACACGTCCGGCTGGGCCGGCACCGTGAGGAGGTACCGGCCGTTCGGCCGGCGCTGGATGAAGACGAGGACGTCGATGTCCATGGCGGCGACGATGATACACCGTCCCGCTGCATCCTCACCAACCCCTCAGCTTGCGCTCAGCGGCCCTTCACGCCGCACCGGCATACTCGGGTCCATCAGCGTTGAAATGACCGTTGAACCCCCAGCCCTCCGGGCGAAGGGCGGCCCCCGCGCCGCCGAGATCGCCTACAATTGACGTACTGATGCAACCAGCGGCCCGGCCGCCCGCACGCGCGGGCGGCATGCCGCGTTTGGGCGCCGCGCGCCCGGAGGATCCCCCATGACCCCCAACGAACGCCGCCTGGTCTTCGGGCTCGGCCTGTTCGCCGCCCTCGCCCTCTTGTGCGCCGGCGCGCTCGGCGCCGGGCTGATGGTCTACCGCGTGTCGCAGGCGCCGGTCGCCGCGACCGACGCCGGCGCGGCGATCGAGGATGCCGTGCGCTCGGCCGCC
>QEVT01000115.1 GCA_003576755.1 bacterium | reverse complement strand
CGCGGCTGCCGTGCGGTCGGCGACCGCCGCCGGGCCGGCACGCTTCCTCGTGAGGTTGAATCCTCCGCCGCAACCGTTCGCGGCGGCGCCCATTCCCCGCGACCGGCGCGCACGCATCGCGGCCACGCAGCGCCTGCTGGAGGCAGGCGCCGCCCGCGCCGCCGGGCTGGACACCGAGCTCGAGCGCCTCGCGCGATCGGGCGCCGTCTCCAGCGCGGAGCGCTTCCCGGCCTTCGGGGTGATCGCCGTGACCGGCGACCGCACGGCCGTCGACGCGCTCGCACGGGCTCCAGGCGTGGCCGCGATCCAGGCCGATCGCAGCCACCGCATCGACGGCACGGTCAGCCACCGCTGGCCGGCCGGTCAGGCGGACGTCGGGCCGCGGCCGGGCGGTTGGAACCTCGACGCCGTCGCCGCGCCGCGGGCCTGGCGCGCACTGGGAGCCACGGGTGGCGGTGCCACGGTCGGGGTCATCGACACCGGTGCCGACTGGCGTCACCCCGCTCTGTCGCCGTCGTACCGAGGCCGCCCGGGTGGCCATCACCACCACTGGATCGACCTCGCATCGCCGCGCGGCGCATCCGAGCCGGTCGACCTCAACGGGCACGGCACCCACGTCACCGGTCTGATCGCCGGGCGGTTCGCCGATGAAGCGTACGGTGTGGCGCCCGGCGCACGCTGGATCGCCGCCCAGGCCTTCGACGCCGACGGCGACTCCAGCGACACCGTGCTGCTGCGCGCCGCGCAGTGGATGCTCGCGCCGACACGGCTCGACGGCACGTCCCCCCGCCCGGACCTGGCGCCCGACATCGTCAACGGCAGCTGGGGTCTCGACAACAGCGCCGACCCGCTGTTCGACGCCGTGGTCGAGGCATGGCGAGCGGCGGGCATCCTTGCGGTCTTCGCGGCAGGCAACGCCGACATCGGCACGGTGTGGGACGCGGTGCTGGCGCCGGGAGGGCACCCGCTGGCGCTGGCCGTCGGCGCCGTCGATGCACGCGGCATGCTGTGGTGGCGCTCGCGCCGCGGTCCGGGCTTCCACGCAGGCGTCAAGCCCGACCTGGTCGCCCCCGGCGTCGACGTGGTGTCGACGTGGCCCGGGGGGGGCAGCGCCAGCTTCGACGGGACCAGCATGGCGGCGCCGCACGTCGCGGGCGCCGCGGCGGTGCTGCGCGGCCTCGACCCTTCGCTCACGCCGGACGATCTCGCCGGATTCCTCCGCGCGGGTGCCCGCGACGCCGGGCCGCCGGGCCCGGACCTCGACAGCGGCTGGGGGACGCTCGACGTGTTCGCCGCGGCGGTGCTCGCGCTCGATGCCGGGCGGGTCGCCGGTCGCGTCGTCGATGCACGAGGACGATCCCTTTCGGGCGCCGCCGTCAGGGCCGAAGGGGCCCGCGCGGCCACCGCGCCGTGGTCGGCGGTGACCGACGATGACGGGCGGTTCGACGTGGCGTTGCCGTCCGGCACGTGGCAGCTCGCGGCCGCGGCATTCGGACACGCCGTGCAGGCGCGGCGTGTCGACGTGCGCCGCGGGGAGACGCTTGCCGTCGACTTCGTCTTGAGCGCGGCGCCGGCCGCCGTCGTCCATGGCACGATCGGGTCGGCCGCCGGGGGGATCCCCGAGCACGCGCGGGTCGACGTGGCGGGCATCGCCGGGGGCGCGGCCGAGGCCGACGCGGCCGGCCGCTACTCGCTCGCCCTGCCGGCCGGCACCCATGCCTTGCGGTTCTCCGCCGATGCGCATCAGGCCATCTCGCGCACGCTCGTGGCCGTGCCCGGGGGCAGCGCCGGGCTCGACGTCGTCCTGCCGGTGGCGCCGCGAATCCTCTTCGTCGATGCCGACGCATGGGACGAAGAGCGGATCGGTCCCTACATCCGCCGCGCGCTGGACGACGGCGGTTATCCGCACGCGGCGTGGACCGTCGACCGGCTCGCCGCGGCGCCCACCGCAGCCGACCTGGCCGCTTTCGACGTCGTGGTGTGGTCCCATGGCTACAACTCCCCGGGACGGCTGGATCTCTTGCGGGGTGACAGCGCTGTCACCGATGCCTTGGCGACGTTCGTGACCCAGGGCGGGCGCCTGCTCTTGACCGGACAGGACGTCGGCGCGTTCGACGCCGCCACGCCGCGCCGAACGGGGCTCGCACCGGCCTTCTATCGCCGGATTCTCGGTGCGGCACTGGTGCGCGATGTGGCCGGCAGCGAGCTCCGAGCCTTGGGGGTGGGTCCGCTGGAAGGGTTGAGCCTCGGCCTCGCATGGCCGGGCGGGGCCGAGAAGGGCCGGCGCGGCGTGCTCCCCGATGCGGTGCTGCCGGCGCCGGAGGCGGAGCCCGGCACCGTGCAGCCGATCCTGATGTTCCCCGATGGCCAGATCGCGGGCCTCGCCACGGCAGATGCCAATGGTCGGCGCATCTACCTCGCCTTCGGGCCCGAGAGCGCCGGCGGGCGCGTCGCTCTGGCTCGCATGTTCGACCGCCTCATCGGCTGGCTGGAGCCGCCTTCGGTATCGCTCGTCGCGCCGGCTTCCGTCGGCCCCGGCGACGCGTTCAGGCTGGAGCTGACCGCTCGCGCGGGGCGGTCGGCGGCTGCGGTGACGGGCGGCATTCTCCCCCCGCCCGGCATCGTGCTGGAACCCGACGGGGATTGGGCACCGGGTTCGGGAGGCGCGCTGTCGTGGTCGGGGCCGCTCGCGGCCGGCGAAGTGCGCCGGTGGTCGATCGCGGCACGATTGGACGGCCATCGCCGTGGCGCGACCCGGCTTCCCATCACGGCCACGCTCGAGGCCAACGCCTATCGTGCCACGGCGACGGCCGTGGTTCAACCCCGCGCCCCTGCGCTCGCGGCATCCCGGCTTGCGCTCGCACCGGCGCGACGTCCCATCGGTGGACCGGTGTCGGTGACCCTGCGGCTGGACAACGTGGGGCCGGTCGCGGCCGATGGCGCCAGCGCATGGCTGGCGCTGCCCGACGGGCTCACGCCGATCTCGAACACGCTCGCCGCCTCGGGAGGTGACGTCTGGTGGGACGGCGATGCGTTGCGGCGCGCCGGATGGTCGGGCGGGCTGCGCCCTGGCATGCCGGTCACCGTGACGCTGGCGGGGCGCATTGCCGACCGGCGCGGGGTCACGCACGTGGTCACCGCCACGCTCCGCGACGGGATCGACCAGGTCATCACGCGCACCGGCGCCATCCTCGTCGGCGGTCCGGACCTCGGCGCGACGCACTTCGCCGACCCGCCTGCGATCGCGAGCGCCGGCGTTCCGTTGTCGGCGACGCTGCGCCTGATCAACGTCGGGCCGGTCGAGGCGCGCGCCACGGCGTCGATTCCCCTGCCGGACGGGATCACGGTCGACGCCGGCGGTGGCGCGTCGACGGCGGCCGACGCGTTCGTCTGGACCGGCACCGTCGAACCCGGCGCCACGCGCGACGTGACCGTGCGGCTGTGGGTCGCCGGCGACGCCGCGCCCGGTCCCCGTGTGCTGACGGCCACCATCGCCGACGGGTGGTCGCCGCCGCATTCGGTGACCGCCGTTCCATGGACGGTCGAGGTGCGCCGCGCAGTGCTCGACGGATCGCGGATCGTCCTGTGGCCTGCGACACCGCGCTCCGGGGGGGTGCTCAGCGCGACCCTGCTGGTCGGCAATCACGGCAACGCGGCGGCCGACGTCGAGCTGGTGGACAGCCTCTCACCCGCGTTGACGCCGCTCGTGGATGCGGTTCGCGCGAGCGGCGGCACGGTGGAGGTGCAGCCCGGGACGGTCAGATGGCGCGTTCAGGTGCCGCCGATCTCGGGGACCGAGTACCGGCCCCGGCTGGGTGGACCGGCTGCCTCGCCCGTGCCGGGTCATCCACTCCCCCCTGTCGATCCGGCCACGGGCACGCGCGGACCGGTTGAGCTCGGGTTGGCGTTCCCCTTTTACCGCCAAGTCTATACCCAGGCTTGGGTGACCGACGGGCTTGTCTCGTTCGTGGCTGTTGATCCATCCGGTCCCGACCTGCCGCCGGTGCCGTCGATCGCGGCGCGTCTGCGGCCCGGCGACTCGCCGCCGCCGCGATCGCCCGCGCCCACCATTCGGCGGGACGGCGACCGCACCGTGTTCATGTGGCCGGACGCGGCAGGGAATCCCAACGCCAGCACCACGCTCGAGCTTCGGCCCGAAGGGCGCGTTGCGTTCGGCTATGGGCCGGAGGCGGACTTGGCCGGCACGTTGGTTGGCCTACGCGCGCCGGACGGCCACATGCTCGAGGTACCGGATCACGTCACGCTGGCAGGGTACACGACGGAGCTCGATCCGCCGGGAGCCTGGGCATGGCTCAACATACCGGCGCGGGTGGGCCACACCCTCGATGCCAACCGGGCGGTGGGGCATGTGGTTCGGCTGTTGACCGGCGACACGGCACGGTCGTTCGGCGCAAGCACGATCGCCAACCGACTCGTGCTCGACGCCGGCATCGCCCGCACGCCTTCCCATGCTACGGCCGGGTCTACGGTGCGATACACCGTGAGCTTGCGGGCGCTCGGCGTGGTGGACGCGCGAGATGCCGAGGTCGAGGTCGACGTGCCCGACGGCGCCGCGTTCGAGCCTTCCCCGCCCGGCTCGGACTGGAACGTCGACGCCGTCTCGCGCAGCGCGCGCTGGCGTGGGGGCGTGCCGATCGGCATGCCGCGGCTCATCTCGTGGTCGCTCCGTCTGCGGCCCGACTTGCCCGTGGGCGCACGAATCGTGACCCACGCCGCAGTGCGCACGCGCAGCGGCAGTGTTCCGCCGGTCGACCTGTGGAATGTCGCGCGCCTCGAAGCGACGGATCTCTCGTCGTCGACGATCCGGGCCATCCCGGTGGTCGCCCGCACGGGCGCGGTCGTCACGTTCGAGCTGCGGGCCGTCAACAGTGGCCGCCGGGCGGCCGACGTCGAGGTCGTCGACGCGCTTCCGGACGGCCTGACCTTCGTCGACGGCTCGGCCGAGTCGTCGTCGGGTCCAGCGCCGCAATGGGACCCAGCTTCGCGCAGCCTGCGCTGGGAAGGCCCGCTCGCAGCCGGCGGCGCCTCCGTCGTGCGCTTCGAGGCGCGCTTCTCGGGCCGGGAGCGCGTGGTGAACGCCATGCGCGTTGCCGACGCCGAGGGCACCGCCTTCGCCGCGTGGGCCGAGGTGGTCGCGGAGCGCGCTCGCACGTACCTTCCGCTTGTCGAGAACGGCGATTGACCGGTGCTCGGGGAGGCCGTGACGGCGATGTCCCGCGGCGGGCGCTCCTCACCGTAACGGCGGTCCGCGGCCGCCGTCTTATCTATTTGGCGGCCGCATCCGGCAGGCGGGCGGCGTTCGTGTGCATCGATCGCGGCCCGAGGGACCCGTCGTCGAGGCCCTGCACGGACGCGCGCTGCTCCGCCCGAGGACCGATTCGGCCCGCCATGCACGTTCCCGACCCAAGCCTGGCCCCGCGCTCACTGGGCCCCGTCCGCGACGCCCGCCTCGTGCCGCCGCCTCTGGTGGCGGCGGGTGGCGCACGGATGCGGGCGAGCTCCCTCGCGATCCTTGCCGCCGTCGCCGCCCTGCTGGCGACGGCCGTGGCCGTGCTGTCCCTCGGCCTGAACCACGGCCCATCCTCCCCGACCGGCCTGCAGGCGGACTCGGGCGCCAACCTCGGGGTGTCGCTGCACGGACCCCGCCACGCCGCGCCCCGCGGTCGGGTCGATCTGCGCATCGCCATCACCAACACCGGAACCGCGGCGGCCACGGACGTGGTCGTCACGGCAACGCTCGGCGCGCCGCTGGCGTTTGCCGCCGCATCCGACGGCGGCCAGCTCGTCGCTCCCGGCGCCGTCCGATGGACGATCCCGTCGCTTGCCCCAGGCGCGGCGCGCAGCATCGGCGTGGCGGCGGGCATCCCGGCCAACGCGCCGACGGGGAGCCTGGTGCCGACCACCGTCGTGGTGCGGGCGGCCACCCCGGACGACGAGCCCGACGACAACGGCGCGTCGCACGCGCTGACGGTCACGCCGTCGGACCTGCGGGTCGAGATCGGCACGGCGGCGCCCGACGTTCGGCCGGGTGAGGTCGTGACCCACACCATCACGCTGCACAACGTCAGCCAATCGGCCGCCGATTCGGTCGTCGTCACGGCCACGCTCGGCGCCGGCTCCGCCTGGGTCGACGATTCGGCGGCCGTGCACGGCTTCACGCGCATCGATCTGCCGGGCGGCGTCGCGTGGCGCCGGCCGGGCGTTCCGGGGGTGTGGTCGGCATCCTTCGACGTGGTCACGCGCGTCCCGTGGCACGCCCTTCCTGGCAGCACGGTGTTCCACGTCGTGCAGGCCGATGCCGCGACGGTCGATGCGAATCTCGGCAACAACGTCGCGGTCGCAATCCCGCTCGTCGTGGTGGTGCCGGACCTGCGCCTGACCAAGACCGGCCCGCCGCAGACGGCGCCCGGAGGCACGGCGGACTTTTCGCTGGCCTACGCGAACCGCGGCACCGGCCTGGCGCCGCGCACCCGCGTCACCGACACGCTGCCGGCCGGCATGACCTTCGTCTCGGCGAGCCCGGCGGCGACGGTGCTCGGCGACGGGACGCTGACATGGGACCTCGGTCGCCTGCCGGCGGGGGACGAGGGCGTGATCCAGGTCCGGGCGCGGGCGTCCGCCGGCCTGGCGGCGGGCGCGACGCTGGTCAACCGCGCCGCGATCGGTTCGGCGGCCGTGGACGCGGTGCCGGCCGACAACGCCGCCACGGCCGTGACCTCGGTCATCGCCGGCCCCCCTCGGACGGTTCAGCTCGGGGTATCGCCCGAGGTGAGCGTCGGGACGTCCGTCGAGGTCGTGGCGGACGTGCGGGATGCCGCCGGCAACCCCGTCGTCGACGACACGCCCGTGCAGCTCTCCGCGAGCCTCGGCCAGGTGCAACCCGCGGCGTCGCCCACACGCGGCGGCCGCGCGGTGTTCGCGTGGCGGCCCGGCGCGGCGGCGGGCGCGGCGGTCTTGACGGCGCAGGCGCAATCGGCGCAGGACCGGCTGACGGTCATGGTCCAACCCGGTGCACCCGACAGCGTGAGGATCGTCCCCGAGCCGGCGACCGCAACCGTCGGCCAGACCGTGACGCTCGCGGTCGAGGTGCGCGACGCCTTCGGCAACGCCGTGCGCGACGGAACGGGAGTGGCGCTTAGCGCGCCGAGCGGCGTGTTCGCGGCGCCGACCGCGGCCACGATCGGCGGTCGCACCGCCATGGGATGGCGGCACACGGGTGCCGGCACGTTCCTGATCACGGCCGGCGCCGGCGACGTCGCCAGCGGCGTGCGGGTGACGCTGCGGCCCGACGTGCCGGCCACCGTGCGGGTGTCGTTGGAACGCTCCGATGTGGCCGTCGACGACGGTCGAACCCAAGTCTGGGCGAGCGTCGACGACCGCTTCGGGAACCCCGTCGACGACGGCGTGCGCGTGGCGTTCGAGTGCGCCGGCGGCCGATTCGACAGCCCATCGACCACCACGTCGGGCGGCCTGGCCGGCGCCGCGTTCACCGCCGGCCCTGCGCCGGGCGCGTTCGTGATCGCGGCCACGGCCGGCGCGCTGCGCGGCCAGGCGACCGTGCACGTCCAGCCCACCGACCTCGTCATCGGCAGCCGCCTCAGCGGGCCGCGGGGCGCCGCGCCGACGGCGCAGATCTTCCCCGGCGACCCCGTGACGTATGTCGTCACCGTGCGCAACACCGGCCCCGCCAAGGCGCGCGGCGTGGTGCTGGGCACGGCGTTGGAGGAGCGGGTGCGCCTGCGGGACGTGACCGGCTCCCAGCCGCTCCAACCCATCGCCGAGCGGGCCAACCTCCCGAAAGCGCCGAGCCAGGGCTACACGCGCCACACGTGGTCGCTGCCCGACATGGCGCCCCAACAGACCGTCACGGTCACGCTGCGGGCCGACGTCGAGCGCGAGCCGACCACACCGTGGACGGGCTTCGACACGCTGTTCTTCCGTTCGGCCATCACCACCACGACGGCCGAGGCGTCGGCCGTGGACCTCGTCCGCTCCGAGAAGGGTGAGATCCACGCACCCGATCTTTATGTCGACTTGACCCTGGACGCCGAGAACAGCGCCATCCGGCCGGGCGGCCAGCTGGCCTACCTCGTCACGTTCGGCAACCACCAGGCGGCGCAGGTCACCGACACGGTCATCACGGCCACGCTGCCGGCTTACACCCGGTTCGATCACTGGCAGCCGGAGTTCGGCACGTCGCTGCGCCCGCTCGGTGGCTTCGACGGCGCCACGCCCGTGCTCCGATGGGCGTTCGACGGTCCTTACCGGCAAAACCAGGCCTTCCGGCTGTGGCTCGGCATCGACGCCGATGCGCCGCCGGAGAGCGTGCTGCAGCTCGTGGCGGAGATCGGGACCGCGGCGCACGACGTCGAGCCCTTCAACAACACGGCTTTGACGGCCGGCGTCCGCCTCAAGGGCGTCAACCTTCGCGCCAGCGTCAGCGGACCCGTCACCGCTGCGCCCGGCGAGCCCGTGGCCTGGCAGCTCGCAGTGCGCAATGCGTCGGTGCACGACGCCGCCACGGACGTCGCCGTGGTGGCCCGCCTTCCCGAGGGCCTGCCCGTCGTCCGCGTCGATCCGCCGCCCGCGTCCCGCGCCGGCGACACCGTCCGCTGGGCGCTCGAACAGCCGCTCCTGCCCGGGTCCGAGCAGCGCTTCACGGTCACGGCCGCGGTGCCCGACGACGCACGCGCCGGCACGACCTACACGGTGTCGATGGAGGCCACGAGCCAGCAGCGCGACGCCTTCACCGATGACAACGCCGCCGTCTGGGCCACGCGGGTAAGCCCCGGACCGGCGACGACGCTCGCGTTGACGGCCAGCCACGACACCGCCACGGTGTGCGGCACCGACGTCATCCAGCTCACGGCGTCGGCGACGGACCGCGCCGGCAACCCGGTTGCGGACGGATCCGTCGTCGCGTGGGAGGCGACGGGGGGCGAGCTCTCCTCCACGACCGCCTCGACCCTCGGCGGCAAGGCGGCGGTGATGCTGCGGGCCGGCAGCGCCGCCGGGCCGGCGACGGTCACGGCGCGCCTCGGCAGTTTGGCGCGCACGGCCGACGTGGTTCTGCTCGCCGGCCCGCCCGGCCGAATCGTCGTGTCGGCGGACCCGCTCGAGGTGGCCTGGGACGGTACGGCCGACATCTCCGTTCTCGTCACGGACGCGTGCGCCAACCCGGTCGCGGACCGTTGGCCGATCACGCTGGCGGCCGAGCGCGGCGAGTGGCCCGGCGGCGACCCCACCATCGCGTTGCCGACGGTGGGCGGCGCGGTGGCGGCGCGGTTGGCCGTTGGCCAGGGCTCCGGGCCGTTGCGGATCTCGGCCCGGCATGGCGCGGTCACCGGCGCGGTCACGGTGACGGTCGGCGCCGAGCCGACGGCCACGCCGAGGCCGACGCGCTGGAGCCTGTACGTGCCGTGGGCACGCCGCGCCGGGACCGGCGCTCGCCGCTAGGCGGGCGAGATGGCACTCGGCGGTCGGCACAGGCAGCGCCGGGAAGTCCAGCACCTGCGCCGGGGCGCCCCGACGCCTCGCGCCGTACGCCGGGCGCGCCGCCGATGCGGGATCATGGCGCGCAGTACACCAGCGCGTAGCTGTGATCGTAGCCGTAGCCGTACGCATCCCAACCGATGACGACCTCCCCCTCGAAGGCCAGCACCGCGCCAACGTGCCGTGCCACGTCCCAGGCCAGCGGCGTGACGCCGGCGTCGCTCTTGAGGTTCGCAACCTCGATGACGACACGCCCGCCCGGCGCCAGCCGTCCGGCCAACAGGGCGTAGACCGCCTGGAGGTCGCGCAGGTAGGCCGCGTAACCGGCGCCGGGTGTGGTGTAGGCCGTCAGCGGGTTCTCGGGGTCCTCGCGCAGCATGTAGGGCGGCGACGACAGCGCCAGGTCCACCGCCGGGAACGCGTAGTCGGCCAGCGCGCGGGCATCGCCGTGGATCAAGCGTTCCGGGGCCGCCAGCCCGGCGCGCGCGAACGCCGCCCGCCGCGCGTCGTACTCCAGCCCCCAGCCCTGCCGCCCCATCCGTTCGGCTGCCCGGAGGGTCGTCCCGAACCCGGCGAATGGGTCGAACACGACCGCGCCGGGGGTCGTGTACGCCGCGACGAAGTGCGCCACGAGCGACTCGGGGAACCGAACGTCGTCGCCCGCCATCTCGGGCGGGAGCGGTGGCATGTCGGCACGCTTGAGCTGCAGGAAAGTGCGCATGGAAGGCCCCATGGGTGACCGGCGTGTTCAACGTGTAGCACGCGGACGGGCGATCACCAACTCGCGGGTCGACCCACGGGGTGTGATATCCTCAGCGCCATGCGTGCACCCGGTCGGTTCTCCCGCCTCGCCGTCGAGCACCGCTCCGTCGCCGGCCTGCTGTGCGCGCTGGCGCTGGTGGCCGGCGTCTACATGGCCCTCACCCCGCCCTTCGAAGGCCCGGACTCGGGCGCCCATTACCGCTACGCGTTGTACCTGCGCGCGCACCCCGGACGGCCGCCGCTCGACGCCGCGACCGCACGGGTGTCGCACGAGCTGATCCTCCAGCCGCCGCTCTACTACGCCCTGGCCGCCCTGGCGACGCTGCCGTTCGACGCCGACGTCGGCGGTGTGTCCCGGCTGGACCCGCGGAACCCGCACTACCCTGGCCTCAGCCACCGGGCGACGTACACGCCTCCCGACGTGCCCGGGTCGGCCTACGCCCCGGCCCGCGTGGCGGCAGCGGTGTCGTTGCTCGGGGGGCTCCTGGCGGTGGCGGCGACGTGGGCGTGGGTGCGCTGCATGGTGCCCACCCACCCACGGGCCGCCACGGCCGTGGCGGCCGTCGTCGGCCTGAACCCGCAGTTTGCGTTCTCGTCGGCCACCATCACCAACGACGCCTGGGCTACCGGCACGTGCGCCCTGGCGCTGTGGGCCGCGGCCGCGGCGGC
>QEVT01000114.1 GCA_003576755.1 bacterium | reverse complement strand
TCCCGCCGCCGGCGCACGGCGGCCTCGACCTGCACGGCCACGAGATCGGCCGCCACGGCGCCGCCGCTGCCGGCGCGCCCACCCTCGTCGTCGTCGCCGCCCTGCACGGCAACGAGCCCGCGGGCATCCACGCCGCCCGCCGCGTCCTCGCCCGGCTGGCGCGCGACGGCGTCGCGCTCCGCGGAAGCCTCGTCGCGTTGGCCGGCAACCTGCCCGCGCTCGCCGCCCGCCGCCGCTTCATCGACCACGACCTCAACCGCGCCTGGACCCCCGAGCGCGTCGCCGCGGTCGCCGACCCGACCGCCGCCCCGCTGCCCGCTGACGCCGCGGAGAACGCCACGATGCGCGCCCTCTACGGCCACCTCGCCGCCGCGATGTCGGCGGCCGGCGGACCGGTCCATGTGCTCGACCTGCACACGACGTCGTCGCGCAGCGCGCCGTTCGTCCTGTTCGCCGACACGCTGCGCAACCGCGCCTTCGCCCGCGCCTTCCCGCTGCCGATGGTCCTCGGCCTCGAGGAGCAGATCGAGGGCGCGATGCTCAACCACCTCGTCGAGCAAGGCTGCGTGTGCGTCGGCGTCGAGGGCGGCCAGCACGACGCGCCCGCCGCCGTCGACAACCTCGAAGCGCTCCTGTGGCTCGCCCTCGCCCACCTCGGCATGCTGCCGCCGCACGCCGCGCCCGACCTCGCCGCCTGCCGCGACCGGCTGGTCCGCGCCCGAGGCGACGTGCCGCCGGCGCTCGAGGTGCGCTACCGCCACGCCATCGGCCCGGCCGACGCGTTCCGGATGGCGCCCGGCTACGCCAACTTCCAGCCCGTCGCAGCCGGCGAGGCGATCGCCAGCGACCGGTGCGGCGCGGTCCGGGCGGCCGAGGCCGGCCGCATCCTCATGCCGCTCTACCAGGGCCAGGGCGAGGACGGGTTCTTCATGACCCGCGCCATCGACCCGCGCTGGCTCGACGTCTCGACCGCCCTGCGGCAGCTCCGCGTGTGCCGCCTCCTGCCGCTGCTCCCCGGCGTGCGCCGCCACCCCGTGGACCGCGCGACCCTCGTCGTCGACACCCGCGTGGCCCGCTGGTTTCCGCTGCAGGTGTTCCACCTCTTGGGCTACCGCCGTCGGCGCTGGGACGGCGCGAGGCTGGTCGTCAGCCGGCGCGGGCACGACGGCGCCTGAGCCGCCCGGCGGGGCCGGTCATTCCCCGATCGCGTCGACCTCGCCGGTGGCCACCCACCACGCGCCGGCCGCGACCAGCGCCGTCAGCGCCAGCCCCAAGACAAGGCCGAGCACCCACAACGGCGTCGCGCCGCGCAGCACCGTGAACCGCGACGTCGCCGCCGGGAGCGCCAGCGTCATGCCCGCCACGAAGCTGTAGCCGCCGTAGAGCACGAGGCTCAGGCAACCGACGTCCGGCGTGAGCATCTCGTGCGGCGTGTCCCACCGCAGGTTCGGGCGCGCCGCCCCGATCGCGAGGTTGATGGCGACCACCCCGACGCCGAGCACGGCCATCACGAACCACGCGTACGCCACCAGCCCGGGCTCCGCCGCCCGCAGCATGCCCGCGCCGATGGGCCCGCCGAACGTGCGCGCGTCGGCGAACGCCCGCGCCAGCTCGAGCAGCGCGATGAGGCCGGTGCCGAGCAGCACGTAGGGCACGTAGGCCACCAGGAACTTGGCGGCCACGAGCTCGCGCCGGCTGATCGGCGCGCCCCTGACCAACCAGTACGCCTTGCCCTCGAGCGAGAACGCCGTCAGGCCGAAGCGCGACATGATCATCGCGCTGACGCCCGTGGCCACCGCCCCCGAGAGCATGACCAGGAGCGGCGTCGTGAACGCGTGCGCCACGTCGCTGCCGCCGATGCGCACCGGATAGAGGAGCTGCTGCAGCACGAAGAACACCCCGATCGCCAGCGGCGAGAGGACCTGCGCCATGCTCGTCAGGTCGCGCGGGATCACCCGGAAGTCCTTGCGCATCACCGCCACCACCGGCGGCGCGAGCCATCGGAACCAGCCGGACGGGCGGCCCAACGCCGCGGCGTCCTCGACCCGCGCCCACGGCAGCCGGCTGCGCCGCTGCAGGTCGCGGTGCGCGGTCGACTGCATGTGCAGCCAGCTCTCGTAGTACACCGCGTCCGACACCTTGGCCAGCGGCACGATGGCCACGAGGGCCACGACCGCCGCCAGGCCGAGCCACGTGGCCACGTCGCCCCACTGGCCCCGCCCGGCCGCCGTCACGGCCGTCGTCAGCCACTCCGCCGGCGAGTACGGCGCGCGCAGGCGCTCGAGGAACGTCACCATGTCGCTCAACGTCACCGCCTCGCGGAGCTGGCGCGCGCCGCCCGCCACCAGCGCCAACGACAGCGTCATGGCGACGACGATGAGGCCCACCACCTCGCCGAGCCGCTGTGCCGAGACGCGCAGCACGATCAGCACCACCGCCACCGCGCCGATCGACACCGGCAGGAGCGGCAGCACGCCGAGCGCCGCCAGCACCGTGAGGTAGTAGCCGCGGCCGTAGCCCATGGCCATGCCGTGCCCGACGAGCGGCACGAGCGTCACGCCGAGGATCACGGCGTGCGCCGGCACCAGCCCGCCGAGGAGCTTGCTGGCGAACACGGCCGGCCGCGCGATCGGCGCCGTCAGGAGCAGGTCGAGGTCGCGCGACAGGTACAGCGCGGCCAGCGCGACCGTGAAGCTGACCATGAAGCTGAGCATCACGCCGCCGGTGAACGCCGCGGCCACGATCACGTCGGCCTGCGGCGCCTGCTCGGTCCCGACGAGGTTGACGATCAGCCGCGTCATCACGTAGCTCACCGCCAACGACGCGAGGGTGAGGAACACGACCGCCGCCGCCACGACCGCGTACATCACCCGCCGCCAGCGCGCGCTGCGCCGCAGGCTGTTCCACGCGATCCGCCACCGGGCCGCCATCAGCCGCCCGACGGTGCGCCCGAAGTCGGCCGGGCCGCCGGCCGGGGCCGTGACCGGGTCGCCCTCGCCCGCGGCGGATGCCGTCGCGCCGACCGCCATGTCAGCGCAGCATCCCGGCGATCTCGGCCTCGGCCGCCCCGCCGGTCAGCTCCAGGAAGATGTCCTCGAGGCTGGCCGAGCGGTCGGCCTGGCGGTGCAGGTCCTCGACCGTGCCGAGCGCGATCAGGCGCCCGTGGTCGATGATCCCGATGCGGTCGCACATGCGCTCGGCGATCTCGAGGATGTGCGTCGACAGGAACACCGTCGCGCCGCGGTCGGCCATCTGGCGCAGGATGTCGCGCAGGAGGCGCGCGCTGCGCGGGTCGAGCCCGACCGTCGGCTCGTCGAGGAACAGGACCTTGGGGTCGTGGGCCAACGCCGCCGCCAGCACGGTCTTCTGGCGCATCCCGTGCGAATAGCCCTCGATGAGGTCGTCGGCGCGGTCGGCCAGCCCGAACAGCGGCAGGAGCTCGCCGATCAGCCGCTCGACGCGCTCCGGCGGCACGCGGTAGAGGCCGCCGACGAAGTGGATGAACTCGCGCCCGGTCAGCTTCTCGTAGAGGTACGGGGTGTCGGGCAGGTAGGCGACGCGCGCGCGCGCGGCCAGGGGATCCTCGGCCAGGTCGATGCCGTCGATCCGCACCCGCCCCGCCGTCGGCCGCAGGAGCCCGACGAGCATCCGGATCGTCGTCGTCTTGCCCGCGCCGTTGGGGCCGAGGAAGCCGAAGATCTGGCCCGCCGGCACGTCGAGGTCGAGCCCGTCGACGGCGGTGAACGCCCCGTAGCGCTTGGTCAGCCCTTCCGCCTGGATCAAGGGAACGCTCCTTCGGGGTCGGCGCAGACGGCGCGCCGGCGTCGGTCGCCACCCGGGCGCACCCGGCCGGGTTGCGGCGCGCGGCGGGCGGATACGCGAAAGGCGCAGCCGTGCTGCGCCCCTCGCCTGCCCGCCGCCTGCGGCCCGGATCGCCGGGCGAAGATCACGCGGCCGAGGCGCTCGCCTCGGCCCGCCCGCGGCCGAACCAGTGGCGCCACTCGCGGTTCTCCCAGACGACCAGGAGCTGGGCCGCGTTGAAGATCGACGAGTACGTCCCGCTGACGATGCCGATGATCAGCCAGAAGACGAACGTGCGGAGCTGGCCCTGGCTGAAGACCAGGATGGCGAACAGCGTCAGCACCGCCGTCATCTGGGTGTTGATCGACCGGTCGAGCGTCTGGATGATCGAGTGGTTGACCACGCGGTCGAACGGCAGGCCGCGCATCCGGCCGACGTTCTCGCGGATCCGGTCGAAGACGACGATCGTGTCGTGCACCGAGAAGCCGATGACCGTGAGGAGCGCCGTCAGGAACAGCGCGTCGACCTCCCACTTGTAGAGCACGCCCATGATCGACGCCAGCCCGACGACCACCAGCACGTCGTGGAGCATGGCGATGATCGCGCACACCCCGTAGCGGATGGGGTGCGGGACGTTGCGGAACACGAACGTCAGGTAGACCAGGATGCCGATGGCCGCCAGCGCCACCGCGAACATGGCGTTGCGCGTCACCTCGGCGCCGACCGAAGGGCCGACGTCGGTGAACTGCACCTCTTCGAACTTGCCCATCGCGGCCTCGATCGCCGCGTAGAGCTCCTGCTTGAGGGTCGTCTGGTCCGAGCCTTCGGCTTCCGCCACCTGCGACAGCGAGCGCGACCGGATCTGGTAGCGCTTCTCGCCCGTGGCGGGGTCGGCGGCCTCGACGACCTGCGGCGCCGCGTCGAAGCCGTGGGCCGCGAACACGTCGGCCAGCTTGGCCTCGACATCGGTCTGCGGCGCCTCGAACTTCAGCTCCATCAGCGTGCCGCCGGTGAAGTCGATGGAGCGCGGCAGGCCATAGCGCGCCAGGGCGACGAGGCCCGGCACCACCACCAACGCCGAGAAGATGAAGTACCAGTAGCGGTGCTTGACGATGTTGAACACGATTTGCTCCTGCAGGCCGTGCGCGGTCAGTCGTCGGAAGCGGGGCCGGTGTTGGCCCCCATGAGGATGCGGACCAGCCCCCGGAGGAGGTCGGAGTTGGTCAGGATGCCGACCACCCGGCGCTTGTCGACCACGGGGACCGCGCCGATCTGGTGCTCGAAGATCAGGTTCGCGGCCTCCGAGATCGAGGTGTCGGGGTCCACCGACACCACGTCGGTGCTCATCACCTCGTCGACCGACACGCGCGCCATCAGCTCGCGGACCTCGGTCGGCTCGAGCATCGTGAACGGCGACGGCCAGGCCTCCATCACGTCGCCCCACGAGACCACGCCGACGAGCTCGTCGTCGCCCTCGACCACCAGGAGCCGGCGGATGTCGTCGTGCTCCATCTGGGCGCGGGCGTCGGCCAGCGACGTCCCCGTCCGGACGGTGATCGGGTTCGGCGTCATCCAGTCGCGAACCAGGGCATTCTCAGTCATCGGCGAGACCTCCAGTCTTGCGCCGGGCCTACCGGCGGGCCGCGGCGCGGCATCCGATCGGACCGGTCTGTTGATGGCGTATCGCACGCCGGGTGACCACCTAGAAGCCGAACAACATCCGCAGCCGGCGGTCTTCGAGGGTGCTGAGGTCCGTCTCGTGCAGCACCAGCCGGTTGGCGATCTTGAGCAGCGAACGCGTGACGGTGATGGCGGTGAAGAGCGACACCAGCACCCCGATCGCCAGGGTGACCGCGAAGCCCTTGACCACGCTGGCGCCGAACTGGTTGCCGAACCAGAACAGGATCCCGCACGTGATCAACGTCGAGAAGTTGCTGTCGCGGATGCTGAGCCACGCGCGACCGAACCCGATCTCCATCGCCGAGCTGATGCGGCGGCCGGCGCGGAGCTCCTCTTTCATGCGCTCGAAGATCAAGATGTTGGCGTCCACCGCCATGCCGATCGACAAGACGAAGCCCGCGATGCCCGCCAGCGTCAGCGTGACGGGGAACATGCGGAAGATCGTCAGCGACAGGAGCGCGTAGAGCGCCAGGGCCAGCGTGGCCAGGAAGCCCGGCATGCGGTAGTACAGGACCATGAAGATCACCACCGCCAGGAGCCCGATGAGGCCGCCGGTGACCGCGGCGGACACCGCCTCGCCGCCGAGGGTGGGGCTGATGCGGCTCTGCCCGACCACCTTCAGCGGCACCGGCAGCGAGCCCGACGTGATTTGCGCCACCAGCGACTCGGCCTCGGCCTGTGTGAACTGCCCGGTGATCTGGCCGTTGGCGCTGATGGTGCTGCGCACGCTCGGCGCCGAGATGATCTTCTTGTCGAGCGCGATGGCCATGATCTCGTCGATGTGGCCGCTGGTGTAGCGCTGCATCCGCTGCCCGCCCTCGGTCGACAGCGCGAAGTTGACGACGACGCCCTGGAGCGGGTCGAAGCCGACCGACGCGTTGCTGACGTAGGCGCCCGTGAGCACCGTGGGGTAGAGGGTCTGGAGCTTGGCGGGCGGCGCGCCGCCCGCGGCCGTGGTGGTCACCGACCCGGTGGTCGTGACGGCGGCGGTGGTCGTCACGGCGCCGGTGGCCCCGGCCGCGGCGGGCGCGCCCTCGATCGGGGCGTTCGGATCGCCGAGGAACGGCTTCTGCTTGTCGGGGGGCAGCTCGTCGAAGAGGACCGGGTACGTCGTCGTGACGGTCGTGTCGGGCAGCAGGCTCTGGTTGCCGGCGTAGATGAACTCGAGCAACGCGGTCTCGCCGATCGTCCGTACCGCCATGTCCGGGTCGGCCACGCCCGGCAGCTCGACCACGATCTTGTCCTCGCCCTGGGTGCGCACGTGCGGCTCGGTGACGCCCAGCGCGTCGACGCGGTTCTGGATGATCGACTTCGCGGCAGCCAGCTCGGCCGGGCCATAGGCCTGGCCGGGCTTGAGCTTGGACGTGTCGGCCTGGAGCAGCACCTGGAGACCCCCCTGGAGGTCGAGGCCCTCGCGCAGGTTCAGCGAGCGCATCGACGGGTCGTCGCTTTGCCACGTCAGCAGGCTGCGCACGGCGCCGGGGTGCTCGTAGCCGGGCTGGACGAAGCTCCAGTTGGCGAAGATCGCGCCGAGCGTAAGCACAACGATCAGCCCCAGCATCAGGGGTGTGCGGTCCTTCATGATCTCTCCATCCTCCTCGGGGCACAATCCATCGTCTGGCCAGGGCACAGACAAAGGAGCATTGTATCAGCGGCACGGCGCGAACGCAAGCGGGTTGGGGCGGGTCGGGGCCGGCCCCTACTCCGCCGCGTGAAGCCGCCGCGCCAGCGCCAGCGCTGCGCCGACGTCGGCGAGCTCGCCATCGACCTGCGCCTCGCGCAGGGCGGCGAGCAGGCGGCCGACCTCGGGGCCGGCGGGCAGGCCGAGGTGGGCCATCAACACGTGGCCGCTGACGAGCGGCGGCGGCGCGACGACGGTGTCGAACGCGTCGAACCACGTGTCGAGGAGCCGCGCGGCCACCCCGGCCAGGACGGCGGCGCTCTCGGGGCGGCCGGCCGTCTTGGCGGCGTTGTCGGCCAGCGACATCAGCACGACGTCGATGCCGTGGCCGCCCGTGGCGCGGAAGTAGCGGTGCAGCAGGCGCGGCGAGAGCGCGGGGTCGAGCGCGAGGTACAGCGGCCGCAGGTGGTGGCGCACGATGGTGGCGAGGTACACCGCCACGGCGTGGCTGAGGCGCAGGCGCCGCGCGGTCCGCCCGACCATCTCGGCCCCGACGTGGTCGTGCTGCGGGAACCGGATGCGATCGACCGCGGCGTCGTACCACAGCGTGGCGGGCTTGCCGACGTCGTGGAGGAGCGCCGCCAGGCGCAGCCACACCGCCCGGGCGGGCGGGGCCGGGTCCGCGCGGTCGGCGAGTCGCGCCGCCAGCGCCGCGCGCCGCGCGTCGACGACGGCGTCCCAGGCGGCGACGTCCGACAGCCGCCACGCCACGGCCAGACCGTCGAGCGCCGCCGCCGAGGCGCCCGCGACCCGCCGCTGGAGCCGCTCCATCGCCCCGAGCACGGCCAGCGAGTGCTCGAACACGTCGCGGTCGTGCGGCGGCGGCTGCGGCACGCCGCGCAGCGCGTCCACCTCGGGCAGCACGAATGCCAGGAGGTCGAGCGCCCCGAGGCGCCGGACCTGGGCGGCGGCGTCGTCGGCGGCGATGAGCCGGACGACCTCGTCGCGCACGCGCTCGCCGGCCGCTTGCCGCACGAGCGGCGCGCGGCTCCGGATCGCGCGCGCGGTGTCGGGCTCGATGTCGAAGCCGAGCTCGGCGGCCAGGCGGGCGCCGCGCAGGAGCCGCAACGGGTCCGCCTCGAGCGCGGCGACGCTCGTCATGCGCACGTGGCCGCCGTCGAGGTCGGCGCGTCCGCCGAGCGGGTCGAGGACGGCCGGCCCGCCGACCGCGCCTCGGGGCGCGTCGAGGTCGAGCATCGCCGAGTCCGCGAGCGGCACCCCGAGCGCGTTCACGGTGAAGTCGCGCGCGGCCAGGTCGCCCGCGATGTCGGGCGCGGCGAAGCGCGCCACGTCGAGCGACGCCGACGGCACGCCGCGCGCCGGCCACAGGACGCGGGCGACGTCGCGTTCCGCATCGAGCACGACGCACGTGCCGCCGCTGGCGGCCGCCAGATCCCGCGCCCGCGCCACGGCGCCGGCCGGCACCGCGATGTCGGTGTCGGCGGTGGCGCGCCCGAGGAGCCAGTCGCGGACCCGCCCGCCGACGAGGTAGGCCTCGGCGCCGGCGAAGTGGCGCCGCGCGATCGCCAGGGGGTCGAGATCGGGCGATCGCCGGGGGGCGGCGGGCGGGTCGGGCTCCTTCATGCCTGGGCCGCGGCGGCGCGCCGGCTACGCCCCGATCAGCCGCGCCACGATGGCGGCGATCTCGTCGGGGTGGCGTGCCACGTGGATGCCGGCGCGCTCGAACGCGGCGGTCTTCTCGGCCGCCGTCCCGGTGCCGCCCGAGATGATGGCGCCGGCGTGCCCCATGCGCTTGCCGGGCGGGGCGGTCCGGCCGGCGATGAAGCCGACCACGGGCTTGGTCACGTGCTGCGCGATGTAGTCGGCCGCGACCTCTTCGTCGGTCCCGCCGATCTCGCCGATGATCACGATGCTCTCGGTGGCGGGATCGGCCTGGAAGCGGGCCAGGACGTCGACGAACTTGGTGCCCTGGACGGGGTCGCCACCGATGCCCACCGCCGTGGTCTGGCCGATGCCGCGCTCGGTGAGGGCGTAGAGCACCTCGTAGGTCAGCGTCCCGCTGCGGCTGACGACGCCGACGGGCCCCGGGCGGACGATGTTGCCCGGGATGATGCCGACCTTGGCCTCACCGGGCGTGATGAGCCCGGGGCAGTTCGGCCCGACGAGCGTGATCCCGCGCTGGACCAGCGAGTTGGTGACCACCAGCATGTCGTGCACCGGCACGCCTTCGGTGATCGTCACGATCAACGGCAGGCCGGCGTCGGCGGCCTCGAGGATGGCGTCGGCCGTGAAGCGGGCCGGGACGTAGATGACGCTGGCGTTGGCGCCGGTGGCCTCGACCGCGTCGGCGACGGTGTTGAACACCGGCACGCCGTGCACGGCCTCGCCGGCCTTGCCGGGCGTGACGCCGGCCACGACCTGCGTGCCGTAGTCGACCATGTGCCCGGTGTGGAAGGCGCCCTCGCGGCCGGTGATGCCCTGCACGAGGAGGCGGGTGTGCTTGTCGACCAGGATGCTCATCGGGTTACCTCCCCGCCGCCGCGGCCACGGCCATCTGCGCGGCCTCGTAGAGCGTCGGCGCCGTCCGCATGTCGGCGCCGGCCAGGATCGCGCGCGCCTCGGCGGCATTGGTCCCGACGATGCGCACGACGAACGGCACGTCGGTGTCGATGTTGCCCAATGCGGCCAGGATGCCGCGGGCGACCTCGTCGCCGCGCGTGATGCCGCCGAAGATGTTGACGAGCACGCTCTTGACCCGCGGGTCGCGCAGGATGATGCGCATCGCCGTCTCGACCTTGTCGGCCTGGGCCCCACCGCCGATGTCCAGGAAGTTGGCCGGGCTGCCGCCGCAGAGCTGGGTCACGTCCATGGTGGCCATGGCCAGGCCGGCGCCGTTGACCAGGCAGCCGATCGACCCGTCGAGGTCGACGTAGTTGAGGCCGGCCTCGCGCGCCATGCGCTCGGCCTCGGTCTCCTCGCCCGGGTCGCGCAGCGCCTCGAGCTCGGGCTGGCGGAACAGCGCGCTGTCGTCGAGGTTGACCTTGCCGTCGAGCGCCATCAAGGTGCCGTCGGCCAGCACGACCAGCGGGTTGATCTCGGCGAGCGTGGCGTCGAGGGACTGATACGCCTGGTAGAGCTGGGCCACGATCCGCCCGAACTGCCCGGCCTGCGCGCCACCGAGGCCGATGCCGTACGCCAGGCGGCGCCCGTGGAACGGCTGCAGGCCGACGAGCGGATCGATGGTGACCCGCTTGATGGCCGACGGGTCGGTGGCGGCCACCTCCTCGATGTCGACGCCGCCCTGCCGCGACGTCATGATGGTCGTGCGGCGTTGGCCGCGGTCGAGGACGGCGGCCAGGTAGATCTCGCTGGCGATGGCGACGGCGGGGTCGACGAGGACCTGGTGGACGGTGTGGCCCTTGATGTCCATGCCGAGGATCTCGCGGGCGCGCGCTTCGACCGCCTCGGGCCCGTCGGCGAGCTTGACGCCGCCGGCCTTGCCGCGCCCCCCGGTCAGGACCTGGGCCTTGACGACGACCCGCCCGCCGATGCGCTCGGCGACGGCGCGCGCCTCGGCCGGGGTGGTGGCCACCTCGCCGGCCGGCACGGGGATGCCGAAGCGGCCGAAGAGCCGCTTGGCCTGGTATTCGTGGATGTTCATGTTGCCTCGGTGTGGCGCCCCGCGGCGCACGGCGCCGGGGGATCTGGCGAAGACGGGGGTGGACGGCGGAGGCGCCGGCCCGGGGCGGAAGCCCGCGGGATTATATCACAGGCCGGGGGCGGGAACCCGTCCCCGCCCCCGGCCTGTGTCCGGATGGGTCATGCCCGGGGAGCCGCCGCGCCCGCGCGCGCGGGCCCCCGCCGTGCCGTGCCTCGCTACGGCGCCGACGGCGGCGACGGCGCGTTGATGCCCGCCGTGGC
>QEVT01000113.1 GCA_003576755.1 bacterium | reverse complement strand
CGATGCGGTCGCGCTCGGCCGCGCCGTGGCGGGCGACGGCGCGCTCGACGGCGGCGTCGACGGCGGCGGGGGGCAGGGCGGGTGTGGTGGGGGCGGGCGTGGGCGACGGCATCGGCAGAGGCTCCTCGGAACGGGTTCGGTCGGCGGGGATGGTAGTCGGGTAGGCGGGGATCGCAAAGTGCGGGTGAAGGGCAGGGTGATGGGCCGTCTCCATCAGGGTCGGGCAAGGGAGACATGGCTTCGTGGGTCGACCGGCACGCCGATGTTACGGTTGCAGAAGCGACTGTTGGGGGCTTGACAATGACGTCGACAATTTGGTAGACTGCGTTTGATTCACGCAAAGTGCTTGCTCTTTACCGCCTTCGCACAGATGATCTGTACAACGCGACGCACATGCAGCCGTGCCCTGGGCTGAAGATCGTCGTGGAGGCATGCCCCCATGCGATGTGCTTCCCCATCTGACCAACGTCACACTGACACTCGATCGGTGGATCATCGACCCCCTGAACCAGGGGACGTATCGTTTCTCTGTGGCTGGACCACTTCAAGGTGGGCGCCCATCCAGACGCCACGACCATACCTGCATCCATACGTCATGGGCGCGAAAGGGTTGAATCGAAGCGGGGCGGGACAAGTCTCCCGCTCCGCTCTTCGTTTTCGGTGCAGTGACCTGAGGGCGTTACACATCGGCTCGACGGAGACGCCGTTCCTAGGAGCGCGGGCTTCCAGGGAGATACGTGTTGTTAATAAGCCCGCGTCTGCGATGTGTCGCGCCCTCAGGTGCAGTGACACGCTCAAGAGCGCTTCGGTGGGGCATGCCTTGAGACGCGTTGCGGGCGTTGGTCACAACTTGAGACGCCCTGGGAGCGCCGGCGCTCCCAGGAAGGCGCTGCTGGCCCCTGTCCAAGGTTGTGACTGTCGCCCGCGTTGCGCTTGAGGTCCAAACCCGACCGCACATGCAAGGAGGGTGGGCATTGAGACCAACCACACGCGCTGCTCTGATCAGCTTCTGGACCGCGATCTACCTGGTTGCCCAGTCAATGGTCGCACAAGTCGTGCTTGGATCGACGTCAGCAGGAGTGCCTCCGATTGACTCGTCCGGTTGGGTTCGCGTGAGCACATCTTTGGATGGTTGCCCAGCCTGCAACTGCTATTCGAATTGCACATGGCACACGGTTGGTGAGCAAACGACTCGTTGCAGGGTATGCTTCATCATCGGTGCTGTCGAGAGATGCGCACGACGAGACGTAAAAGTGCGAGTCGAGAAGAAGAAGTGCACCGACAACGGATGCTCGTGCGGCACTTTCTGGCGAGAGTCTCGACAAAGCCGCCAGTGCCCAGCCGGCGCAACAAGATGCGTTGACTGTGGTTAGGACGCAGTCGCCTCTGTGCCAATGCACTCGGCGACACGCAAGACCTCTGCAAGGGGAGGAGACTTCTGACATGGCACACACGAAGATCAGTCTCGTTCGAGTTGCATTGCTGGCTTTGGCTGCTGGAACAGGCGTAGGATATGCGAACGCCAGCACTGGTGCTGCGAATCACATACCCGATGGGCACGAGCTCCGATCATCGCTGCTCGAGTGCGCAGCGGGGGTAGACGACCCCGATGCCAGCTTCGTCTTTGCCGACGTGGCAACAGTGACTTCTACATACGGTTTGGATCTACCAACGGTCTTACCGGCTGGCTATGTGCTTCACGACGAGGCCATGGTCGAAGTAGATCCATGGGATAGCGGATGGTCCGTGGACTTCTTCTTCACAGATCCGAGCAATGCCGGCGAAGGCATGATCAGCCTTCAATCGGCCAGCTACACCTATCGCTCATCGCCGTTCGCATCCGATACCACACACGACCCGCTCGATGGCCTTGAGTCGAGTGCCATCGGATGGGTCCTCCCCACCGGCGACTACCGCATACTGAGCGCTTCAGACGAAGGTGTGACCCGTTCCGAGTTGCAGGCCATGGCATGCTCTATGTCAAGCTACAACGGAGAGGGATGTTAGGCAGAGTATCGCATTGGCGTCGGTCACGGGCTCGGACGTCTCTTGGAGCACGGGCGTCCCGCCCGCATTGCAGCGGTCGGAGCCGGCGGGATGCCCGCGCTTCTGGAACGCGATGCTCCCGGTGCTCAAGGTTACGCCCGCAGCTTGTGACGTCCTTGTGCGCACACTGGCTCAAGCGACAGCAAAGCACATGTCGGTCAACGTCAGCGCATTTCACGGTGTGAATCCAGAGTGAGTGGGCAACGTCGCATGAGGCAGTCGACCAAGTCACTCCTGGCTGTTGGTGTCTTTTCGCTTGTGATCGTGATCATCGCACGGATGATTCCTGATTGGAGCACGGTCGTATACATCATTGCGATCTTGCTGACGGCTATCGCGTTTACGACATGGTGGGTGCGCTTTCAGTTTGCCGACCTCAAACGTATGTCTGCCCGCAGGAATATCGATGCACACGATCTTATCGGCGCAAGAAATGACACCGTTCGAACTGCGGCCGGTCTATTCGGTGCCATCAGCATCGCTCTCACCTTGTACCTTTCGTTTCAAACATATGCTCAGAATGAACAAGGCCAAGACATCGATCGCTTCACCAGTGCAATCCAGTTGCTCGGGGCGATGCGTGAGAGCCCCAATGGCGCATCAGAGCCAAACTACGAATCGCGAACTGGGGCGATTTACGTCCTGGGCACCTTGGCCATCGAATCAAGGATCTATCGCGCCGAGATACCGCAGATTCTATCGGCGTATGTCCGCTTCAACACGATGGCTGACGGCTGCGTAGACAAGTCAGGTCGTACGACATCTCCACCCTGGCCCGATATTCAGGCTGCGATGACCTCGATCACCAATCGAAGCGTGCGTGTCGATACGCGTGACCCAGATGGTGTGATGACCGCTGTAGCACAGGCTCGAGTTCAAGGCGATGGGGTGAACTATGTTGGAGGAGCAGATACCGGCTTGTCCGAAGACGCTGCGGGTGATCCACAGAAGAAAACCGTCACTCAAGGCGAGATGAGCATCGGCCCAATGTACGATGCCCTCGATCTGCGCCGAACGAATCTGGGGTATCTGGATCTGTCATACGCGCATCTTGAGCTTGCAGACTTGCGGCATGCCAACCTGTCTCACTCGGTGTTACGACACGCCGATCTCAGCGGTGCGGTGTTGACAGGCGCGTGTCTAAATCAAACGGACCTTCACGGAGCAAAGCTCGACGGTGCCGACTTGCGAGGCGTGGATCTTTCGAAGGTCGTCGTGACGCTGACCGGAGCCCAGGTCGGCGCGGCGATGACCGACGCGACGACGACTCTGCCTGCGCACCTGAAGTAGGGTGCTGTCGAGCCCTTCGGCGCACGACGGCATGGGCGAGAGCTCTACAGGTGGGGTCGGTCGACAGGAATGGTCGCCGCTTGACCTGGGTTCGCCAACCGCGAGGACGCGCCACGCCGCCGGCCGCGCGCGGCGTGACGGGCGGCACGGTCAACCCACAGCCCGCCGGTACACCTGGAAGTTGCGAAAGCGCCCCCCGTCCGGCCGCGGCCCCTCCTGCACCACCGCCAGGAGCGACCCGTCCGCCGAGGCCACCCGCCGCGCGTACGCCACCACCACGCCTTCGCGCAGCGCCGCGCTGTCGAGCGTCCGCGCGTCGACCCGCGTCAGGCTGAACGCGTCCGGTCCGGCCCCCGCCGCGCCGCCGCCCGGAAGCGGCACGGGGCTCCCGTCGGCCGGCCCGCCGAAGGCCGTAGACTGCTCCGGGCCGTCGGCCACCATCGTCCAGCGCACCTCCGCGCGGACGCCGCCGTCGGCCGCCGACAAGACGTAGGTGCCGCTTGCCGGCAGCGGGCCGACCTCGTACAGCGAGAGCTCCGGCACCAGGTGCCAGGTGCCGAGATACAAATCCGTTGGATCCATGCACGCCTCCCTGGAGCGTATGGGTACGGGCGGGAGACCGGACGACGACCGGCCCACGGGAATCCCCGTGGGCCGGTCCAGGTCGGTCGATACGACGTCCGACGGCTCCGCGAGCCGCGCCCGTCTACCGCGTCGACGGCACGACCGGGCCGAACGTCGCGCTCTGCCCCGCGACCGGCAGGAACACCCGCGACGGGTGCGTCAGCGGCGGGATCGCCTCGACGTCGAGGTGATCGCGGAAGAAGCGGAGCTGGAGCTGGAACGCGTAGCGCTGGCCTTTCTCGGGGCTGCCCGTGATCGGCTCGCCCTGGTCGTTCATGGCCATCCCCAGCCCGTGGCCGTAGCCCGCCGCCCGGAAGAACGTCACGTCGACGTCGCGGCCGTCGAGCTCGTCGTGGATGTTGTTGATCAGCGGCACCGGCAGGAAGTCCTTGGTGCCGTGGAAGATCAGCGACGGCGTCGTCACGTCCTTGGCGCCGTAGAACGGCGAGTCCTTGAGGTACTCCGCCGGGTCCGCCATCGGCGCGCGGCCCATGAGGTAGGCCACGAACGGCGTGTAGCCGAACGTGAACTCCTCGGTCAGGTCCACCAGCGAGCACTGCGGGTTGGCCGCGGCGTAGAAGCCCGGGAACATCCGTGCGCTCTGCAGGGTGAAGTACCCCCCGTATGAGCACCCCGAGATCCCCACGCGCCGGGGGTCGGCGATGCCGCGCTTGACGAGGTCGTCGACGCCCTCCTTGATCTGCTGGATGTCGAGCTGGCCGAAGTTGCGGCCCTGCGCCATGTCGCTGTAGAACGCCGCCGACTTCGTGCTGCGGCCCGCGGCGTTGGCGACGAGGACGGGGATCCCGAAGTTGGGCAAGAGCGAGTAGAGCGCCTCGACGGAGTTCCCGAAATCGTTGAGCATCTGCCCGCCCGGGCCACCCGCCTGCCACACGATCAACGGCTGCGGCGTGGCCGGCGGGAAGGTGCCGGTCTCGGGGTACACGTAGATGCCGTGGATCGTCTGCCCGTCCGTCGTGGTCCAGCTCACGTCGGCCCACTTGATGCCGCTCGCCAGGCGCGCGCCGAGGTTGGCGGACGTGAGCTGGCGGACGGACGGGCCCGTCGCCGACGCCGACACCGCGTACAGCTCCCATGGCCGGTCGACCGTGCTGTGGCTGAACACCGCCCCCGCGCCGGCCGGCAGCGCCTGGAAGATGCCGCCCGGCGCGTCCCACAGCGTCATGGCCATCCCGCTCGCCGCGTCCACGCCGACGATGCGCGTGTCGAGCTCGTCGGGCACCGCGAACACCAGCGTGTCGTCGCCCATCCACGCGGCCGACGTGCCCAGGCTGTCGGCGCCCGGCGCCTCGATGCGGCGCACGATGTTCAGGCTCGCGTCCAGCAGGTGCCACTCCACGCCCCGGGGGTTGCTGTAGACCGGGTGCTGGCGGTCGCGCAGCTCGCTGCGCTGGTAGATCGACAAGAGCGCGCGCGCGCCGCTGGGCGAGAACTGGATCCCCCCGAGCAGCCCTTGCTGCAGGTCGCCGCCCTCGATGGTCTTGACGGCGTCGCCGCTGGCCGCATCGAACACGTTGAGGCTGGCGCCCGTGACGATGGGGTTCTCGGCGGGCGCGATCTGGCCCAGCGCCTCGCGCACCGCCACGCTGCCGAGGTTGGGCAGGCCGGCGAACGGCGGGTTGTTGTCGCGCCGGCGGTCGCCGTCCCAACCCGGCATGGTGCTCAGGTCGATCACGACCCGGCGGCCGTCGGGGCTCCACGACACGCCGGCCGAGCTCTCCGCCGGCGGCGACAGCAGCGTCTTGGCGCCCGTGCCGTCGAGGTTCTGCAGGACGAGGTCGAACGTGTCGTGCTGCAGCGCCAGGCGCTTGAGCACCCGAGCCCCCACGCGCCCGGGCAGCGCGTCGACGTCGATCCCCTCCGGCGCGTCGGGCGCGGGGCCGCCAAACTTGGGGCCGATGACGACCTCTTCGACCGGCATCGGCTCGTCGGTGTGGTGCTTCATCACCACCAGCCGCTGGAGGTCCGGGCTGACGCCCACGATGTCGCCGTCGACGGTGACGTCGACGGCGGTGGCCGCCATCGCCCCGGTGGCCGCGTTCATCGTCACGCGGTAGTACGTCATGATCGGCGGCTGGCCTTCGCCGCCGTCCTTGACCTCGAGGCTGAGCGTGGCCAGCGTCGTCGCGTCGAGCCACACGTAGTCGCTGACCGGCGCCGCGGCCGGCATGCCCTCGGGCGGCGCCAGGCGGGTCATCGCGCCGGTCGTGAGGTCGACGAAGCCCTCGCCCGAGCCGTCCCAGGCGAAGACGTACCGGCCGCCCGGGCTGGGCGCCGTGATCATGTACCAGAAGCCGGCCCCCACCAGCGCCTCGTAGCGCGCCAGGTCGGCCGGGTCGACCAACACCGGCACGTCGTCGCGGGCCGGGTTGAAGTCGATGATCTCGGCGCGCGCCGGGGCGGCGTGGACCATGAGCCCGGCGGCCATGGCGACCGCGGACCACAGCGTGCGCGCGCGGCGGCCGGCCATCGACGGGCGGTGCAGCTTGGGCCGCCGCATCACTTCACCTCCCACTGGAACGGCGCCCGCGGCAGGAGCGGGCGCACCGATCGGACGAGCCACGCCTGCGCCATCGGCTTGTGGCCGAGGTGGTCGCGGAACCACTTGAGCTGGAGCTGGAACGCGTAGCGCTGGGCGTTCACGCCGCTGTTCGGCACCGTCTGGCCCTCGGCGTTGACGGCGTTGCCGAGGCCGTGGCCGAAGCCGAGCGCCCGGAAGAACACGGTCTCGACGCCGTTGGCGTTCACCTGATCGTGGATGTTGGTGATGTGCTCGAACGGCAGGAAGTCGCTGGTGCCGTGGAACTGCAGGAGCGGCGCCTTGATCTTGTAGGCGTTGTACGTCGGCGCGTCCTTGATGTACTCGGCGGGGTCGTCGGTGGTCGACCGGCCGACCAGGTAGCCGAGGAACGGCGACCAGCCGAAGTTGTACTCGTAGAGCACGTCGTTGAGCGAGCACTGCGAGTTGCCGGCGGCATAGAAGTCGGGATACGTCGTCAGGCTCTGGAGCGTGAAGTACCCGCCGTAGCTGCAGCCGGTGACGCCGACGGCCTTGGGGTCGACGACGTCCATCTCGATCAGGTAGTCGACGGCTTCCTTGACGTCCTGGATGTCGCGCTGCCCGAAGTTGCGGCCGTCGGCCATGTCGTTGTAGAACCGGCCGCCGTTGGACGTGCGCCCCGACCCGTTGACGATCAGCACCGGGATGCCGAAGTTCGGCAACAGCGAGTACGGGCTCTCGACGCTGGACCCCCACGTGTTGAGCATCTGGCCGCCGGGCCCGCCCTCCTGCCACACGACGAGCGGCTTGGGCTCGGGCGGCGGGAAGCTCCAGTCGCGCGGGTACACGTAGACGCCCTTGAGGTCGTAGCCGGCGGATGTCTTGTACGAGAACGTCCGGGTGGCGATGGTGCTGACGGTGTCGAGCACCGGGTTGCTCTCGGTGAGCTTCTCGCGCGTGGCCTCGACCGCGCCGGCGGTCGCCGTGTAGATCTCGCCGGGGTCGGCGGCGTTGCCGAACACGGCGACGAGCTTGTCGGCGGCGGGGGCGTAGGCGAAGCTGTACATCATGTCGTCGCCGCTGTAGACCGACACGGGCGCCACGCTGGCGTCGGCGACGTCGACGACGTACAGGTGCCGCGTGGTGTTCACCGGCACGGTGGCCAGGAACTTCGTCCCGGCCAGCGGGGTCAGGCTGCCGCTGTCCATCGGCGGGTTCAGGTCGCGCAGCGACGGGACGGCGACGGCGCCGTCGGGCGGGACCGAGCCGTCCGGCGCGAACACCTTGAGGTCGATGCCGGCGCTGTACTCGTAGATCGGGTGCGCGCGGCCTTCGAGCACCGACGGCCGGCTGCAGCGGACGACGAGCCACCGGCCGTCGGCGGTCCACATCGGCGCCGCGAACTTGCCGGGCGTGTGGTCGACGTTCTTGATCACGGTCTGCTGGCCGGTCTCGAAGTTGACGAGCGTCAGCGACGTCCCGGTGATGTGGCGGTTGAGGCTCTCGGGGATGCGGCCGAGGTTCTCCTGGACGTTGTAGTAGCTCGTCGGCATGCCGCCGCCGCGGTTGGCGCGGCCTCCGACGACGATGCCGGTCCATGGGATGGCCGTCGTCGTCACGTAGGCGAAGGTGTTGCCGCGCGGCTGCGCGGCCAGCCCGCTGGCCACCGACGCGATGTTGACGCCGGCGGGGACGGTGCCGATGGTCTTGAGCGAGCCGTCGGCCAGCGAGACGGCGACGAGCTCGGCGGGTGTCTGGAGGATCTGTTGGGGCGCCTCGACCGCGTCGCCGACGGCGGCGCGCTCCTCGGGCGTGCGGGCGTCGAACGTCGGCGGCGGCGCCACCTCGACGACGGCATCCTGGAAACCGGCCGGCACGGTGTAGCCGACGGCGTGGTAGGTGCCGTCCGAAGTCTGCAGCAAGGCGCGGCCGAGGGCCATGGTCAGTCGCCGGTCGGGCATCGCCGGCGGGTCGATGGGCGTGAGCGTGAACGTGCCGGTGCCGAAGTCGACGTTTGCGCGGTTGAAGTCGTACATCCGGACGATCTGTCCCTGCGGGTTGCGCTCGATCCGGCACAGGAACGCGATGGCCTCGGTGTCGCTCAGCCACGTGTACGTCGAGGCGACGGTGAAGCCATCGGGCGTCTGCCAGGGGCTGAACTCCTTGGTGACGGTGTCAAGCCGCCGCGTCCCCTGCCCCAGGGCGGGGTTGGTGACCAGCACGTAGCGCCCGTCGGGGCTGATGGTGGTCGACACGCTCGGGCGGGTGATGCTCCGGAGCTGGTTGTACTTGGCGATCTCCTCGTCGGTGAGGATCTGCGGGACTTGGTCCACGGCGGGGTCGTAGTCGATGATCTCGGCGCGCGCGGCCGACGGCAGCACGGCCGCAGCGGCGACGGCAAGGCTCACCGCCAGGCGAGGGCTCATTCGCATGGCATGCACTCTCCTCCGGATGTGGGTTGGGCAGGGTGGTGGGACGGCCGCGGGCGGTGCTGCCCGTCCGGCGACGGGGCGCGACGGCACGCGGCTGGCAGCCGATTATACAGTGATATCGTAACGGCGGCGGCGGGCGAGGCGTGACACGCGCGGGCGACTACTGCCCCGCCCGCGCCGCGGCCGCCGCCAGGTCCGCGGGCGTCACGCGGAACGCACGCCCGAATCCGGCGTTCATCAGGCCCTCGCGCGGGGCGAGCCGCACGAGGTCGAAGTCGCCGAGCCCGAACATCATCTGGTGGGCCGGGAAGCGCGCGAGGTAGCACGCCTTGGCCGCCGCGTGCGCGTCGGTGCCCTTGGCGACGATCGCCGCGCGGCACGCCAGCGCCACGCGCGCGTGTTGCAGGATCTCGGTGCGCCCGTTGTCGGGCTCGCAGACGATGAGGCTGACGCGCGGGTCGGCGCGCAGGTGCTGCTTGTGCGCCGACAGGTCCGACAGGTGCACCAGGAACGCCCCGAAGCCCGGCTCGGGCGCGTAAGCGACCATCGCGGTGTACGGCGCGCCGCCGTCGAGGGTGGCCAGCACCGCCTGCCGGTGGCGGGCGACGAGCTCGCCGAGCTTCGCCCACGACGCGTCGTCGAACGGTTGCAGCATGTCCTTTGGTTGTTCGGCCATGGGATCGACCTCGGCTGCGGTGGCTAAGAGATGGCGCGTTGCGCAGGCGACCGTAGTCTACGGCGACGCGCCGGATCGCGCAACCACGATGGCCTTGTCAGGCGCTCCGGTCGCGTCGGTCGCAGCGCCTGCGTCGGCGGCACCGCGCCCATCGCCCGCTCCAGTCCACGGGCGGCGCATGAACGGCGATGCCACCAAGTCGTCCAGCCGGCCACGCGCGACGATCCGGCCGCCGCAGAGCTAGTGCTGCGCCACGAAGATCCTCGCGGGTGGACCGACGCTGACGGCGCAGCACTGCGCTTTCGCCTGCGGCGCGCTTTGATGGTCGCCCCAGCCCCTGCTCACCCAAGGCCAGGCGCGTCCGAGAGGATCCAGGCAACGTTTTCGTGCCTTGACGTCAGGCTCGCCGCCGGCGGGAGCGAGTGCTCTGCCGGTGGAGGAGCCTCTCTTCCCGCAAGAATCTCCGTGGCAGAGCACTCGCTCTGGAGTTGATTGCAGCGGTGAATTGTGCGCCGATGCTTGACATGTTCGTGCGGGGGGAGGGTATAATGGAAGCCGCCTTCGTGCAGCAATGTGCGGCGATCGTCACGACATCGGACATGTGTCGGGGCAGGTCTTGTGCCTGCCCTTGCGCCAACGGCGCGTGATCGTCCCTGTGCGGTAATGGCAGGCACAAGGCCTGCCCCGGCCTCCGTCGCAACGTTGGACACGGACCCGTCTGGAGAGCGCGGCAGTCCATGCCAGGACGAGGTCGAGATGTCTCACGATATGGCTGTCGCGCGGATACATCAACAACTGTAGGACCACTCATCGACATGCCTGGCTGCAGGAGAGTCGAAATGTCCATGAAACAGTTCACCCTGATCTTGGTTACTCTCAGTGTCGTCGTGGGATTCGTGTTGATGTCTCGACACTTCGCCCCGAGGCGTGAGTTCAACGAGACGATGGTTTCCGGGCAGGGATCAGGCGAGTGGATCGTCTATCTGGATGGTGGCCCCCCCGGTGTCGAGCATCTTTCGGCACCCAACATGCAAGCACGCTTCGCATCGATGGGATACCAATTTGCCGTGGTCGAATCATGGCAAGATGTGCTTGACGAGTCTGTACAACATGCTATTGCTTTCCTTGTGTTTGATAGCGCGAGTCAAACCCAGTTGGATGTCGCCTGGATCAAGCCTCGGTACTCCAGTGGTATGGGCGTGGCGGGAATCGGGGTGTTTTCAGATGATCTCTCTATTCTATTGGATGATCCGAGCGCTGACAGCAAAAACGGTCACGCCTGGACAACATGTCCCGAGGTGTATTCCATTGCGCTTCACCGAATCGCTGGCACGCCACTAGCCCTAACGGAAGTCGCTTCTTGGCCAGACCCGTTCGCCCCGACCGCAGTTGCAATCGATGTACCTGTTCAGCCTGGTCGGCTGACAGCTTGCGCGTCTGGCGGGATGGAGCTACCCTGACGGCATGCTCAAGCGGCTGAGGACGCACGGCACGCAGG
>QEVT01000112.1 GCA_003576755.1 bacterium | reverse complement strand
GGGCGAATGGGGCGCCGCGCGGGCCGGCGGGCCCCAACATCTGATGGCCGCGCCGGCGGCGTCCCCGCGCCCCGCCGCGCCGGCGGCGATGGAAGCGTTCGATGCCGGCTTGCATGCCTACGTCGACGGCGACGACACCGCGGCGTGCGACCACCTCGCGCGCGCCGTCGACCGCGACCCCGCCTTCGCCGAGGCCGCTTTCGTGCTCGGACTGGCCCGGCTCCGGCTGGGGGAACGGGACGCCGCGCGGGTCGCCTTCGAGCAGGCGGCCGCCACCGCCGAGGACCCCAGCCTGCGCGCGGTGGTCGTCGGGAGGCTCGCCGAGCTCGGGGTCGCGGCCGGAGGGCGATGACCACGGACCGGGCCGCCGGGCCTGGCGGCGGGGCGGCTAGCCTTCCAGCTCCTCGAGCGCGCCCGCCACGGCGGCCAAGACGTCGCCGGCCATCACGCCCCGGGCGCCGGCAAAGCCAGCCGCGATCTCGCCGGCCAGCGCGTGGAGGTGGGTCGCCGCGACGGCGGCCGTGTGGCCGTCCAGCGCCTGGGCCATCAGCCCGGCGATGACGCCGCCCAGGACGTCGCCGGTGCCGGCGGTGGCCAGCGCCGGTACGGCGAACGGGTTGACGGTGGTGTGGCCGGACGGGTCGGCGACCACCGTGTAGGCCCCCTTGAGCACCACCACGTGCCCCCACGCCGAGGCGGCCCGGCGGGCGCAGCCGATCCGGTCGGCGTTGACGTCGTCCACGCCGATGCCGGTGAGCCGCGCCATCTCGCGCGGGTGCGGCGTCAGCACGCTGCGCGGCGGCAGCCGCGCCGGCCCGCCGTCGAGCTCGGCGACGATGTTCAACGCGTCGGCGTCGACCACCATGGGGGGAGGCGGCGATCGTCGCTGGCCGGCGGATGCGCCCGCATCGGCCCGGCCGCCCCCGGCGGCGTCGAGCAGCGCCTCGACGAACGCGCGCGCCCCCGGCCGGGTGGTCAGGCCGGGGCCGAGCACGACGGCGGTGTACGCGCCCCAGGCCGCGGCGACGTCGGCGGCCGCCGGCGCGTCGAGGGCGCCGTCCGCCTCGGGCAGCGGCAGCCACGTGGCTTCGGGAAGGAGCGCGACGAGGCTGCGTTGGATGCCGTGCGGCACCGCCAGCGTCACCAGCCCGCACCCGGATCGATAGGCCGCCGCCCCGGCGAAGTACGGGGCGCCGGCAAAGCTCGCCGAGCCGCCGACGACGAGCACGCTGCCGAACGTGCCCTTGTGGGCGTGCGGCGGGCGGGGGGGCAGCACCGCCGCGACCGTCGCGGCGGTGCTGATCTCGAGGGTTGGCGGCGGGATGGCGTGGGCGCGGTCGCCGCCGCCCGCAGGGCCCCCGCGGACGGCGCCCGCTGCGGGGCCGTCGCCCACCGCCTCGGGGATGCCGATGCCCTCGATCACCAGCTTGCCGACGACAGGGCCGCCCGTCCACGTCATGTGGCCGCGCTTCGGGTAGCCGAACGTGACCGTGACGTCGGCGCGCACCGTGTGGGGGTCGAGGGCGCCGGTGTCGGCGTCGAGGCCCGTGGGCAGGTCGGCGGCGATGACGAAGAGCCGGTCGCGCCGCGCGGAAACGGCATCGAGGATGTCGGCCACGATGCCGGTGAGCGGCCGGTCGGCGCCGGTGCCGAGCAGGGCGTCGACCACGACCTCGGCGTCGGCCAGCCAGGCGCCCAGGCGGGCCAGCGCATCGGCCTCGTCGGTGTGGGCCCACTGCACCCCGTCGTGGCGGGTGACGGCCGCGACGAGCGGGTCGCCGGCCAGCCGGCGGCGCCACACGAGCACGCGCACGGGGCGGCCTTCGTCCGCCAGCAGGCGTGCCGCCACCAAGCCGTCGCCGCCGTTGTTGCCGGGTCCGGCGAGCACGACGATCGGGCCGTCGGCCAGCGGATTGACCGCCGCCGCCACCGCGGCGCCGGCGCGGTCCATCATCGCGGCGTACGAAAGCCCGGCGGCGTCCGCGGCCGCCTCGATCGCCCGCATCTCGCGGCCCGTCACCAGGCGCATGGCATCGGCCTCCTCCGGCCTTGGAGCCGGCTGCGCCGCCCGCCGTGCGAAGCGCGAACGGCCCCCGTTCGCTCGCCCTGTCGGGACGGGGGCCGTTCGGCGTTCAGGCGCGCCGGGCGGTGGATCAACCGCCGCGACCGGCCGGCCTCACGGCGTCGGCAGCGGCGGCAGCGTCGGGAACCCCGGCGGGGCGACCGGCGTGAGGGCGCTCGGCCCCGCGCCGCCCTGCACCACCAGCCGCTCGGGCCCGATGCGCCGGCCGTCGCGCGTGACCTCGGCGATCATGATCGAGTGGTCGCTGGCCGCGTTGCGGTCCACCCACGCCACCAGCGTCGACGTGCGGTCCGACGACGCCACGTCCGGCGCGAAGCTGAAGGCGGGACCGCCGGCCAGCGTGTTCTGGTTGCGGTAGGGCACCCCGCTGCGGTTGAGCCGCCGGGCCTGGATGTCGGGCGCGTTCGTCCCGTCGCGCCGCTCCCAGGCGACCAGGAAGCCGCCGTACGGCCCGAGCGACCCGAGGCTGGGGTAGACGTCGTCCACCGGCGCCTTGCTCTGCTCGATGCGGATCGGCGCGCCGTAGGGGAAGGCGTTCGAGTTCAAGCGGCGGGCGAAGACGTCGCGCGTGGGGTCGTCGGTCGGTGTCTGCGACCACACCACGAGGTACTCTCCCGACGGCACCTCGGCGGCCACCGACGGCCGGCCGAGGTCGCCGCCGGTGACGACGTTGCGCTTGGCGCCGAGCATGAAGAACCGGCCGTACGGCGTCAGCTCCATCCCGCTGATGCTGGCGTCGACGCCCGTGATCTCGCGCCACACCAGCGCGATCCGATCGCCCCGGCCGCCGCGCGGCATGTAGGCCAGGTCGGGATAGGTGTCGTCGGCCGGCGACGACACGATCTGGAAGATCTGGCTCACGCGCTGCCCGCCGATCGACACGAAGGTGCCGTACAGGTTGCGCGACGCGGTGCCCGGCACGGCGGGCGGGGGTGCGCCCGGCGTCGCCGTGGGTCCGGGTGCCGTCGGGAAGCCCGGCGGTGTGCCTGGCGGCTGGTCGACCACCCCGCCTTCGGCCAGCGCGAGCGGCGGCGGGGGCGGCACGGGCGACGTCGCGCCCGGCGTCGGCAGGGCAGGCGTGGGGCCGCCCGGCGTGGGCAGGCCCGGCGTGCCGCCCGGGCTCGGCGGCTCGGCAGCGCCGCCGCTGTCGTCGGTGTACACCACCATGAACTCGCCGACCTGCTGGCTGAACGCGAGCGCCGGGTCGCTCTGGTTGCCCGGCGCCACGACGATCGGCACCTCGTAGCCCTGGCCGATGCCCGACGACGTCAGGCGGATGCCGTACAGGTCCAGCCCCGTGCCGGTGCCCCGGTCCTCGGCCCACACCAAGAGGTACGAGTCGTAGGATGGGGCGTAGCCCAGCGCCGGCGCGACCGGTCGGGCGTTGGTCTTGATGAGGTAGGCCCAGGCGGGCCGGGCGGCCAGGGCCGCCAGCGCGAGCGCGGCGCAGGCCGCGAAGGCGGCGGCCGCCAAAGGTCGGCGGTGTCGACGGTTCATGGGTGCTCCTCCTTCCCGCGCGTGGCGGCCGCGGCACGGCACCTGCGCGGGGGTCACGGGTAGATCTTCTCCAACATGCGCGGGAAGGCGGTGGTCTCGCGGACGTGCTGCAGGCCGCAGATCCAGGCGACCGTCCGCTCGAGCCCCAGCCCGAAGCCGCTGTGCGGCACGGCGCCGAAGCGCCGCAGGTCCAGGTACCACTCGTAGTCGGCGCGCGACAGGCCGTGCTCGGCGAAGCGGCGTTCGAGCAGCGCGGTGCTCGTCGTCCGCTGCCCGCCGCCGATGATCTCGCCGTAGCCTTCGGGCGCCAGCAGGTCGACCGAGCGGCACACCTCCGGCCGCCCCGCCACCTCTTCCATGTAGAACGCCTTGGCGGCGGTGGGGTAGTGGTACACGAACACCGGCCGGTCGAACTGCTCGGCCAGGTACGACTCGTGCGGCGCGCCGAAGTCCTCGCCCCACGGGAAGTCCGGGAACGGACCGTCCTGGAGACGGGCCACCGCCTCGTCGTAGCTCAGGCGCGGGAACGGCGGCTGGACGGCCTCCAGGGCCGTGACGTCGCGCTCGAGCAGGTCCACCAGCGCGTCGCGGTGCTCGGCGAGCACCGTGGCGACGATGTGGCTGACGAACTGCTCCTCGACCTCCATCACGTCTTCGAGCGTGGCGAACGCCATCTCGGGCTCGACCATCCAGAACTCGGTCAGGTGGCGCCGCGTCTTGGACTTCTCGGCGCGGAAGGTCGGCCCGAAGCAGTACGTCTTGCCGAGGGCCGCGATCGTCGCCTCGTTGTAGAGCTGGCCGCTCTGGCTGAGGAACGCCGGGGTGCCGAAGTAGTCGGTGCCGAACAGCGTGCTCGTGCCCTCGCAGGCCGCCGGCGTGAGGATGGGGGTGTCGACGTTGACGAAGCCGTGGCCGTCGAGCCATGCGCGGATGGCCCGCACGATGGTGGCGCGGATGCGCAGGATCGCCGCCTGGCGCGGCGTGCGGATCCACAGGTGGCGCTGCTCCATCAGGAAGCCGACCCCGTGCTCCTTGGGCTGGATGGGGTACTCGGGCTCGGCCAGGCCGACGACCTCGAGGTCGTCGATGCCGAGCTCGTACCCGCCCGGGGCACGCGCGTCGGCGCGCAGCGTCCCGGTGATCCGGATGCTGGACTCCTGGGTCAGCTCGCGCGCGGCCGCGAAGGCCGCGGGCGGCAGGTCCTTCTCGAAGGCCACGGCCTGGAGGATGCCCGTCCCGTCGCGCACGACGACGAACTGCAGGCGGCCCTTGTCGGTCCGGTGGTGGACCCAGCCTTGGAGGCGCACGACCTGCCCGGCATGGTCGGCCGCCTCGCGGATGGTGATGGTCGGCACGGTGCTGGTCACGGCGCTGGTCTCGCCCCCCACGATGATTCCCCCTGGTGCCCCACCGGCTGCGGTGCCGTGGGCGGCTCGGCCAGGGCGGCGCGGGTGACAACGCCGCTTCCGCCCGGTGTGTTCGGCTCAGTTTCGCGACGCAGCGCGCGTCGGGCGCCGTCCGCGATGGCGGGGGTGATTATAGGGACGCGGCCCGGTCGGCTCCAAAGGTCGTGCCGCGGGGACCATCGCCGTTATACTTACGGGGCGGCCGGGCTCCGGCGAAGGTCGGCCCGACCGGCGATGGCGGATGCCCGCCCGCATCCCGATTCCAGCCAGGAGGTGAGCATGGCGGAGAAGCTAGGTGTCGTCGGCGTGGAGATCAACGCCCGCAAGCAGCAGATCGAGGTCATCGCGCGGCAGCGCGGCCAGAGCCGGCACGTGCACTATGCGTCGCTGAACCAGGCCCCGCACGAGGTGCGCGGCGAGGCCTTGGCGCTGCTCCGGGCGGCGCTGGTGAACTCGGGCTACCAGTCGCTGGCAGACCTCGACGCGCTGTTGACCAGCGAGCTCGTGGTGCCCGAGAAGAAGGAAGAGGCGTAGGACCGCGCCGCCGAGGACACCCTCGGCGCGCGGGCCCCACGCCCGCACGGCGATGCGGCAGAGGCGGGCGCGCTCCCGGGCACAGCCGCATCGCTGCCGCCGGCACGCCGCGGCTCAATCCGCGCCGACCGTCACCGGTCCCAGGCGCACCGACGTGCCGTCGCCCACCGGCAGCCGCGCGCCGGTCGCCAGGTCGTACCATCCCACCTCGACCACGGCCGCGCCGGCCGCACCGGGCACCACCACGGGCTCGAACCGGTCGATCACGATGTCGCCGATCCGCCAGGTCGACGTGCGGTAGCTGGCGGCGGCGGGCTCGCGGTCGTGCTGCCCCCAGGCTGCGGCGCCCGGGCCGACCACGTGCACGAACGTCGTCCAGTCGACGTCCGTCGTGGCCACCGATCGCCAGACGAGCGTGACCGCGAGCGGCTCGCCCGGCCGGGCCGGCCCGAGGGTGTAGCCCACCAGGTCGACGACACCGCCGAAGCGCGCGCCTGCCCACGCCTGGGGCTCGAGCGGGGCGTCGGTCGGCGGCCGCATGTCGCCCATTGCGGCGGCGGCGATCCGAAAGGTGGTGAGCAGCGGCGCGCCGCGCGCATCCGGCACGTCGCTGCGCACCGCCGCCGTGCCGAGCCAGGCGGCGAACGCGGCGTCCCAACCCCGGCGGGCGGCCTCGCGCGCCGGGAACGCCACGACCACGTCGCGCCCTCCGGCCGGCAGCACGACGGTCGCGGCGGCGTCGAGAGCGCGGATGCGGCCGTCCGCGTTGAGGTAGGCGATGGTCGCGTGCTCGGCCCACACGGGGTGGAGGAACACCTCCGCGCCGCCGGCGAGCCCGGCCAGCGCCCGGTAGGCGTCCTGCTTGTCGACGTCGTACGACGTGTACACGTGAGGCGACCGCGTGGCGAAGACCACGAAGTAGTGGTAGGCCGTCCACGCTCCGGCCACGGCGAGGGCCCCCGCCGCCAGGCCGCGGCGTGCCGCCGCCGACATCCCGAGCGTCTGCCGGCCGTCGCCGCCCAGCGCGGCCGGCTCCGACGCCCGAGCCGGCCGCGACCAACGGACGTCGAGCACGGCGATCGCCCAGCGCAATCCGAGCGCCGGCAGGAGCACGATCACCGGGAGCGCCGCGATCGCGCGCGAGTAGTTCGGCGGGCGGTCGCTGAGCACGGTCGGGAGCAGCATCACCGCGAGCCACGCGGCGAGCAGAACCGCCCGGTCGCGGCGGCTCGCGTCCCCGCCGGTCAGCGCCGCCAGCGCGATGCCGGTGCCGAGCACGGCCAAGAGCGCCGACAGCGGGTCGAAGACCGGCAGGCCGACGGTGGCGCCGGCCGGCGTCAGCGTGGTGAGGTTGTGGAACGTCGACGGGTCGCCGTGCCACAGCGGCATCGTCAGCACCGCCGCGAGCTGGTGCGCCAGCGCGGCCGCCAGGCTGCCGCCATGGTCGCGGGCCGCCACGGCGGCGATCGACACGTCGGACGGGTGGGCCAGGAACGCGCCGGGGTGGCGGGCGAACCACAGCCCGAGCGGCAGGAACGCCGCCATGGCCGCCGCGGCCGCCAGGGCCAGCGCCCGCGCCACCGCGCGCGCCGCGGGGCGGTCGGACCACGCGCGGTACAGGCCGTGCGCCACCAGGATGAACGGGACGAGGCGGCCGGTGGGATGGCTGTACACGGCGGCGGCGAGGCACAGGCCGCAGCCCAGGGCGGCGGACACCGCGCGCCGCGGCGCCGGCCGGGGGGCGGGTTCTCCGGCCGATGGCCGTGGCGCGCCGACGGCCCGCCACCAAAGCCAGACCGCGGCCACCGTCCACAGCGGGGCGAAGATCGCCCGGATGCCGTAGCGGCTGAAGTGCAGGTGCCAGTAGCTCACCGCCAGGTATGCCGCCGCGAACCGCCCGAGCCGGCGGTCGCCGAACAGGTCGGAGGAGAAGCCGAGCAGCAGCGCGATGGTGACGAGGCCCGCGCACGCGCTGACGAGCCGGATGGCCAGGAGCGTGTGGTCTCGCCCGAGCGCGCCGAGCGTCAGGGCCTGGAGGTAGACGTTGAGCGGCTCTCGGCCGCCGTTCGCGGTGAAGAAGAGGTCGCGCGCCCCGGCCAGCACGCGGGCGGCGTCGATCGCGTTGTACGCCTCGTCGAACTGCAAGCCTGGCGGCAGGCTGTCGAGCCGCCACACGCGCAGGACTGCGGCGACCGCGAGGATGGCCGCGGCGCGCCACGCCCATCCCCGACGCGGGCCCGGTCCCGTGACGTGCGCCTGGCTCACGGCGCCACGACCTCGACCGTGACGAGCGGGACGGCGTCGTCGGGGAACCGGCGGCCGGCCGCGTCGGTCACGGCGACACGGCTCCCGTCGGCCGGTCGATACAGCCCGGCCACGAGCCGGTAGCGCGCTCCCCTTGCCGCGCCGGCCGGCACCTCCCACGCGACCGGGGCGTACAGCGTGTCGCCCGCACGCCACAGCCGGGTGGGGAACGGGGCATGCGTCGCCGGCGGCGCGTCGAACGTCGCCACCTTCCGTCCGGCGGCGTCCAGCAGGTGGACGAAGAGCGCCAGATCCTCGGCGATGTCGCGGTCGACCGTCCACGCCACGCCGGTGGCGGCGTCGGCGCCCGGCGCCAGCGCCACGGCCCGGTCGGGTTCGTAGGCGCGGAAGCCGCGGCAACGCTCGACGGGGCCGCAGCGCGCGTAGCGGTGCAGCCGGGCGCCGTTCGCGAACCACGCGTGCGGTCCGGGCGGGCCCTCGAGCGGCGGCCGGTCGAGGGCGAGCGCCGCCGTCGGGACCACCGCCAGCGACGTGGCCCACTCGCCTGCCGGCACGTCGGCGCCGCGCGCGTCGCGCAGCGGCCACCGCTCGGCGCGGTCCTGATCGTAGAGGTGCACCGACAGCCGCGCCGCCAGGGGCTGGCCCGGCGTCGCCAGCCGGGGCGCGACCACGGTGCGTCGGTCGGCGATCACGGTTCCCGCCGGCAGGAGGGGGGGCGGCGAGTTGCCGCGGCCGGGGTAGCCGAGCTGCGCCGCGCCGGGCGCAGCCAGCGGCGGGTCGTGGCGCTCGAAGTCCCCGCGCACCGTGTGCGTCCAGCGCACGTCGAGCTGGTCGACCCGAACGGCGACGAAGCCGTCCCGTTCGAGCGGCCGTCCGGCTTCCCAGAAGAGCGTGAGGTCGAACGGCGCCCCCTCGACCACGCGGTCGGGGATGGCCGCCGCCACCAGCCGCAGGCCGTCGCCGAACACCACGTCGGCGGGCACGGCGTCGGCCGGGATGGCCGACCGGGCGACGGCCGGTGCGAGCGCGAAGGCGGGCCGCACGACGAATGCCAGGCACAGCACGGCCAGGCCGTAGAGGGCCGCGAGCAGCACCGACGCGAACACGCGGTCGACGGCCGCGTCGGGGGGCGGCGCGGGACGGAGCGCCGCCGCGCGGCCGGCGAGGTGGCGCCAGCCGGCCGTCAGACCGATGGCCAGGCCGGCGATGGCGGGGAAGAGCAGCCGGCCGTGGCCGCCCTTGGTGATGGCCATCCAGCGCACGAGGCTGGCCGCCACCACCGCGCCCCACCCTGCGAGCCACAGCACACGGCCGCGGTCGAGCCACGGCGGCGGCCGCCACAGGGCGAACGCCAGGCCGACGAGCCCGAGGCCGGCCGCGGCGGAGATCGCGCGGTAGGCGGCCTCGGGCAGCAGCACCGTGAACCAGCCGAAGATGCCCCAGCTCGACCACCACACGCCTTCGAGCTCGGCCGGGAGGCCCGCGAGCCAGCGCGCGACGTTCTCGGAGCGCGCCGTGATGCCGGGGTGCATGTGGCTCAGGCCCGTGACGTCGCCGTACAGCACGGCGTTGCGCACGTACCACCAGCCCGACAGCACCGCCGTCGCCATCACCAGCGGCCCCGCGCTGCGCGCCAGGAAGCGCGCGTCGCGCCGCCGCCAGGCCAGCCCGGCCAGCGAGAGCAGCGCGAAGCCCGTGACGGCCAGCCCGCTCAGCTTGGCCAGCGGCGCCAGGCCCGCGACGATGGCCAGGCGCGGGATGGCGTGCGCGTCGTCGTCCCCGTCGGCCACGCGCAGCACGAGCGCCAGCGACAGCGTGGCCAGGGCGACGACGGCGGCGTCGTTGGAGAACGTGGCCGAGACGGCGACGAACTGCGGGTTGAAGGCGACGAGCCCGGCCGCCGCCAGCGCCAGCCAGCCGCGGCCGCCGAGCACGCGCCGGGCGATCGACCACACGCCGAGCACGGTCAGCACGCCGAATGCCGTGGCGACGAGCCGTCCGAGGTGCACCGCCAGGGCATAACCGTGCCATGGCCAGCCCTCGCGGTCGGGCGGGTGGACGAACCGGTTCTCGTTGCCCGCCACGGCGGGGTGGCCCATCGAGTTCTGGTGGTTGTACCACAGCGTGTCGGGGTCGAGGTCCGCCCCCGCCCAGCGGATCAGCGGCGAGGCGAGGAGGTGGAAGAGCGGCGGCTGACTGCCCTCCTGCTCCCACGGCCCGCGCTGCGCGGTGTCGGCGGTCTGCACCGGCAGCGTGCCGGTGTGCGACACGTGCTGCGCGAAGAAGTAGTGGTAGCTCTCGTCCGGGTTCTCGAAGACCGGGACCACGACGTTGAACAGCAGCGCCAGCACGACGAAGTCCAGCACGAGCGCGACGACCGACAGCGGCGCGACGGCCTCGCCGTCGGCCGGGCGGGGCAGGAGCGCCGTCACCGCGTCACCGCCAGCATCCCGATCACGCGCACCGTGGTCCCGTCCGTGTCGAGGACGAGCGGCGCGAACGGCCGGTCGCCGAACGGGGGTGCGTACCACCCGACCCGCAGCGCGGCAGGGCCCGCGGGCGCGTCGGCGTCGACGCGCAGCGTGTGCCGCGAGACGATGCGTTCGCCCACGCGCCAGCGATCGGTGGGGTAGCTGCCGCCCAGCGGCGGCCCGTCGCCGTGCCCCAGCCCCGCACCGTCCGCGCCCTGGAGCTGGACCGCGGTGTGCAACGGCGTGTCGGTGGGGCGGAGGACGTCCCAGACCAGCTCGACCGTGCCCGATCCGCCGGCGGGCAGCCGCTCCGGCCACCGCGCGCCCACCAGCGTGAAGTGTGGCGCGAACGGCAGGGCGGCCCGGTCTTGGAGCGATCCCGGCACCGGCGCCGCTGCGGCCGTCGCGCCCGGTTCGAGCGCGAAGACCATGACCTCGGCCGGGGGCGTGCCGGCCGCGCGCGGCCCGCGCCACCCGGAACGCGCCAGCGCCGTTCCGTCCTCGCCCGGGAGCAGCGCGAACGCCGCCGAGGTGGCCGGGTCCGCCGGCATGGCTGCCCCGAGGGCGGGGTCGAAGCCCGACGGGCGCCGGCCGGCCGCGACGACGACGGTGGGGTGGTCCATCATCTCGGTGGAGAGGTAGACGAACGCCCCCGCTGCGACCTCGCGCCGGTAGAACGCCCCGAGCGCCTGCTTGTCGGCGTCGAAGGCCAGCGGTGTGCCGGGGTCGCCCGCCCAGCGGACGAAGTAGTCGCGGGCGGTCGCGGCACCGGTGAGGGCGAGCGCGAGCGCGAGGGCCGCGGCGCCGGCACGCGAGGCGCCGCGCCCCGCCGCGGCCGGCGCC
>QEVT01000111.1 GCA_003576755.1 bacterium | reverse complement strand
CAGACGCTCGGCGGCGCAGCGCCGCCGGCCAGTCGGGGCGCGCGCCGCGCGGCTGGCCGACAGCCCCGTCAGATCAGGCCCCACTCCCCCCAGTCGCCGCCCTCCATCAGGTCGGGCGACCAGCGCGGCTCGTCGAGCAGCGTGACCTTGGCCTCGCCGAGGGTGACCATGCGGGTGACGTCCTTGACCTGCTGCACGAGCATGCCGGCATACGGGCAGAAGGGGGTCGTCAGGATCATCCGCACGTCGGTGTGGTCGAGGTGGAAGACGATCTCGCGGATGAGGCCGAGCGTCACGACGTCGAGGTTGATCTCGGGGTCGACGACCTGGCGCAGCGCTTCGCGCACCTCGGACTCCCGGGCCACCGGATCGGTGGCGGCCGCAGCGTCGGTCTCGGCGACGGCGGTGGAGGACGGCAACGGCATTTCGACACCTCGCTGGCTTCGTGCAGACGTTGAGGGGATTGACACGGGTCCGACCGAATGGCTATGATTATAGATATGATTCCCGCATCCGCCATGCCCGTCGTGCCCCCGCTGCCGCGCCGCGGGCTCACGCCCGCGTCGGTCGGCGGGCTGGTGCTGCATCGTGGCCCCCTCCACCCCCGGCGTCGTCCGCGCCGCGGAGCCACGCTGGCGGCGCGCCCGATCTAGCGCGCCGCCGTCGGTCGCCACGAGCGTGGGCCCCGCGGCCCACGCTCTTTTCGTTCCCGCGACGGACCAAGCACGACTGGAGGACCCCACATGAGCACCACCGAGCCGCGGCTGGCCCGCGGCATGCGCGACCTCCTGCCGGACGCGATGCGCCGACGGCAGCGCGTGGTCGACACGCTGCGGCGGCTGTTCGAGACCTACGGCTTCGAGCCGCTTGAGACGCCGGCGGTCGAGCTGTCGACGACGCTCCTCGGCAAGTACGGGCCGGATGCCGAGCGGCTGATCTACCGCGCAGGCCTCGGCGACGAGGCGGACCTCGCGCTGCGCTACGACCTGACGGTGCCGCTGGCGCGCGTCTGGTCGGGCAACGACATCCCGCGCCCGTTCCGGCGCTACCAGATCGCGCCGGTCTGGCGCGGCGAGCGGCCGCAGCGCGGCCGCTACCGCGAGTTCGTCCAGGCCGACGTCGACATCGTCGGCGCGCCGGGCATGCTGGCCGACGCCGAGATCCTGACGATCGTCACGGCGGGGCTCGACGCGCTCGGGTTCACGGGCTACCGGCTCAAGCTCAACAATCGCCGGCTGCTCAACGGCCTCGGGCGCTATGCCGGCGTGCCGGAAGCGGTGCTGCCCGGGCTGTACCGGGCCATCGACAAGCTCGACAAGGTCGGCCTCGAAGGCGTGCGCCTCGAGCTGCGGTCCGTGGGCCTGCCGGGCGAGCTTCTCAACCGGCAGCGCCAGGCGGTGGGGCGCTGGGTGCGGGGGCAGGCGGACCGCGACCGCCTGGCGCGCGACCTCGCCGCGGCTGTCGGCGACGCCGAGCCGGCGGGGGTGGCGGAGCGCGGGCTCCCGGCCTTCCTCGACGCGCTCGCGGACTTCCCCAACGGCGGCGGAGACGATGCGCGCGCCGCCGAGGCGGCAGCCGCCGAGGCGGCAGCCGCCGCGATGACGGCCAGCGTCGACTGCCTGCGCGGGCTCTATCCGGTGGACCGGCTGATCCCGGACGCCGTGACCGACCGGCTGCTCGATCTCCTGCAGCTGCGCGACGGCAGCCGCGCCCTGCTGGCGGCGCTCGGCACGCGGCTCGACGACGCCGAGGCGGCCGTCGGCATCGCCCAGCTCTCGGAGGTGCTCGATGCCCTGGACGCGGCAGGCGTGCCGGCCGACCGCTACGAGATCGACTTCGCGATGGTGCGCGGGCTGGACTACTACACCGGGACGATCTTCGAGACGGTGGTCGAGACGCCGCCGATCGGCTCGATCCAGGGCGGTGGGCGTTATGACAACCTTCTTGCGCGCTTCGGCAAGCCGGCGCCGGCGGTCGGCACGAGCTTCGGCGTGGACCGGCTGGTCGACGTGATGGAGGCCCTCGGGCTGTTCCCGGCCGAGGCGGGCGCCGCGGCGGCGGACGTGGTCGTCGCGGTGTTCGATGCCGTGACGGCGCCCGGCGCGGTGGGGCTGGCGGCAGACCTGCGTCGGGCGGGGATCCGGACCGAGCTGTACCTGTCGGCGGACCGGCTCGGCGACCAGATCCGCTACGCGCTCGAGCGGCGCGCGTCCGTGGTGGCCGTGATCGGCCCGGACGAGGCCGCCGCCGGCACGGTGGTGCTGCGCGACTTGGGCGCCCGTTCGCAGGCGGCAGTGGACCGTGCCGGGGCCGTCGATGGCGTGCGGGCGATCCTGGGGGCGCGACGATCCGGGGGCTGACGGCGCCGGGCCATGCGTTCCCGTGCCGCCGACGCTCCGCGACGACGACATCGAGGCTCGGCCCGGCCGGCCGCGCAGGCATGCGGCCGGCCGGGCCCTGTTGACGGGTCGCCGCGACCCAGGTAGGATCCGTGCGTCCGGGATCCCGTCATGCCCACCGACCTCCAATCCACCCTGGCCCTCCTCACCAGCGCCGGCATCGGCCTGCTCGTCGGCCTGGAGCGCGAGCGCAACCCGCTCACCAAGGCCGGGCTGCGCACGTTCGCGCTGATCGCCGTGCTCGGCTGCCTGTCCACGAACGTGGCCGCCGCGGTCGACGGCGCGTGGGTCGTGGCCGTCGCGATGCTCGTCGTCGGCGCCGCGCTGACCGCCGCCTACGTGGTGGACCCGGCCACGCGGGTCGACGACTCCGGCACGACGACGATCGTCGCAGCGCTCATCGTGTTCGCCTTGGGAAGCCTCGCCGCCGGCGGGCAGCGCCAGCTCGCCGTGGCGGCCGGCGTGTCGGTCACCCTGATCCTCCACTTCAAGGCCGAGCTCGAGGGCTTCTCGCACAAGCTCACGTCGCGGGACCTGCGCTCGATGCTGCGCTTCGCCGTCCTCTCGGCCGTGATCCTCCCGCTCCTGCCGGACCGGCCCCTGGCACCGAGCGGCCCGCTGGCGGCCGTCAGCCCCTACAACGTGTGGCTGATGGTGGTGGTGATCTCGGGCGTCGGCCTGGCGGCTTACGTCACGTGGCGGCTCACGCTCGGGCGCCACGGGCTCGTCGTGACCGGCTTCCTCGGCGGCCTCGTGTCGAGCACCGCCACCACGCTCGTCGCCGCCCGGCACGCCCGCCAGGGGATCGCGTCGCCGCACGCCGCGCTGACCGTGATCCTCCTGGCCAACGCCACCATGCTCGTCCGCGTGATCCTCGTGGTCGCCGTGGTCGCCCCCGCCGCGTTGCCGGCCATCACCGCCGTCATCGGGCCGGCGCTCGCCCTCGCGCTGCCGGCGCTCGTCGTGCGATGGCGGGGCGCGGCGGGCGCCGGCTCGGGCGACGACGGCAACTACCGCAACCCGGCCGACCTCGCCACGGCGGTCGGCTTCGGCGCCGCCTATGCCGCCGTGCTGGCGCTGGCGGCGTGGCTCGAGACCTTCGTCGGCACGCGCGGGATCTACGGCCTCGCGGCCGTGTCGGGGCTGACCGACGTCGACGCCGTCACGCTCAGCGTGCTGCGGCTGTCGTCGACCGGCGCCCTGCCCGTGAGCGCCGCCGCCACCGCCATCGCCCTCGCGCTCGCCGCCAACCTGGTCGCCAAGTCCGTGCTGGTGTACGCCGCTGGCGGTCGCACCGTCGGCCATGGGGCCGCGGTCGGGTTCACGCTCCCCCTCGCCGCGCTCGTCGCAAAGGTCGTGGCCGGAGCCCTGTAGCCCGGGGCCGGCGTCGAGCGCCGCCGTGCGCCATCGCCCCCCAGCGCCGCCGCCGGTGGCCAGGTCGGCGCGGCGGGCGGCGGTCCACCCACCGGCGATCTTGCGCCGCAGGCGGCCGATGGGTAGACTATAAACACCCTTCGTCACCCGGTTCGGTGCCCCCCATGGCCATTCAACCCACCGCATCGCCTCCCGTCCGGCACCGCTCGCCGGCGGCGGACCGCCGCCGGCCGCGCCGACCCTGGCCGTTGGCGGCGGCGCTGGCGCTCGTCGCGATCGTCGCCGTTCCGGCGGCCTACCGCTGGGTGCACCGCGACGTGATCTTCCCCGGCGTGCGCGTGGGCGGCGTCGCCGTGGGCGGCCGCACCGCCACCGAGGCGCTGGCCCGGCTGGCGGCTGTGGGGCTCGACCCCGCCGCGCCGGTCACGCTGCGCACCGGCGAGCGCGAGTGGTCGCTGGCAGCCGGTTCCAGCGGCCTGGCGTTCGATGCCCGCGCCACAGCCGCCGAAGCCTGGGCGGTGGGGCGGCGGGGCACCCGCCCGAAGGCGATCTGGGACATGCTGCGGGCCCGGCTCGCCGGCCGCGACATCGCCCCCATCGTGCGCTACGATGCCGGCGCCGCTCGGGCCGCGCTGACCGATGTCGGCGCCCGCTTCAACCGCCCCCCGCGCAACGCCGCCATCGCGTTCGACGGCACGGCGGTCCACACCACGCCGCCCGAGATCGGACGGCAGCTCGACATCGATGCCTCGCTGGCCCGCATGGAAGCCGCGGCGGCCGGCGGTGCGTGGCCCGTCCGGCAGCTCGACCTCGCCGTCGTCGAGACGCCGCCGGCCGTGACCGACGCGGGGCCGGCCGTCGCCGCCGCGCAGGCGCTCCTGGCGTCGCCGCTGACGCTGCGCGCCGAGGACCAGGTCTGGCCGTTGCCGCCCGACCAGCTCGCGCCGATGCTCACGACCGTCGCCGATGGCGGCGCGGTGCGGCTCGACGTCGACCGCGATCGGTTGCGCGACTGGCTCAAGCCGGTGACCGACGCGATCTCGCGCACCGCCACGCTGCCGCGCTTCCACTTCGACGACGACGCCGGCGCGCTCGTGCTCGTCGCGCCCGGCCAGGACGGCAAGTCGATCGACGTCGACGGCACGGCGCAGCAGATCCTGGCGGTCGACGGGCTCGGCGACCGTCTGGTGCGGGCCGTGGTCGTCACCACCCCGGCGGCCGTGGCGGACGGCGCCAGCGCCGCCGACCTCGGCATCCGCGAGCTCATCCGGGCCGAGACGAGCCATTTCCGCGGCTCGGCGCCGGAGCGAATCCACAACGTCGCCCTCGCCGCATCGCGCTTCGACGGGCTGCTCATCCCGCCCGACGCCGTGTTCTCGTTCAACGCGCACATCGGCGACATCTCGCTGGAGTCGGGCTTCAAGAAGGCCCTGATCATCATGGACGGCGCCACCGCCGACGGCGTGGGCGGCGGCGTGTGCCAGGTGTCGACCACGCTGTTCCGTGCGGCCTTCTGGAGCGGGCTGCCGATCGTCGAGCGCACGGCGCACGGCTACCGCGTCGGCTACTACGAGCAGGGCGCGCCGATGGGCTTCGACGCCACCATCTACAGCCCGATCGTCGACCTGAAGTTCAAGAACGACACCGGCGCGTGGATCCTGATGGAGACCGAGACCAACACCCGCGCGACGGCGCTGACGTTCCGCTTCTACGGCGCCAAGCCGGATCGCGAGGTCAAGCTCGAGGGGCCGGTGGTCGGCAAGAACGTGCCGCCCCCGCCGCCGCGCACCGAGGTCGACCCGTCGTTGGCGCCGGGGCAGACCAAGGTGGTCGAGAACGCGCGCAGCGGGGCCTCCGTCAGCTTGACCCGCATCGTCCTCACGCCCGGCCAGCCCGAGCAGCGCGACGTCTTCTACAGCAGCTACCGGCCGACCGGCCAGGTGACGGCCGTCGGGCCGGGCGCCCCGCCCGCCGGCGACCCCGCCGCGGTCGCTCCCCCGCCGACGCCCGGCGCCTCCGGCAACTGACGCCCGACCCGCTCTGGCAGCGCATCCCGACCCCGCTCTGGTTCGACGGCGGGGCGATCGGCCTCGGGCTGCGCGTCGAGACCAACGACCCCGACGTGCTGGCGTTGGCCCGCGCGGCGTTCGGACGGTTCGCGCGGCCTCCGGGTGAGCCGGACATCCTCGTCGAGGCCGTGGTCGCGGACGGCACGGTCGACGGTGCCCCGGACACGCCGCCACACCGCTTCCACCGCGAACGCGGCGGCCTCTACGCCGCGGGCGACGACCGGGGAAGCGTGGTCGTCGCCGACCTCGCCGCCGGGCGCGCGGCGGCGTTCGTCGACCGGCGCTCGCCGCCCGACGTCGTGCGGACGGTGCTGCTCGAGTCGACGGTGTGGCGCATGGCCGCCTGGCGCGGGCGGGTCGCGCTGCACGCGGCCGCGGTCGTGGTCCGCGGAAGGACGTTCGTGCTGCGCGGGCCTGGCGGGGCCGGCAAGTCCACGCTGGCGGCGAAGGCGGCCCGCGCCGGCCACACGGTCGTGGCCGAGGAGGTGGTGTGGTTCGACCCCACGGGCCCGACGCCGGTCCTCCGCGGCATGCCGTGGTCGGTGCACCTCGAGCCGGACGCGGCCGCGGCGTTCGTCGGGCAGGCCGCCCCGTCCGGGCAGGGGGGCACACCGCGCGCCTGGTCAGCGGACGACCGGTCGGCGAGCGCTCGGGCGGCGGGCGCTTCGAAGCGGGCGCTGGACGTCGAGCGCGACCTCGGCGGAGCCTGCGCCGAGGTCGCCCCGCCGGGCGCGCTGGTGTTCCTCGAGCGGGCCGGCGCGGGCGCCGACGTCGCGGCGCTCGACCGCGAGGACGCCCACGCGCGCTTTCGCGACACGCTCCTGCCGGGCGAGACGACCCAACGGGCGGCGGGGCTGTCGGCCGCGTGCGACGACCTGCTCGCCCACGGCGCCTACGTGCTGCGGTCCGCGTCGCCTGCGGCGGCGCTCGCCGCGCTCGAGGCGCTGGCCGGCGGCCAGGTGGTAGAATCCCGCGTCGACCGACCGCGCCGCGCCGGCCAGCCCTGAACGGAGTCCGTCCATGCCCACCGACCGCTACCGCATCCACCCCGGCGCCGCCGTGGACCTCGCCGCACACGACCCCGACGACCGCGCGCTGTTCGACGGCACCAGGGACGACGCGGAAGCGGTGATCGGCGCGCAGACGAAGCGGCTCGAGGCGCTCCAGGAGCTGCTCTACGCCGAGAACCAGCACAAGGTCCTCATCGTCCTACAGGCCATGGACACCGGCGGCAAGGACGGCGTCATCCGACGGGTGTTCGACGGCGTGAACCCCCAAGGCGTCAAGGTGGCCGGCTTCAAGAAGCCCACGCCCGACGAGCTGGCCCACGACTACCTGTGGCGGGTCCACCCGCACACGCCGGGCAGCGGCGAGATCGCGATCTTCAACCGCAGCCACTACGAGGACGTGCTGGTCGTACGGGTGCACGGGCTGGTGCCGGCGGACCGCTGGCAGCGGCGCTTCGACCACATCAACGCGTTCGAGAAGCTCCTGGCGGACGAGGGCACGACGATCCTCAAGTTCTTCCTGCACATCTCCAAGGACGAGCAGAAGGCCCGGCTGCAGGCGCGGCTCGACGACCCGGAGAAGCACTGGAAGTTCCGGGTCGGCGACCTCGACGAACGGCGGCGCTGGGACGACTACATGGCGGCCTACGCCGAAGCCATCGCGCGCACGAGCACCCGCCACGCCCCGTGGTACGTCATCCCCGGCAACCGCAAGTGGTACCGCGACCTCGTGATCGGCCGCATCATCGTCGCAACGCTCGAAGCGCTGGACATGCGCTTCCCCCCGCCCGAGATCGACCCGCGGTCGGTCATGGTGGAGTGACGCCGCGGCGCGGCGTTCCAACGGCGCATCCTTCGCCGAGACCAACCGCCCGGCGCCAACGGAGACGACGGCGAGACGCGGCGGCGACGCGCGGCCCGTATCCTTCGGTTTCGAATCGCCATCAGCGCTCGGCATGGCTTTCCACCCCTCCCCGAGGCGTGCGTTCGACGCCCGATCGGGTCGTCCGCGTGCGGCTCAGGCCGGGCTCAGCTCGGGCTCAGGCTGCGCTCTGGTGACCGGGCGGCTGGCATGATATGCTGGGCGTCGTGGCCATCCGTCCAACCGCAGCGAGGAGGAAGACGATGACGACCCGCTCGACGCACCATCTCTGGTCAAGGTTGGTGGTGCTGATCCTCTGCACGGCCGGATTCGCATACGGCGCCGCCACCAGGCGCATCGCGCCACCGGCCGAGGCGTTCCCAGCCCGCCAGGGCGAGGGCGGGCCGTCGTCGCTGGTCCTCGTGGCGACGGCGGTCCCGGTTGACCCCGAGACCGACGGTGGCGCCCCTGCAGGTTCCGCCGCCGAGCCGGTCGACGGCGCCGACGGGCTGGACGCCGTCGTCACGCTGGCCCCTCAGTCCGACGACAACTACCGGTTGACGTTCGGCTCGGGTGGCACGCCTACCCCAGCCCCATTACAGTCCAACTGCGCTGACCCGTGGCTCGAGGTGGGCTGGAACATTCCGTCGCGCGTGACGACTCGGTATCGCGCCATCATGCGCTTCGACCTGTCGTCGATCCCGGCCGGGTCGACAATCGACCAGGCGCGGTTGCGGCTGTACACCGGTGAGGTCGTTCCCGTCGTAGGCGATGCTTCGGCGTCGGAGGTCGACGCAGCCGCCCGTTCCGACGGTGCCCAGCAGAACCCGCCACTGCCGCTCCGCGTCCACCGCCTGGCCGACGCCTGGTCGTGCCCACGCACCGTCGTGCCGCGCGGCGCCACCAACCCGGTGTACGCCACAGCGCAGGTGCCCATCGGCCAACGGGTGCAGGTCAACCTCGACATCACGACGCTCGTCCGCGAGTGGGCAGCCGGCACCTACCCCAACTACGGCCTGGTGCTCACCGACGACGGCGCGACGACGGAATATCGGTTCTTCTACAGCCAGGACAACTCCCTCACCGCCTACCGCCCCAAGCTCGAGGTGACTTACACGGCGGTGAACCCCCAGGTGTCGATCACCATCGAAGGGCGCTGCGGCGAGGCATTCCCGCGGAACTCCGTGCCCGTGGCGCGCACGGTGTTCGTCACCGTCAACACGGCGGGCACGTTCTGGCTCTATCGACAGCCGGGCAACGTCCTCGTCTCGGGCCCCAACAACCTCCCACAGGCTGGCGTCTACCGCGCGTTGGTCACGGATCATACCAACGGCCCCATCGGCAACTGGGAGTACGAGGGGCGGTTCACCGCCGGCGGCATCACCGTCACGAGCCGGTGCCCGTTCTCGATCGTCGAGCCGCCCACCGCGACGCCGTCGCGCACCCCCACGCACACGCGCACGCCGACGCCGACACGCACCCCGACGCCGACGCCGACGCCGCGCCTCAGCGTCAGCCTCGAGACGGGCTGCCTGACGGAGCAGGTCGTCGGCCACACCGTCGACGTGCAGTACGACACCGACACGGCCGGCAACCCGCTGCGCATCGTCGAGCAGCCGCGCAACTTCACCGTGCTGTCGGACGTCGTCCCGCCCGGACGCGGCTCGGTCCCGCTGACGATCGTCGACGGGGACTACGAGCGGCGGCTCGCCGCCGAGCTCTACCGCGACCGCACCGGCGCCCCGATCGCCATGGCGGAGTGCCGCTTCTTCGCCGTGACGCCGACGCCGTCGCCCACCGACCAGGCAACGCCGACCGCAACGTACACGCCGTCTCCGAGCCCCACGTCGACGTGGACCCCGAGCCCGACGCCGACGCCCACGGCCACGTCGACCGCCACCCCTCCGGCGAGCCTCCGCGTCTGGATCGCCACGGGCTGCGATCGGACCTACACGCTCGGCGAGACCCTCGACATCCGGATGCTCAGCGACCGTGCCGGCACCATCGAGATCCTCGAGCTGCCGGCGCGCGAGACGTTCCACCGCACGCAGGCCAGGGCCGGCGAGGAGCGCAGGACCACACGCCTGCTGCAGGGCGAGGCCGGCGGACGGCAGCTGCTCGGCCGTCTCTTCGAGGGCACGTCGACCGACCCGAGCGCCACGTCCACCTGCGACTTCGAGGTCGAGCCCAAGCCGGGCGACGTGCCGTTCACCGTGCGCGGCCGCGTCGACCTCGAGCGGCGCGGCAACGACAGCGGCGCGCAGGCGTGCGTCGGCCAAAACTGTACCAGCACCGACGCGGAGGGGCTGTTCGAGCTGGCGGGCGTGCGGCTGAACGAGCTGCTCACCGTCCGGCACCCCAGCTACCTTCGCACCGAGCGCCGCCTCGCGGAGCCGCCGGCGCGCGCCGGCGGCACGGTCGACCTGCCCGGCGTCAAGCTCCTGTCGGGCGACCTCGACCAGAACGACGTCGTCGACCTCCTGGACGCCCGCACCATCGGGATCCGTTTCGACCTCGAGCGCGCCGGTGCGCCGCCCGGGCTGTGGCTCGAGGCGGCGGACATCACCAAGGATGCCAGGATCAACATCCTCGACATGACCGGCGTCTACTACAACTTCGACCGGACGGCGCCGACGGGTTGGTCGATGGACCCGCTGGCGGCGCGCAGGACGTCCTCGCCGGCCGGCCGGCGCACGGGTGAGCCTGCGGCAGGTCGGGCGGTTGGTCGCGATGCGGGCACCGGTGGCTCACAGGCAGATCGGCCAGCCGGCGACGCGCGCATCCAACCGCTGCCGGCCGGCAGCCGCGCGCCGGACCACGCCGCGCAGGGCACGGCGGTGCGGATCCAACCGTCGCGGGCGCAGGCGCCGCAAGGCTCCGACATCCCGATCGACATCGTCATCGCCGACGTCGCGCGGCTCTACGCCGCCGAGGTGACGCTGTCGTTCGACCCGGCGGTCGTCGAGGTCAAGGATGTCAACGCCGCCGACGGCGGCATCCAGTCCACCATCGGCAGCTTCCTCGACCCCGTGAACGTGTTCGTCCTGCGGAACGAGGCCGACAACGCGCTGGGCCGGGTGCGCTTCGCGGTCACCCAGACGCGGCCCGCCGCGGCGCGTCAGGGCACCGGCGTCCTCGCCACGGTGATCTTCCGCGGCAAGCAGGACGGCAGGACGCCGGTGACCGTCGAGAGCTTCCGGCTCGTCGACGACTCCCTGCCCGACGGCAAGCTGATCGAGGCCGCGCGCGCGCACGGCGAGATCGAGATCGGCGGATCGGGCTGGCTGAAGAACATCTCGACGCGGAGCCACGTCGACGTCGGCGACAAGATCATGATCGGCGGGTTCATCCTCGAGGACGGCCCGGCCAAGGTGATGATCCGGGCGCGGGGGCCGAGCCTGCCGGAGGCGCAGGTGCCGAAC
>QEVT01000110.1 GCA_003576755.1 bacterium | reverse complement strand
ACGGCGCAGCCGCCGGCGCGGCCACCGGCCCGGCCGAGGCTCCCGACGCCCCCCGCGCCTCCGACGCCCCGCCCGCGGCGGGCGCGGTGCGTGTCGCCCCCGCCGACGGCATGCGCATGGTGTTCGTGCCGGCCGGGCGCTTCACGATGGGCGCGCCCTCCGCCGACCCTGCCGCCGAGGCCCAGGAACGACCCGCGCACGCCGTCGAGCTCAGCGGTTATTGGATCGACGAGACCGAGGTGACGCACCGGATGTTCGCCGCGTTCGTCGCGGCCACCGGGCACACCACGGTCGCCGAGCTCGCCGGGCGCACCAGCGGCTTCGTCGACGGGCGGCACCACGCCGCCATCCCGGGCGGGAGCTGGCGCAACCCCGGCGGCACCGTGCGGCCGGCGTCGCCCGCCCCGGACCACCCCGTGGTCGCCGTCGCCTGGGCCGACGCCGAGGCCTACTGTCGGTGGGCCGGCCGGCGGCTGCCGACCGAGGCCGAGTGGGAGAAGGCGGCCCGCGGCGCCGGCGGCCGGCGCTTCCCGTGGGGCGACGCCCCCGTCGATGGCACCCGCGCGAACACCGCCGACCGCGCCTCGGGCATCGGCTGGGCGGACCCCGCCATCGACGACGGCTTTGCGACGACGGCGCCGGTCGGCCGCTTCGCTGCGGGCGCCGGACCGTTCGGGACGCTGGACCAGGCCGGCAACGTCTGGGAGTGGGTGTGGGACCGCTACGACGCGCGGGCCTACGACCGGGCCGTCGGCGTGCGCGATCCCGTCGTCGGGCCTGGCGGCGCGGCGCCCGCCGCCGTGCCGCACGTGCTGCGGGGCGGCGGATTCGCCGACGACGCGGCGCACGTGCGGTCGACACGCCGCGCGACGAACGCCGACGCCCGCCACACGTCCAACGACGGGGGGTTCCGCTGCGCCGCGTCGTGGCTCGCCTCCCGCGCCGCGCTCCCGATCCTGAGCCGCGCCGTGGTGTGGCACACGCCCGTGCCGACGACGCCGCCGCGCCCGACGCCGCTGCCGCCGCCCACGGTCGTCCCGCCGACCGCCGTCGCCACGCGCCCGCCGGCGTGCGACCAGCCCATCGGCGAGGGGTACCGCCTGCTGCCGATCACCCACGAGGCGCGGCTGGACCCGGCCGACGACCCCGAGGTCAACATCGCCTTGCGGGGCTGGAAGGCGGTCGACGAGGCGCGCCGGCTGGTGCGGATCTGCGGGCCCGTCGACGGCGACGCCCCGCAGCTCGACGGGCTGTTCGGAGACCGTCGGGTGCCGGGCTTCACGTCCACCCACGCGGTCTACACGCTCGGCGGGCGCGCCGGCGGGCGCACCGAGCCGACGGCGTGGCCGGTGCACCTGGCCGGCATGGCGACGGCGCCGGGCGAGGTCATCCGCGCGCCGCGGCGCGGGCCGGACATCGACTCGGGCACGGTGCACGCCATCGTGCTGTTCGCCGACCACGACAGCCTGACGCTGAAGTACACGCGCGAGGACGTGGTGCTGGCCACCAACCCGGGCTACGCCGTGCACCTCGAGAACGTCTGCCCGGCGCCGGAGCTGACGGCGCAGTACGCGCGGGCGCGGCGCGACTTCGGGCGCCGACGCGAGCTGCCGGCCGTCGCCAGCCACCAGCCCGTGGCGCGTTCGCTCGGCGGCGAGATCCTCGTCAGCGTCCGCGACAGCGCGAGCTTCATGGACCCGCGCTCCGGCAAGGACTGGTGGGTCGACCACTGGCGCGAGCCGCCGTGCGGCCTGTGGGAGCGGTTGATGGCGCCGGGCGGGCGGGGGTGGTGAGGGTCGATCTCGACCAGACGCGGCGTGGGCAAGCTCCGCCACCCCGTCCGAACGGCGCCCCGCGCCGTCCATCAACCCCCGTCCCACCCCCCCAACAGCGCCCGCAGCGCCGCGCGCGCCGCGTCGGGCTTGAAGTCGAACGGCCCCGGCCCGCCGCAGTAGACGAGCCGGCCGCCGGCATCCGCGACGAACAGCCGCTCCGGCCACGCCGCGAACGCCCGCAGGGCCGCGTCGTCCATGCCGTCGACGAGCGTCGGGATCGAGAGACCCAGCGCCTCGGCGCAGCGCGTGGCCACGGCGACCCGTTCGGCCCATGCCTTCGGCTGCGGGACCCGGATGCCCTCGGCCTCGTTCGAGTCCATCTGCCAGCCGTCGACCGCATGGGCCTCGGCGATGTAGACCACGTAGAAGTCCGCCGCGTCCCGGTGCTCGACGTACATCCGCTCTAGGTCGCCAGCCTGGCGACGAAAGGGCGGTCAGGTGTAGCTGCCGAAGATCAGCACCAGCGGGCGGTCACGCGGCGCGTCGAGCCGCACGGCCTCGTCGGACCCCAGACGCGCCAGCGACAGGGCCGGCACCGGGTCGCCCACCGCCAGCACATCGGCCATGCGGTACGTCGTCAGCGCGCACAGCATCACCTCGCGCACGTGCGGGTCGGCCTGCGCCTCGACGTAGGCGCGGTCACGCGGGTCGAGCATGTCGGACTCCTTCGTCGCCATGGGGGTTCGCCGTCAACCGCTCGCTGCCGCCGGCGCAACGCCCCGCGCGTGCCGCCGGCCGCTTTCGTCGTTCATCCCCCGCGCCTCAGCCCTTGACCACCGCGATCGGCTTGAGCTGGGCCACCTTGCGCGCGATGCCGGCGTGCGTCACGACGTCGACGACCTCGCGGACGTCCTTGTAGGCCTCGGGGATCTCCTCGTCGACGGTGGCGCGGCTGGCCGCGCGCACCAAGACGCCGTGCGCCGCCAGCTCCGCCGGCACGTTGCGCGGGCGGGCCAGCACCTTGGCCTTGCCGCGCGACATCCGCCGCCCCGCGCCGTGGCAGCTCGACCCGAACGTCTCGTCGAAGCCGCGCGCCGTGCCGAGCAGCACGTAGCTGTAGCGGCCCATGTCGCCCGGGATGAGGACCGGCTGACCCAACGGGCGATAGCGCTCGGGCAGCTCGGGATGGCCGGGCGGGAACGCCCGCGTCGCCCCCTTGCGGTGCACGCACACGCGGCGCTCGCGGCCGTCCACCACGTGCGGCTCGATCTTGGCGATGTTGTGCGCCACGTCGTACACCAGCCGCGTGGCGCCGGCCACCGTGTCGTCGAACACGCCCGCGATCGCCTGGCGCACGTGGTGGGTCATGAGCTGCCGGTTGGCGAACGCGAAGTTGGCCGCGGCGTTCATCGCCCCCCAGTACGCGTCGGCCTCGGGGCTGCCCAGCGGGGCGCAGCAGAGCTGTTTGTCCGGCAGCTCGATGCCGTAGCGCTTGACCGCGTCCTGCATGCGGTCGAGGTGGTCGTCGCACACCTGGTGGCCCAACCCGCGCGAGCCGGAGTGGATGAACACCGTCACGGTGCCGGGTGCCAGCCCGAGCACGTCGGCCGCCACCTCGTCGTACGCCTCGGCCACGTAGCCGACCTCGACGAAGTGGTTCCCGGAGCCGACGGTGCCGAGCTGGTCGCGCCCCCGGGCGCGCGCCTTCTTGGACACCGCCGCCGGGTCGGCATCCGGCAGGCAGCCGCCGGCCTCGATGCAGGCCAGGTCCGCCTCGGTGCCGAACCCGCGGGCGACGGCCCAGCGGGCGCCGCGGCGCAGCACGTCGTTCATCGCCCTGTCGTCCAGCCGCAAGTCCGACCGCGCCGAGCCGACGCCGGACGGGAGGCTCGCGAAGAGCGTGTCGATCAGCCGGGCGAGCCGCGGCCGCACGTCGCCGACCCCGAGCGGGACCGACAAGAGCCGCACGCCGCAGTTGATGTCGTAGCCCACGCCGCCGGGCGAGATCACGCCGCCGTCGAGGTCGAACGCCGCGACGCCGCCGATGGGGAACCCGTAGCCCCAGTGGATGTCGGGCATGGCGATCGACGGCCCGACGATGCCGGGGAGGTGCGCGACGTTGGCGACCTGCGTCACGGCCTCGTCGCCGAGGACATCTTCCATGAGGGCGTCGTCGGCGAAGATCAACCCTTCGGTGCGCATCTTGCCCTGGCGCGGCACGCGCCAGCGCCAGTCGTCGATGCGCTCCACGCGATAGGGCGAGGCGCGCCCGGCGGGGGTCGGCAAGGTATTGTCAGGCGGGGTCGGGCTCATAGGTCCAGCACCAGCTCGACATGATAGCCGTCCGGCCGCGCGTCGAACAGGTACGCGTGTCGGGTCACGGCCTTGACGTGGTGCTCCCAGGCGTGGCGCGCGGCGTCGAGCCGCTCGCCGCGCACCGTCCACGGGCCGTCGCCCTCGACGGCCGCAGGCAGGAAGCCGTCGAGGTCGAACAGGTAGAACAGCTCGCGCACGAACCGGAAGAACCGCTCGTCGGGCGCGTCGCCTTCGGGCTCGACCGCGCGCGTCTCGACCGGGCGGACGGCCTGGTCGCCGACGATGACGGCGCGCACGAAGTCGACGGCGGTCCGATAGAGCGCCGGCCGGTCGGGCGCCGTGAGGACGGCGCGCAGGTCGGCGGTGTGCGCCAGCAGCGTGAACGTGCCGCCGGTCGGGCGGTCGGGGGTCGTGCCGTCGGGGGAGTCGGCTGAGGTGGAGGTGATCATGGGATGCACCACGGTCGCTGGCGCGAATGATAGCGTGGTGGGCCGCCGTTGACGGGGTCGGGGCGGCCAAGCAGCGCGGATGGGCCATCGGGGCCGAAGCCGCGTGCCGATGGGCCTTTGAGATCGGCAGCGGCGCTTGCATGCCGCCGGCCGCGATGATACCGTCTGCAAGGCGGCACCCACGGTAGCCCTGCCGGAACGCAGAAGCACGCGAGAGCGCATCGTCATCCACGTGAACACCGGGCCGATCACACCCTCCGAGATCAAGGCTGTCCTCGAGCGCCTGCGCAAGAACCAGGACATCGATGACTCGCCCCTCGTGCGCCTGCGGATCGTGGTCAAGCTCCAGGCCGAGGTCGACCCATCGGGTCGCCGCATCGACCTGGCCTGGGCGCTACGCGAGATCCTGCAGCGGTCGATTCACGAGGAGCTCGATTCGTCGCGTGCCGCGCGGGGGGCTCGGTCGGCGCACCGTCCGACCGTGACGACAGCCGCCGCGCTGTCCGAGGACTTCGCTGCCGACGACCCGAACCGTGAAGCCTGGAGCTGCCTGTTCTTTCGTTATGTCGCGCAGCCTCCGCTGCCGATCCAGACGATCGCACGGCACGCAGGCGTCGACGTTCGACAGGTTCACCGTCGCATCCATCTCCGTGGCCTCCCCCTCCTGGCGGACCGGCTGCGCGCTCTCGAGGCGAACATCGCTGCTGGGCAGCGGGGCGGGGCATCGGGGGGTCCGAATGGCGGCACCAACCTCCGTCGCTCGGTCGGCACGTTCATCGGACGCGACGGGCTCCTTGACCAGCTCCAGGGGCTGCTCGCCGACGCTCAGTTGCTGTCCGTTGTGGGGCCTGGCGGCATCGGCAAGACGCGGTTGGTCGAGGAGCTGGCTCGCCAACGACTCACGCCGGATGCATTCCCCCACGGCATGTGGTTCGTCGATCTCGCACCGATCCGGGACCCTCACCTCGTGGTGCCGATGGTTGCGCGCACGATGGGCTGGCAGGAGTCGGCCGGCATCATCGCGCCCGACGCGCTTGCGACGGCGCTGGCGCCGAAGCGCCTCTTGCTCGTGTTGGACAACTGCGAGCACCTGGTAGAGGCATGCGCTTCATTGGCCATGGCCGTGATGACCGCCTGCCCTGCCGTTCGGCTGGTGGCCACCAGCCGGCTTCGCCTGGGCGTGGAGGGCGAACGCACGCTCATCGTGCCCCCCTTGGCGACGCCGCAGGAAGGTGACCTGACCGACCCCGCCCTGCTGGCGGATGTCGGGTCTGTGGCGCTGTTCGTCGACCAGGCCCGCACCGTGCATTCTGGCTTCGTGCTCTCACCGTCGAACGCGCGCGACGTCGCCGCCATCTGCATCAAGGTCGAGGGAATCCCCCTCGCCATTCGGCTGGCCGCATCCCGAGTGCGGGTTCTCGGGGTCGACGACATCCGGCGACAGCTCAACCGGTCCATGCACCTGCTGAGCCGGGCGGCCGCCGGCGTCGGCGCGCACGATCGCCATCCTTCGCTCGACGCCGCCATCGACTGGAGCCATGCCCTGCTGACGCCGGCGGCCAAAGCGCTGTTCGCGCGCTTGGCCGTCTTTCGTTCCGGTTGGGCGGTCGACGCCGCGCGCGCCGTGTGCGTCGGAGGCCCGGTCGCGGACGACGACCTGCTCGAGCTGCTGTTCGACCTGGCAGAGCACTCCCTCGTCCACGTCGACCGCAACCCGCGCGACACCCGCATGCGCTTCCTCGAGCCCATCCGCGAGTTCGCGCTGGACCGACTCAAGGACCGCAAGGAAGCCCGACGCATCCGCGACAGCCACCTGGCGTGCTTCCTCTCGCTTGCCCGCGCGGCAGAACCGGCCCTGCAGTCCAGCGAACAGGTGACGTGGCTGGACCTGCTGGGGCGCGAGCACGACAACATCCGGGCGGCGCTGCAGTGGGCGCTGGACGGCGGCAGCCCCGACACGGGTCTCGAGCTGGCCGCCGCGCTGTGGCGGTTTTGGTACCTGCGGGGGTTCATCCGTGAGGGGCACGGTTGGCTCATCCGACTGCTGGCGGCCGCGGGCGACGGTGGCTCGCCGGCCGCGCGCGCACGGGGGTTGTACGCGGCGGGAACGCTCGCGACGTACCAGGACGACCTGGATACGGCGTGTCGCGACCTCGAGGCGAGCGTCGCGTTGGCGCGTGTGATCGGCGATGCGTCTCTCATCACCCAAGCGCTCACCAATCTCGGCAGCGTGCACTTCTCGCTCAGCGACTTCGAGCGGGCCCGTGCGCTCTACACCGAAGCCCTCGCGTCGTCCCGTCAGCGAATGGCGTCGTCCACGACTGCCACGATCTTGGGCAACCTCGCGCTCGTGGCGATGCAGCAGGGAGATCACGAGTCGGCCAGCGCGCACCTGCACGAGAGCCTGCACCTGGCCCGCAGCCTCGGCGACCGGAGTGAGATGGCCGACTGCCTCTACCGGCTCGGGGTCATCGCACATCACAGGAACGACGGTCCGTCGGCCCGACGCTACTACCACGAGAGCCTGGCCATCCATCGCGAGATCGGCGACCTCCGGTCCGCGGCGTTCGTCGAGAAGGAGCTTGGCTATCTGGCCAGCGATGAAGGGGACTTGGAGTGCGCGCGGCAGAGCATCGAAACCAGCCTCGCGTGCTTCCGCCGGCTCAACAATCGCTGGGCGACCGCCGACGCCCTCGTGGGCATCGGCCACGTGCACATCGAGTTGAACGACCTGCCCGCCGCACGCGCCGCACTGGTCGAGAGCCTCGCCATCGCATCGGAGATCGACCACGAGCTGGGTCGCGCGTTGGCGCTGAACGGTCTCGGCTGGCATGACGTTCGCATGGGACGGCTGGCTTCGGCCCGTACGGCGCTGGCCGAAGCCCTTCAAATCGGCATCTCGCTCAACGCGTGGCATGCCTGCGCCCGCAGCCTCGCGTGCTTGATCGAGCTCGAGGCCGCGGCCGAGCATCCCGAGAAGGTCATCGCCCTGCACGCGATGCTCCTGCGCAGCCCAGCCGGCCGCTCGTCGCGCCCCAGTCCACGTCGGATGGCCGAGATCGACCGCCTCGCGCGCGAGGCAATCGCGGCGCTCGCCGACGCCGGCGCCACCTCGGTCGCCACCGAGGCCGCCGCGCGCGGAGCGGGCATGACGTTGGAGCAAGCGTTGACGCTCGTGGCCTCCGAGCACGCGCCGGCTACGGGCATCCCCGCGGACGTCGGCGAGGCGGCTCGGGGACCGTGATCGCCGGCCCGGGCGCCGGCATCTCACTCAGGGATCGTCGATGCAGATGTCGTTGGGCAACGTGACCGTCGCCGCGTGGTCGATGCCGGGTGCGAAGACCGGCGACTCACCTACCAGCACCTTCGACCCCGGGCTCGCCCCAGGCTTGTACACCTTGACACAGTACTGCGGAACCGGCGTGGGCGTCAGCGTGCCGGTGGGCGTCGGTCCGGCCGTCGCCGCCGCGAAGCTGAAGTCGGCGTTGGCGTTCGACGGCACCACCTGCTTCAATGGTGTGGCCACCGCCTCTCCACAATCACCGCCCGGCGCATAAGCCAACACCACCGAGAGCGAGCCACTCGCCACCGGCGTGTTGACACAGGGTGAGACGCCCTCGCCGATGCGGCCGACGATGGCGGGGCGCGGCTGCTGCAGGCCGGGGTGCGGCGGCCGGGGCCGGCGCGTGGGGGTTGCGGTCGGCGTTGCCGTCGGTGCGGCGGCAGCAGGTGGTTCGGCGGGCAGCTCGTTGCCGCCGCAGGCGGCGAGCGCGGCGCCGATCACGATCGACGCCACCAGGACGAGGATCCACTGCCGGCCGACACGGTCGCCCGAGCGGTGGTGGATCTCGACCGGCACATCGGACCACCCAGGTGCGCCACGGTTATGCGAGACAGTCATCGATCCTCCCTGGATCTCCATGGCATTGTCGGCCGTGGCGTGCTCGGGTCGCCCGTGCAGGCAATGGCGGATAGGCGTGACAACGCTGTGAGCGGCAGCCCAACGCGGGGCCGACACGCGGCTCATCGGGCATCGGCTGCATGGACCGCCCAGTAGACGATCTGGCCGTTGGCATCGACGTTGCTGCCGCGGATCCGGATGGTCCACGTGCCGGCGCTTCCGGACGCGATGGACGCGCCCACACGCTGGAAGACGCTCAACTCGGCCGTGCTCTCCACGAGAACCTTTCCGTCGGGGGCTATGACGGCCAGGTCGACGGGGACGTGCGGCACGCGGGGGACCTCGTCCCACCAGATGGCGGCATCCAGCGTCGCGGGCGTGTCGACGACCGCCAGCGGGATGTCGACGACCGACTTGGCCTGCGAGAGCGCCACCTTGCCGTCCCACAACCGGCCCGCTTGGGGCAGCAAGAGCGGGCCGGCACCGGTGTCGCGACGAAAGCCGTCGACATCGACGTCGCGCGGCACCTGTCCCGCCAGGATCATGTGGGCGTAGACCAGGCCGGGATCGGTGCCCGTGCCCCCCAAGCGATTCCACACCAGGGCGGCGGCGCCCGCGCCAAACGGCGCGGCACCGCTCGTGCCCTCGTACAACCGCGTTGCATCGGCCGCCTCGATGCTTGCCACGCGCGCGTTGGTCGGGGCCAGGAGGTCGGGCTTCACGCGACCGTCCGGCGCGGGCCCCAGGCGCTGCTCCTGGATGGGGCTCTTCGCGGCGGCGGCGACGTCGAACCCGCCGACCCCGATGACCTTGTGCGCGTTGGCCGGTGCGGCCGTGTCAAGGTTGAACAGGGCGTCGACGTTGCCGACCGGGGCGATCACCGGCCGGCCCGCGTCGAATGCGCTGTCGGCGGCCAGCGACAGCAGCGAGACGTCGCTTCCGCTGTCCTGAGCCTCGACGAGGATCACGTGGGCCTGCGCCTGGATGGCCGCCTGGAACGCCTTTTCCGCCCCCGCCAGCCCGGCCTCGTCGATGCACACGTTGCCGTCGATGGCCGTGCTGTAGATCCGCATGCTGTTGAGCCGCATGTCCGTCAGGCCGTCCTTGCCCGCCAGGATGTGGGCGCTCCCGGTCCCGTGATCCCAGCAGGTGTCCTCCGGGTTGAAGCCGCCGGGGCCCGGAATCGCGGTGCACTTGGCGCTGCCCGCCACGCAGTCGTACCCGATGCCCATGTCCGTACCGTCGAACGACCCGTGATCGAACCGCACGCCGGTGTCGAACACGGCGATGGTGCCCGGCTGGCGAAATCCGGCGTAGGTGTGGGCCCCGACGAGTTCGACGGCACGCGGCAACAGGTTGAGGTCGGTCTGAGGCAGGGCCGCGGGGAGCGGGCGCGGCGGCGTCTCGTGTGCGTTGTCGGGTTGGACGTAGACGACGTTCGATCGATCCGCAATCGCGCCGACCAGGCCGAGCGGCACGCGCACCACGACCGCACGGTTCAACCAGAACCCGAAGTCCACGTCGTCGTCCGATGGGTCGGTGTCGACCATGGTCACATCCCCCATGGCGGTGAGCACGCCCGCCAGCGCGGCGTAGTCCGAGTCCCGCACCCGTTCGATCTCGGCCACCAGGGCGTCGGCGCACGCCTGTGCGGCCGGGTCGCCCGGCGCCTGGGGAAAGCGCGGGATCTGAAGGTCTTCCGTGAACGCGATCACCACCGTCACCACCTGCGTCGGCGACAGGCCCGTTCGGTCGCGGAGCCACTCCCGCAAGACCGGGTGGATCTTGTCGTCACGCGTCGCCGGAGCCTCTGCCCGCGGTCCCGACGACGGCGGATCCACGCCGGCGGAGAACGCGTCCGGAGGCAGGGTGGTGGTCGTGATCACGCGCATCGCACCGTCTGGCTCGATGAACATCTCGCGGACCTGGTCGGCGGGTCGGCCGTCGCGGTCGATGCCGGCGCAAGCGCGTGGCGCGTCGACGATCCGCAACGCGCGCGCGCCGGCCGAGACCTGATCCGGGCTGGCCGGCTTCACGGGCTCGGCCTCGGCGCCCGTCCCCATGCCGGTCGCCGTTCCCACACCCGACGCGACGGTCGGATTGAGGTCGGCAGCCCCGGTCGCCGACGGCTGCGCCCGCGTGCAACCGACCGCCATCGTGGCAGCCAACACGATGGCCGCACATCCGTTCGAGAATTGGCCTGACACGTTCTCCTCCCCCCGCTCGTGTTGACGCCATCGCCACGCGGCCGGCCACTCTCCCGACACGGTGGGCCCCGCGGCGGCGCTTCGTCGGCCGGTTCAAGCTCCCAGTGTATCACGGTGGGCGTCCCTTGGCGGTCTCCGGCGCGTCTGTCCCGGCGTCTCCGCCGGGGCGGCTTCGCGGGGGCGGGCGGCGCCATGGAACGGGCCTGCGCGCGGGGATGGGGGAGCGACGGCCCCAGACGGCCGCCGACCCCGGCCCGACCCGGCCGTTGACCCGATCACGCCATGTCGCGATAATCCCGGCCATGTCGGTCTGCCACCCCGTTGGCACGCCGCGACGACGGGTGCGGTCGATCCTTGCCGGCGCCGCGCCGATCGCGCTTGCCGCCATGGCGTCCGTCGGCTGCGGTCGCGGCCCCGCCGGCAACGGCAGCGCGACCACCGTCGCCGCGACCGAACGGCCGGCGGCGGTCGGCCCGGCCGCGGGCGGC
>QEVT01000109.1 GCA_003576755.1 bacterium | reverse complement strand
CGACGCCGTCACGACGCCGTCCGGCGTGCCGACGGCGAGCAGCGCCGCCACGGCGCCCGCCGCGTCGGCCAGCGGGCCGGGCCCGGCGGCGTCCACCAGCAGCGTCGTCAGGTGGCCGAGGTCGACGTACTGCGCGTCGCGGAACTTGCGGACGCGGCGCGCGGCCGGCGCGACGGCGGTGGTGTAGAGGCCGGGATCGTCGACGGCGCCGACGAGCGCACCCGCCAGATCGTCGATGCGCGCGACGAGGGCCGGCAGCCGGTCGACGCGGACCGCGGACTGCGTCAGCAGATGGTCCGGTCGGAAGGCCCCGGCCGCCGTCGCGTGGCCCCGGTCGGCGTGGTCCACGTAGGCGTCGACGATCGCGCGCCCGAGCGCGTCGGTCGGCTGGGCCGGATCGGCCGCCAGGCGGCGCAAGACGTCGTGGTAGGGCCACCCGGTGGCCGGCTCGACCTCCTGGGAGCCGACGAAGACGCGGCACAGCCCGTGCATCTGGTAGGCGACCTCGACCATGCTCATCAGGCACGCGTCGCAGCCGACGAGGTCGACCGGCCGCCCCCCGCGCAGGTCGCGCGCGCGCTCGAGGACCGCCCGCAGCTCGCGGTTGTCGAGGAAGTCGCGCGACGTGTCGTCGAAGAGGATCGCCCGCTGCGCCGGCGGGACGGTCAAGACATCGGCCGGCACGGGTCGGAACAGCCCCCGTCGCCACCCGGCCTGGCGGTGGCCGCCGGACCGCACCACCGCGCCGGCGACGTCGGCGGCGTTGAGGCTGGCGCCGCGCGCGGCGGCATAGACGTCGTCGTCCTTCCAGCCGGCGCCGTGGTTCCACAGCACGAGGGCCAGCCGCTCGGAGGGATACGCCTCGGCCGCCCACGCGATGAAGTCGACGAGCGCCGCGGGATCGCCGGTGTTGACCTCCGGCAGCACGGCCACGACGTCGCCTGCGAGCGCCGTGGGCCCCGCGGGACCGGGCGTCAGGCGATAGCGGCGCGCGCCGCCATCGCCGAGGCCGTCGATCTGCGCGACGACGTCGACGGCGTCGGACGAGCCGACGGCCTTCATCTCCATCAGGTCCGCCATCGCCGCGGCGTCGAGGTTGTTGTCGCCGGCGAGGTAGACCAGGAATGTCCAGGGTTTCATCGGCGGGCGGTGTGAAAGGCGGTCCTGAGCGTCGTCTCGACAGCGGTGTCGACGCCGTCCATGGTGTCCATAGTATGGACCACGGCGGGGGGGAGGGCAACGGCGGCGGCCATCACGGCGGAAACGGCCACCACATCGATGGCGGGCACGGCTCGAAGGCGCCGGCGATCGCCCGGTAGATGGCGACGAGGTCCTCTCCGTCGGGGGCGAAATGGTAGTCGCCGGGAGCGGAGGCCATGCGGGCGAGCGCGTCGGCTTCGACGTCGTCGCCGAGGCCGATGGTGAACAGACGGACGCCGTCGGCCTTGGCCACGGCGGCGGCGGCCTCGGCGGAGCTGACCGGCTCAGGGTTGTTGCGACCGTCGGTGAGGACGACGATGGCGGGCAGGTGGCCGGCGGCGCGGCGCAGGGATCTCAGCTCGGCGTGGGCGGCGCGGATGCCGAGGTCGATGCGGGTGAGCTGAGCGACGGTGAGGCCGCCCAGGGCACGCCGGAGGGCGGCTCGGTCGCCGGTGAGGGGCTGGGCGAGCCACGCGGTGGCATTGAAGCCGACGACCGCGGCCTGGTCGCCGGGGAGCGCGAGCTGGTCGAGGAAGACGGTGGCGGCGGTGCGGGCGGCGTCGACCTTGGGGCGTCCGGCGCGGGTGGCCTCGAGCATGCTGGACGAGGCGTCGATGACGAGGACGACGTCGACGTGCGGCTTGACGCGGTCGCACGGCGGATCACGCAGCACGACCGGTAGGTAGATCGGCACCGGCTTCGGCGTCGCGGTCGGCGAGGGCGTCGCCGTCCCCGTCGGTGTGGCCGTTGAGGTCGGCGTCGGTGTGGCCGTCGGCGACGCGGTCGCTGTGGCGGAAGGCGTCGGCGTCCGCGACGGCGTGGCCGTCGGCGTCGCGGTGGGGGTCGCCGATGGTGTGAGCGTCGGGGCGCACAGCACCTCGAGGTCGCCGACCGACTGGTTGGCCGACGGGAACACGTAGTCGCCGTCGAGGTCGTCGAGCGCGCGCGGCCGAGCCAGAACGGGGCGTACGCCCTCGGCGTCGCAGAGCCGTTCGCGGCGCACGCGCGCACCGAGGGCGACGTCGTACCACGCAGCCCCGCTGGTGAGCTGCGGGCGGCCGAGCGAGAAGTCCATCACACCGGCGACGAATTGGCCGCGCCAGTGGAAGGCCGCGAGGCCGCCCTGTGCGCTGTTGTCGGCGATGTCGAGGACGCTGTCGTCGAATGGCTCGGGCACGGTCTGCACACGCCAGCCGCTGCCGTCCGGGCGGCCGAGGAGCAGGTCGCCTGCACCCAAGGCTGAAGGCTCGTCCGGCGTGCCGATCATGACCCCGGCGTCGACCATCCGATCGCGCAGCCCCAGCACGACGTCGCCTGACGGCGTCACGGCAAGGTCGGCGAGGATCGGCATCGGGTTCACGAACCAGCCGAACTGTTCGGGGTTGTTGCCGACGTTGAGCCGGCCGTCGGCCCACGGCCGCCACGCGAGGCGGGCGTAGAAGGTCGGCACGCCGACATGCTGCGCCTGGGAGGCAACCCCGCGCGGGTAGTCCAGCCCGAGCTCGGCGTCACGGCGCATGTCGGTGCCGTCGGGCCGGCTGCTGTAGACCAGCGCGGCGAGGTCCGCGGCCCGACCGCCGATCTCGGCGGAGTGGACCACGCCGTGGTACAGCCGGCCGGCGTGGAATGCCAACCCGAACGGGCGCGCGTCCTCGGCCCATGCCTCGCCGCTGGCGCCGTGCGGAAAGCTGCCGAGATGCTGCCCCGACGGCAGGGCCAGGCGATGGATGCGGCGGTCGTTGAGGTTGACCACGAAGAGCGTGGTCCCGGCGGTGTCGACGTCGATGTCGCCGAGGCTGGTCTTGGCTGCCCAAGCGCGCGCCAGGCTGTCGGGCCCGCGCTGTGGCAGGCTGTGCCGGTCGGGACCAGCGTCGGGGATCGAGGCCAGGTGCGTGACCGCACCCGTGGCGAGGTCGACGCGGTAGATCGCCCCGGGCCCGCCGGGGCCGAACGCTGCCTGGCGCTTGTGGAAGGCGGCCACGTACAAGGCGTTGTCGAACCGGTCGTAGGCCAGCCCCCACACCGCGCCCACGGCGCCGAGGCTGGCAAGCCGATAGTGGGGTGTGTCGCGCGGCGTGTCGCGGAACGCCACCACGGCGGCGAGGTCAGCGTCCTGCGAGATCGCGTTGCCGGGGTAGAAGCACGTCGTCACGACGTAGGGGTTCTCGGTCGCGCAGGCCCCATCGATCGCGGGCGGGACTGCGGCCGGCCCTCGTGGCGCCCCACGGGCCGGGCCTTCCATCGGCGACATGGTGGCGGCGAGCGACAGCCCGAGGCCGGCGGCGCAAAGCGCCGTGAGCGGACGCGCGACTCGGGCGCCGGGAGAGGGCCCGCGAGGGGAATGGTCGGGGCGCATGGGGGCTCCTGAGGCCTGGAACGAAGCAGCGCGGCCGAAGGTGCCGGTTGTCTCCGAGACGATTCACGGGCCGCAGATGTGACGAGGGCCAGTGCAGCCCTCCCCGGAGTGAAGGCACTGCCTGCCCCTTTCGGTGGATCAACGTTCGCGGTGCGTCTTCGACAACCGCCGGCTTCGTCGCACTGACGCCCACCGTTTTGCCACGGTCACAAACCTGTCCGATTTCGATGGCAACGACCGCTGACGGGAGGTTACACTGGAGCATGGCTTCATACCATGCGGGCTCCCGTCATTCCGGCGGCGGTCGCGTCGTCCGCGGCGCAACTGTCTGCCCGAGACCCGCCGGTGGCTGACCTCCCCAGCGGGACGGTGACGTTCCTGTTCACCGACATCGCCGGCTCGACGCGGCTGTGGGAGCGCCACCCCGACGCGATGCGCGGCGCACTGGCGCGGCACGATGCCCTTCTCCGGACCGCCATCGAGGCCCACGGCGGGCACGTGTTCAAGACCGTCGGCGATGCGTTTTGCGCGGTGTTCGCCAGCGCGTCGGATGCGCTCGCCGCCGCGATCGACGCCCAGAGGTCCGTCGCGGCCGAGGACTGGGCGGGCTACGGACGCGGTACAGACGGGGGTGATGCGCCCGGTTCCGGCACGGCCTCCGGATCCGGGACTGACCCCGGACCCGGTACAGGCCCCGGACCCAGTACGGGCCCCGGACCCGGTACGGGCCCCGGACCCGGTACGGGCGGGTTTGAAACCCGCCCCTGCCCCCACCCGTTTCCGCCGATTCGCGTCCGCATGGGGATCCACACCGGTGTGGCGCAGGAACGTGGCGGTGATTACTTTGGCCCGCCGGTCAACCGCGCTGCCCGGATCGAGGCGGCCGGCCACGGCGGGCAGACGCTGCTGTCGGCTTCGACGTGGGAGCTCCTGCGGGACGACTTGCCCGACGGCGTGGCCATGCGCGATTTGGGCGAGCGCCGGCTGAAGGACCTGCGGCGGCCGGAGCGGATCTACCAGGTGCTCGCGCCGGACCTGGTCGCCGACTTCCCGCCGCTGACGACGCTCGACGCCCGACCGAACAACCTGCCGGTGCAGGTCACGAGCTTCGTCGGGCGCGAGCGCGAGATGGCGACCGTGAAGCGGGCGCTCGGCCATTCGCACGTGGTGACGCTCCTGGGCATCGGTGGGACCGGCAAGACGCGGCTGGCTTTGCAGGCGGCGGCGGAGCTGGTCGACGTCTTCGACGACGGAGTATGGTTCGTGGACTTGGCGCCGCTCGCCGACGAGCGACTGGTCGCGCGTGCCGTTGCTGGAGTGCTGAAGCTCGGGGAGACGGCGGAGCGGTCGATCGAGGACGTGCTGGTCGACCACGTCCGCCACCGGCGGCTGCTCGTCGTGCTAGACAACTGCGAGCACCTGGTGAGGGCGTGCGCCGTGCTGGCCGAGCACCTCGTGCGCCAGGCGCCGGAGGTGCGAATCCTGGCCACGAGCCGCGAACCGCTGGCCGTCGCCGGTGAGTTGCGGCTCACGGTGCCGCCCCTGGCGGCGCCCGACCCGCGGCACCTGCCGGTGGCGAGGACCGCGGTGGCAGACGCCGTCGCGGCGGTGATTCCGTACGCAGCGGTGAGCTTGTTCATCGACCGGGCGGCGGCGGTGCAGGCGGACTTCGCCGTGACGAACGCCAACGCGTTGGCGGTGGCGGGCATCTGCCGCCGGCTCGACGGCATCCCGTTGGCGCTGGAACTGGCAGCGGCGCGGGTGCGGCTGATGCCGCCACAGGCGATTCTGGAGCGGCTGGATCAGCGGTTCAGGCTGCTGACGGGCGGCCCTCGCACCGCGCTGCCGCGGCAGCAGACGCTGCGGGCGGCCATCGACTGGAGCTACGACCTGCTCTCGGAGGCCGAGAAGGTCTTGTTCTGCCGTCTCTCGGTGTTTCGGGGCGGGTGGACGCTGGAGGCGGCGGAGGGCGTGTGCGCGACGGCAGGCGGTTGTACGGGCAACGCCAACGCCGCCAGCAGTGCCGACATCCAACGCACTGCCGACATTGATGCCGACGTCGCCCGCGGCCCCACCGGCGCCGATGGCAACGGCGATGCCGATCACGCGATCGACCTCGACGCGTCCGACGTCATGGACATCCTGGCGTCCCTCGTCGACAAGTCGTTGGTCGACGTCCGGCACCTCGGGCCTGTGCCGCGCTTTCGCTTTCTGGACACGGTCCGCGCGTACGCCGCCGAGCGGCTGGCGGCGACGGGCGAGGCCGACGCCATGCACGACCGGCACCTGGCGTGGCACGCCGACCTCATGGCGGCCTTCGACCCCAGCTCAGGGAATCCGGAGTACGCTTCTTGGATCGATCGATTCGAGCAAGAGCACGACAACCTGCGGGCGGCCCTACGCTTCGGCACGACCCATCCGGTTCGGGCCGGTTCCGTGATGAAAATCGCCCGGACCATCTGGTCACTGTGGCTTGACCACGGACATGTTCGTGAGGGCAATGACTGGTATGCCATGATCTACCGGATGGTACGCGCCGGGGAACTGGGTGAATGCAGCCCGGAAGAAGTCGGCTGGGTGGCATACGGGTTGGGACAGTCCTTCCGGTCCCTCGGGCGATGGAGTCCGGCCGAGGCCGCAATCGGTGATGCGATTCGGTGCTTCAAACGGTCTGGCAATCTCCAGGGAATGGCGTGGTCGCTGAACGGTCTGTCCAGCATCCTGGCGGCGCGGCTGGAGTTCAGACGAGCAGAGGCGGCGGCTCGTGCTTCACTCGCTCTGCTGCGCAAACTTGGCGCGAGCTCGGGCGAGGTCGCGGCGACGATCGTCGTCATCGGTGAGGTGGCGCGGGCTCAGCGCAACTTCCACGATGCGGCCGAGAGCTTTCGCGCGGCCCTTGAGATTTTCCCCGACGAGCGGTTCTCACCGCACAACCTGGGCCACGTCTTGCTCCACCTGGGTGAGATCGCCGAGGCAGAGGCGCGGTTTCGAGACAGCTTGCACATCGCCCGAGCGTGGGGAAACCCCATGCTTCTGGCGACCACTTTGGCCGGAGTTGCCGGAGCTCTCGTGGCGCGCGGCCGACCCAACCGTGCGGCCGAGCTCTTCGGCGCGGCAAGCGTGATCCTGGATAGGAGTGGTATTGCCCTCGACTACACCGACCAGCTGGATTGGAATCACCATCTCGACGCAGCCAGGTCCGCCCTTTCAGCAGAGGTGTGGAATGCTGCGTTCGCGAAGGGGAGGGCGACGAGCGAGCACGAAGCGCTGGCGTCCGCATTGGCGTTGTTTGATTCGACTGTATCGTGAGTGCCGATGGGGTGCGCCACGGGCATCCCGAGCTCCGCCTCAGCCAACGGCGCTACTCGCGGGGCGGCGGCAGGATCCACGCCGCCGGCCGCGGCGACCACGCCACGCGCGCCAGGTCGACGGCGGGGTCGACGAGCGGCGCCGGCGGGCGGCCGTTGAGCGCCATGGCGGCGTGGGCGTGCACCGCCACGTCCGCCCGTCCCGCCTGACGGCGCGCGTCGCGCAGGTGGTGGGCGAACGCGAGGATCAGGTCCGGGCGGATCGCCAGCTTGCGGTGCTGCCAGTCGGCGAGCGTCGCGCGCGGGTCGACGTCGACGGTGCCGCCGGTGCCGGGGTCGACGACGGTGTAGGTGGTCGTGCCGGTCTTGAGGTCGAGCATCATGCGCCACGCGAACCGGTCGCCCTCGCCGGTCCAGCTCGGGTTGCCGGGGTAGGCGAGGTGGCGCAGCGGGAGCGCGACCTGGACGGCAAGGTAGGCGGCGATGGCCGCGGATCGGCGACGGGACGGGCGCGGGGGCACGTCGGCCGCCTCGGGTGCCCCGGAATCGTCCCGCGCGCCCGCCCGGGCCGAGCGCGCCGGGCGCACGGCGAGCGCGCCGAGCGCGGCCCGGCTCCACGCCGGCGGCAGGAGCAGCGGCAGCGCGGCGATCATCAGCCATGGGAAGATGCCGATGGGGAACAGCGCGGCGTTGGCGAGGTGGAAGGCGATGGCGGCGGCGAGCGCGGGGATGCGGGCACGCGGCCACAACAGGGCGGGCACGACGACGAGGTCGAGCACGAGACCGCCGTAGCTGAGGACCCACGGGGCGAGCGGGTGTCGCACGAGCGGGCCGACGGGCGCGACGTCGGGTCCGGTCGCGAGGAACGTCCGCACGGGCTCGCCGCGCAGCCAGTCGGGGTTGAGCTTGGCCAGCCCGGCGAACGTGTACACGATGGCGAGCTGCGCCCGCAGCAGCCACAGCGCCCAGCCGGGGGCGGCGTCGGACCGGGGCGCCGCGCCGAGCGCCGCGTCGACGGACCAGGCGCGGTCGGCGGGGACGAAGACCATGAGCCACGCGAGGAGGCAGATCAGGTAGAAGTGGTTCTGGTAGAAGGCGGCGTCGAGCAGGAAGACGTACGTGAAGCCGAGGGCGAAGGCGGCCATCGCCGCCCGGTAGTACACGCCGAGGGCGACGAGGACGGCGCTCGCGAGCAAGAGGCCGAAGTGCCACTGCATGCCGTTGCCGGGCCACGGCCGCAGCCAGGCGAGGCCGGGGTAGGGGAAGTGGTACGCCGGCGCGACGAAGAGCGCCCGGACCCAGTCGTGGGCAAGGAAGCGGGCCATCTCGACGGCCATCAGCGCGCCGAACGCGATGCGGAAGAGCGCGAGCGGGGCGATGTCGACGGCGGGCGGGGGGCGGGGGACGGGGCGCATGCAAGCTCGTGGCAGGCGATGGGTTGATGGCCAATAGGTCGCTACAGCGGTGTTGGCGTTCCTGCCCCGAAGTGCCCCAGCCACCGAAGCCGTGGGACCTGCGCGTGGATGGCGTTGTACAGGCGTTCGTTCGCGGTCCAGCACTCGCAATCCAGCAGCTCGGAAAGTGCGAGGTAGTGGGCATCGTACGCGGCCGGTTGTCGAAGTCGATCGGCCAGCTCGAACGCGAGCGCGCTCAGCCCGGCAGGGTCGATCACCGCGATGTCAAGTGCAAGCGCCTCGCGCAGCGAACGACTGGCGTCTTCAAGCTGCATGCTTCCGCGCACGACCTTGCGACGCATCACGGAGGTGACCTCAAAGTGTAGGAGGCGCGGCGCGACGGGCTCGATCTCGCTCGTCATCCACTCCGTCCACAGCGCAAGCGCCTTCTGACTGGAGGTTTCGGCCGTGACCAGGGCAACCACGATGTTGGCGTCAACGCAGACCGGAGATCTCGGCATCGCGTTCCTCCCGCAAGGCGCCCAAATCCCCTACGCAATTGTCCATGAGCCCATACTTCCGGCGCAATTCGTCTTGGAGGAGCCTCAAGCGCTCGATCTGGTCCAGGCGTTCGCGGCGCCGCAACTCGCGCTGAAGGGCTTCGGCAACCAGACTGGACCGCTGCCGGGCCGGCACGAACTGTTTGACGCGCCTCCACAGGTCCGAAGGCAGTGTCAGTGTGACCCGGGTGATGTCAGACGCCTGTGTACTCATGGTGCTCACATCCAGTGCGTATTGGCAATGCAGCAATGGTATCGTGACGGTGGGATTGAGGCAAGCTTCGACGTTGCCATAGGTTCGGCTGCTGCAGGCTCGCCCGATACTCCGCCGGCTCCTCCGACCCGCCGCCGCCCGCACCTCCGCCGCCCGTTCGGCGGGCAAACGGCAGCCGTTCAGCGGCCAGGATCCTGAATAAACCACCGGTCGCGAACGTATTTAACGCAGATACCCGAACGATCGCCGACGCGAGATCCCCACCGGGGAGGCGCGCGGCGGCGGTCACCCGACCCAAGGCGGGAGCACGACGACATGGCGACGTTCATACAGACGATGGCGCAGCACGGCCTGCGGCTCACGCGGGTCGCGCGCGTGTGGCTGGGCATGCCGGCGGTCCGTCCGGCGGACATTGCAGGCGCGCGCACGGGCGCGGTGATGCGGGGACCTTGCCAACTCCAGGCGGCGCTGCGGCCCGGCCACGGCCGGGGAGCCTCGGTTGCAGGGACGGGCATCGCGACGTCGATGTCGACGGTGCGCGCCGTCAGGTCGACCCGGACCGCGTCGCGGCCCAACCGCGCCATCTTGAACACCATCGGCACACCGGGGCTGCGCGAGGGCGCGATGGTGAATCGCGCGAGCATCGGCCCGTCCCTGACGGCGCACAGTGCCCCGCGGGATGCGGGCCACCCGAACGTCGCGCCGGCGCCGTCGATCCTGGCGGCTGCCACGGTTGGCAAGGGAACGATGGTCCGCAGGCGCATGCGGAAGCACCGATGGTAGACCGGCCGCTGGCCGGAGCGACGTGACAATCGAACACACGTGTGACGAACGATCGAGGGCGGTCCGCCAGGCGCGGGCCGCCCTCGATGGCGTCGGGCGAACAGCCGCGTGGGCGGTTGCCGGCCGGTCGGGTTGGTCCTGCATCGCAGGAATCACGGAACCGCGACGGTGAATCGGCCTTGCAGGGTGCCGGCGGTGGCCCTCCAAGGCGCCGGCATCGACCCTGCAAGGGGCAGAACCGGTCCTTGCAAGGTGCAGCGCCGCGTCCTGCAAGGCGCGCGCAACGACATTGCAGGGCTGCCGAGCTGAAATTGCAGGGGCGGCGTCGGCGGGCGGATCGACCGAACGGTGCTACGGCGTGCCGAGCAGCGCCGCCGCCGGGCACGCGATGTCGGCGACGACCGTCGCGCGCACGATCTCGCCGGGTCCGAGGACGGCGTGCACCGCGTAGGCCGAACCTTCGAGCACGTTCTGCTCGACCTGCAGCCGTTCGGGGTCGATGCGCCAGTACTCGGGGATGCCGGCCTGGGCGTGCTCGGCCAACTTGTCGGTCGCATCCAGCCGTGCCGTGCCGGGGAACTGCACCTCGACCACGAGGTCCGGCGGCCCGGCGGACTCGGCCTGGACGCGCGCGCGCCCCGCGGCCGTGTAGAGCATGACATCGGGTTCGCGGAACTTGCCGGGCCACAGGCGAATCGGCAAGGGCGCTCGGAAAGCTCGACCAGCCGCGGGAAGCGATCGGCGTACGCCAGATAGGCTTCCTCGGTCCAGGGCGATGCTCCCAGCGTCTGGAACAAGAAGTCCTTGACCCGCTCGATGTCTTCGGTGCGTCCGGGGGGAATCGTCAGGATCGACATGCGGGGGCCTCCTGCGGGCAGTCTGGCACCGGGATGGCGGGCTCGACAACGGCTCGGCACGGGCGGGCCGGCAGGCGGCCCGGCGCCCACCTTGCCGATCGGCATCCCCGCTCGCCACCGCCGCGACACCTTCCGGCACCCGGCGGATGTCAGCGACGCGACGCGCCTCACGCGTCCGTCCCGGCATCGACGCCGGAGCGACCCGGGCGCGCAACATGTTCGTTTCTTGTCCGATTTCGATGGCGCCCGTTGCCAGCGGCGTGTTATCTTGGAGCATGTGCCAACGTCGGTCGCGCCTATTGGGACATGGCGGTCGCCGTCGGGTCGATCGGCGGCCGGTCGACCCACCGAGCCTCGGTGCCGCCGATGGCTGACCTCCCCACCGGGACGGTGACGTTCCTGTTCACCGAATCGCCGGCTCGACGCGGCTGTGGGAGCGCCACCCCGACGCGATGCGCGGCGCCCTGGCGCGGCACGACGCCCTCGTGCGGTCCGCGATCGAGGCCCACGGCGGGCACGTGTTCAAGACCGTCGGCGACGCGTTCTGCGCGGCGTTCCAGACCGCGCCGGCGGCCGTCGCGGCGGCCCTGGCCGCGCAGCGGGCGCTGGCGGCCGAAGCGTGGCCGGCCGAGGCGCCGATCGCCGTGCGCGTCGGCATCCACACCGGCGCCGCCGAGGCCGAGGGCGGGGACTACTTCGGGCCGGCCCTGAACCGGGTGGCGCGCCTGATGGGCGCGGGCCACGGCGGGCAGGTGCTGGTGTCGGCGGCCGCCTGGGAGCTGGTGCGCGACGACCTGCCGGACGGGGTGGGGCTGCGCGACCTCGGCGAGCGGCGGCTGAAGGACCTGCGGCGGCCGGAGCGGGTGTTCCAGCTCTCCGGGCCGGGCCTGGCGGCCGAGTTCCCGCCGCTGGCGACGCTCGACGCGCGGCCGCACAACCTGCCGGTGCAGGTCACGAGCTTCGTCGGCCGCGAGCGCGAGATGGCGGACCTCAAGCGCCTGCTGGCCACCGCCCGCCTCGTCACGCTGACCGGGATCGGCGGCACCGGCAAGACCCGGCTGGCGCTGCAGGCGGCGGCCGACC
>QEVT01000488.1 GCA_003576755.1 bacterium | reverse complement strand
CTGCGTGCCGTGCGTCCTCAGCCGCTTGAGCATGCCGTCAGGGTAGCTCCATCCCGCCAGACGCGCAAGCTGTCAGCCGACCAGGCTGAACAGGTACGCTGAAGTATCGGTTGCTATGTTGTTCTCGTATGTACGATGTGTCAATTGGTTGGAAGTGTCGCACGATTTCGGCGTTGGTCATCGAAACGGGATGCCCGACGGGTGGCCGAAGTCATGACTGGGCCCGCGACGCCGCCGGCGTGCCGGCCGCGCTCGTGCCGGCGCTCTTCCTCGCCTGCTGGATGCACCGGGCGCCGAAGGAAGCCATCCGGCTCCCCGCCGCCAAGGTCGAGACCGGCCACTGCGTCGGCTTGCTTCGGCTGTGCTTGGACCGCGCCGCCGACGCCGGCCTGCGGCGGGTGCTGGGCGTCGTGGGCGACGCTGGGCGCGCGGCCTCCTGACGCCGCCTACGAGATCCGGCCGCCCCACGCCCGACTGCTATACTTGCGCGCGTGACCGAGCTCCGCCCGCCCCCTCCCCCGACCGGTCGGCGGCCGCATCCCCCGTTTCGCGTCGTGTTCATGGGCACGCCCGACTTCGCCGTGCCGTCGCTGGCGCGGATGATCGCGGCGCACACCGTGGTCGGCGTGTTCACCCAGCCCGATCGGCCCGCCGGGCGCGGCCGGCAGCCGCAGGCGTCGCCGGTCAAGCGGCTCGCCGAGCGCCACGCCGTCCCGGTCTTCCAGCCCGCGTCGCTGCGCCGCGAGCCGGCGGCCGTCGACGCGCTGCGCGCGCTGGATGCCGACGTGATCGTCGTCGCGGCCTACGGCCTGATCCTCCCGCCCGCGGTGCTCGCCGCGGCGCCCGGCGGGGCCGTCAACGTGCACGCCTCGCTCCTGCCGCGCTGGCGCGGGGCGGCGCCGATCCAGCACGCGATCCTGGCGGGGGACCGTGAGACCGGCGTCACCATCATGCTGATCGATGCGGGCCTCGACACCGGCCCGATGCTTTCCCGCGCCACGCTGCCGCTGGCGCCGGACGCGACGGCGGGCCGCGTGAGCGCCGCGCTGGCCGACCTCGGGGCCGACCTGCTCGCCGACACCCTCCCGCGGTGGCTGCGGGGCGACATCGCGCCCCAGCCGCAGGACGACGCCGCCGCGACGCTGGCGCCGCGCCTCAGCCGCGCCGACGGGCGCATCGACTGGTCCGCGCCCGCGGACGCCGTCGCGCGCCGGGTGCGGGCGTTCGACCCGTGGCCGGGGACGTTCACCGAATGGTCGGGCGAGATCCTCAAGGTGCTGGCGGTGACGGAAGCCCCGACCGACCCCGGATCACCGCAGCCGACCCGGCCGGGTCAGGTCGTCGGCCTCCCCGACGGCCCGGCCGTCGCCACCGGCAGCGGACTGCTCCGCCTGATGCGTGTGCAACCCGCCGGTCGGCCCGCGATGGACGGCGCGGCGTTCGCCCGCGGCCGCCCGGGGTTCGTCGGCGCGTGCCTGGGCGCGACCCCGGCCGAGGCCCTGGCGTGTTGACGCGGCGCGCCCAG
>QEVT01000108.1 GCA_003576755.1 bacterium | reverse complement strand
CGCGGCCGCGGTCGACGCCCGTGCGCCGGCCGCGCACGCCAGCACGAGCCCGAGCAGCGTGGCCGCGGCGGGCCGCGCGGTCCCGCGCGCGGGGGCGGCCGCCGGGCTCATTTCGCCAGCCGGTAGCCGAACCCGCGGACGGTCTCGACGTAGCGCGGGTTGGCGGGGTCGTCCTCGACCTTCTGGCGAAGGTACCAGATGTAGCGCTTGATGTAGCCGGGCTCGTCGACGTACTCGGGGCCCCACACGCGCTCGAGGAGCTGCTCGTGGCTGAGCGTGCGCCCGATGTGCTCGGCGAGGGTCGAGAGCAGGCGGTACTCGGTGGGGGTGAGCGGCAGGGGCTCGGCGTGCTTGAGCACGCGGCGGGAGCTGAAGTCGATGACGAGGTCGCCGACGACGAGCGGCGGCGTGGTGCCGCTGCTGTGCGGGCGGGCGGCCCGGGCCAGCACGGCGCGGGCCCGGGCGGTGAGCTCGGCCAGCGAGAACGGCTTGGTGACGTAGTCGTCGGCGCCGAGCTCGAACCCGCGCAGGCGGTCGGCCTCGTCGTCGCGGGCGGTGAGCATGATCACCGGCACGTCGGACATCTCGCGGATGCGGGCCAGGGTCTCCCAGCCGTCCATGCGCGGCATCATGACGTCGAGGACGACGAGGTCGGGCCGGCCGGCGTAGAGCTGCTTGATGCCGTCCAGGCCGTTGCCGGCGTCCATGACCTGGTAGCCGGCGCCTTCGAGCGACTCGCGCAGCAGGCGCAGCAGGTTGGCGTCGTCGTCGACGACGAGGATGTTGGCCGGCTTGCCGGCGTTGGCGTGGTGGTTCATGGCTCCTCGGGGGCCCTTGGCAGGGTGAACAGGAACGTGGCGCCGGCGCCGGGGGTGGTCTCGACCCAGATGCGGCCGCCGTGTGCCTCGACGATCTTGCGCGCGATGTACAGGCCCAGCCCGTGGCCGTAGGTCTCGCGGGCGTCGTGCCGTTCGACGCGGTGGAAGCGCTCGAAGATGCGGTCGACCTCTTCGGCGGGGATGCCGACGCCCTGGTCGGTGACCGAGAACAGGACGTCGGCGCCGCCGGGCGCGGGGCCGACGGTGAGGTCGATGCGGCTGGCGGCGGGCGAGTACTTGACGGCGTTGGAGAGCAGGTTGCCGAGCACCTGGACGACGCGGTCGGCGTCGGCCATCACGGCGGGGGTGCCGGGGGCGATGTGGACGCGCCAGTCGCGGTCGGCGGCGCCGAGCTGCATCAGCGCGGTGCGGCACAGGTCGGCAGGGTCGGCGGGGGCCTTGAGCAGCTTGAGCCGGCCGGCGCCGATGCGGCTGATGTCGAGCACGCCCTGCACGAGGCGGGTGAGGCGCGACGCCTCGTGCCCGATGATCTCGAGCTTGGTGCGGGCGCCGTCGGGCATGCCGTTGGACAGCAACAGCTCGACGGACGCGTTGATGTTGGTCAAGGGCGCGCGGAGCTCGTGGCTGACGAGGTCGACGAACTCGTCCTTGAGGGCGTCGAGCTGCTTGAGCTCGTGGTTGGCGGCGACGAGGGCGTCGTTGTTGGCGCGCAGGGCGGTGCCGGCGGCCTCGAGCTGGCGGGTGCGCTCGGCGACGCGGGCCTCGAGCTCCTGGTTGAGGCGGCGGATGGCGGTCTCGGCGGCGATGCGGTCGGTCTCGTCGCGCAGGATGACGGACGATCCGATGATGCCGCCGTCTTCGCCGCGCAGGAGGGTCTGGGTGAGCTCGACGTCGACCTCGCGGCCGTCGTGGGTGAGGCGGCGGGTGCGGTAGCCGCGCACGAAGCCGTCGGCGAACAGGCGGTCGCGGATGCTGGCGAGGTCGCCGCGGCGGCGGAGGCTCTCGGGGACGAGGACGCCGACGTGCTGGCCGATGATGCTGCCCGGGGGGTAGCCGAAGATCTCTTCGGCGCCGCGGTTCCATGTCTGCACGACGTCTTCGGTGTCGAGGCTGAAGATGGCGTCGGCGGAGCCGCTGGTGATGCTGGCGAGGTAGCGCTCGCCGCGGCGGACGCGGGCCTCGATGGCCTCCCGGGTCTCGATGGCGCGGGCGATCCAGTCGAGGGTCCAGTAGGTGACGAGCGGGCCGACGACGCCATAGATCAGCACGCCTTCGAGGAAGCGCTGGGCGGGGCTCCACGACTCGTAGGCCAGCGACTCCCACGCCTGGTGGACGACGACGGTGAGGGCGATGGCCAGCGGCAGCGCCCACCGCAGGCGCTTGACGGCGTCGACGACGCGCCGCGCGGGCACGGCGCGCGCGGCGAGGTCGCGGAGGATCTCGGTGGTCATGGGGGGGAATTATACGGCGGTGTGAAGCGGGGATCGGCGCATTCGACCTTCACGGCGCACCGCGTCGCAGGGCTGCGCTCGGGTCATGCCGACCCGGATGGCGGCGGCTCGGGCCGCGGCTATCCGACCCGCTCCGGCACCTGGATCGCGGCCGGCGGCTGCCCCGCCGCGTGGCGCGCCCACATCGCGTCCAGCGCCCACTCGAAGTGCCGGACCCAGCGCCGCGTGTCGAAGAGCGGGCGGCTGCTGCGGTGTCGGGCCAGCTTCGCCTTGAGCGCCGCGAGCGCGGCGGGGTCGCTGCCCAACCGGATCGCCTCGCGCTCGTAGGCCGCCAGGTCGGGCACGATCAGCTCGGGCAGGTCGATCGCGGTCAGCAGGCTGGCCGCGACCCGCGCGGGGAACCCGTTGCCGGGCCAGGTGAGGACGGGCACGCCGGCCCACAAGGCGTCGCTGGCAGTGGTGTGGGCGTTGTAGTAGCGCGTGTCCAGGAACAGGTCGGCCAGTTGAAGGCGGGCGAGGTGCAGCGCCTTGGGCTTGCCCTCGGCGAACACGAGGCGCCGGGGCTCCACCCCGGCCGCCGCCGCCTCCTGCCGCAGGTTGGCCCGCGCCGCCTCGGGCTTGGCCAGGAGCCAGAGCACGCTGCCCGGGACCGCCGCCAGTATGCGCATCCAGGCACCGAACATCGTCGGTTCGAGCTTGTAGAGCGTGTTGAAGCAGCAGTAGACCATGCCCGTCTCCGGCAGACCCTCGTCCGCCCGGGCCACCGGGGCCGGGTCGATCGGCTGGCAGTCGTCGGTCGCCTGGTAGCTGTGCGGCAGGCGGACGATGGCCTCGTCGATGAAGGGCTCGTCCTCCGGCGGCGTGGTGACCTGGTCGGTGACGATGTAGTCCATGAAGTCGGCGCCCATCGTCCCGGGGTAGCCCAGGTAGTTGACCTGGACCGGCGCCGGCCGCAGCGCGAGCACCTCGGGGCGGCAGTTGGCGACGTAGCCCATCAGGTCCACCAGGATGTGGATGCCGTCGGCGTGGATGCGCCGGGCGGCTTCCTCGTCGCGGGCGTCGCGCAGGTCCACGAAGTGGTCGCTCTCGGACGCGATCTGGGCCCGGTAGTGGCTCCCGTCGTCGGGGCCATAGGAATAGGTGAAGACCTCGAAGCGCGCCCGGTCGTGCAGCCCGAAGACGGTCCGCATCAGGTGGGCGGTGGCGTGGTTGCGCAGGTCGTAGCTCCAGTAGCCGATGCGCAGGCGCCCGGAAGCACCGGCCGCGGCCGCGGGCATGCCATGGCCGCGCGCCTCGTGCCGAAAGGCGAGCCGCGTGCGCAAGGGGGCCAGGCGTTCCTCCAGACGCCGCGAATGGGCCCGCGCGAAGGCCTGCTTCTCCGCCATGCTGAAGTCGTAGGCGTTGGCCTGGGAGGACGAGATGGGCGGGGCGTGGCCGGCCGCGAGCGCCTGCGCGGCCGCGGCGCGGATCTCGGCCACCCGCTCCGGCAGCGTCGCCCAGTCGCAGGTGTTGGAGAGCACCCGCAGGAGTGTGGCCACCGCCTCCGGGAACGCCGGTCGCGCCGCAAGGGCCTGGTGCAGGACGGCCTTGGCCTCGGCGTACTCCTCCAGCTCGAAGAGCGCGCCGCCCAGCTGGTGCAGGGCCTCGGGCCAGCCCGGCCGGGCCGCCAGCGCGAGCCGGAAGCAGTCCGCCGCCAGCCCGTGCTGCTTCTCGGCGTTGTGGACCCGCCCTTGGCCGAGCAGCGCCTCGGCATAGCCGGGGGCGAGCGCAAGCGCCTGACGGTAGCGCCGGAGCGCCTCCGGCAGGCGTTTCTGGGCGGTCAGGACGTGGGCCAGGTTCAGGTGGACCTTGGCATCCTCGGGCCGCAAGGCAAGCGCACGGTCGAGGCAGGGGTACGCCTCCTCGAAGCGACCCTGCGCACCCAGCGACACCCCCAGCGCGGCCCAGGCGTGGCCGTGCTCCGGCTGCAGCTCCAGCGCGCGCCGCAGGCTGGCCTCGGCCGCCGCCGCGTCGTCGAGCCGGAGCAGGACGTTGCCCAGGTTGTAGTGGGCGCGGGCATGGGCGGGATCGGACGCCAGGGCCGCTTCCAGGGCGACGCGGGCCCGTTCCGGCTCCTCCAGATCCAACCACACCAAGCCCAGGTTGTTGTGCGCCGCGGCCGAGTCCGGCGCGAAGCGGACGGCCTGCCGGGCGCATTCGAGCGCCGGCTTGAGATGGCCGGCCCGGCGCAGGAGCTCGGCGCGGTGGCTGAGGATCTCGCCATTTGTCGGCGCGTAGAAGCAGGCCCGGTCCAGGCAGCGAAGCGCCTCGTCGGCCCGCCCGGCGCGGGCGGCCACCAGGCCGAGCAGCTGCCAGGCCGGGGCGAAGGTTCCGTGCTGCCGCAAGACCTCGCGCAGGGCCCGCTCCGCTTCCACCAGCTTCCCGGCGCGGTAGGCCGCCACGGCAGCCGAATAGTCCGGTGGCGGCGGGGCGGAAAGCGGGTCCGAGGTCGCGGGTCGGCTCAAGGCGGCGTTGGCCTGTGGGGTGGCGAGGAAGGCACGATCTCAGTGTTTCGACGGCGGCTGGGCGGTCCAGAGCTGTGGGCCGAGCTTGATGGTCCGCCGCAGCTCCTCGGTCTTGAAACCGAGAGCGGCGGGGCAGGCGACGTCCGGGAGGACCGCGACGTCGTACAGTTCTCCCAGGGCGCCCTCGATGTTGAGCCAGTCCACGATGCTCCCGTTGGCGAGGTCCACGACGTAGAGCCCGCAGCGCGGCTCGACGTCGCGCCGCCGCAGGTTCTCGTCGAGCGCCAAGCCGGTGAAGGTGCGATTCTGGCGCGGTTTGGAGGCGCCGATGACGGCGTAGTCGCCCAGGAACGTCAGGCCGCGCAGGTAGCCCGGCACGAAGGCGATCGGCTCGAAGCGCCCACGGTCCAGGTCCACCCGCCCGAAGTCGCCGCTGCCCGAGTTGAGGACGTACAGCGTGTCGCGGTACCAGCGCGGCGAGTGGGGCATCGACAGCCCCGCCAGCACGACCTCGCCCGAGGCCACCTCGACCACCACGCCGCCGTCCGCGCGCCGGTCGCGCCAGCCGGCCGCCGCGTCCGACCGGCTGACGCAGGTGACGAACGCGGCCTTGCCGTCGCGGACCGCCAGGCCGTTGAGATGGCAGCGGTCCTCGGGCGCCAGGCGGCTGATGAAGGGCGGCTGCCACAGCGGGCGGAAGCTCTGGCGCGCGTCGGGCGCCGCCAGGCAGCTGAAGAGCGTGTTGACGAAGACCACCTGCCCGTCGTCGAGCACCGCGATGTCGTGGATGTCGACGTCGCCGGTGGTGTGGCCGGCCAGCGGCGCGTAGAGCCGATCGCGCCCGTCCTGGCGCTGGCCGGGCTCGAGCAGGTTCTCGAAGCGCCAGAGCTGGTAGGCCGTGCCCAGCCAGAGCGTCTGACCGTCGCTCCACAGGCCCATGGCCCGGTTGAAGTTGCGGCTGTGGACCGAGAGGCGCCCGTCGAGCTTGAGGCCGACCAAGAAGAGCGTGCCGGTCTGGTAGGTGGTGATGGCCAGGCTGGCGTTCTGCCCCGCGAGCCACGCGGGGAGCTGGCGAGAGGTGAAGATCTCGAAGCCGCGGTCGCGGGTGGGCGGCGCTGGTGGGGTCGTCATCGATGGATGTCATGATACACGGGGGCCCGGCGATATGGAAAGGAGGCCGGGCGGCCGGAGGCCCTTCGCGTCGCCCGTATCTCCGTTCGCCTCCCCTGCGTTAATTACCCAACGAGAGCACCGGCTTCTTCCGCACCGCGTGCGGTGTCGTGGCGCCTTCCCGGTGAGTCTCGTGCATGTCCGGCCAAAGCCCAGGGAATCCTCATGCCATTCGAGCCCCATCGCGCCGCCCCGTCCGACCCAGCGCCCGCTTCCCGCGGCTGGCTGCAACTCGTCCTGGCCCGCCAGACCCTGGACCGTTGTACGGCGCTGTTGGGAGAGTGGCGCGAGCTGCGCGCCGCGCGCCGTGCCGGGCTCGGCCAGCGGAGCAAGCGCTGGCGGCGGCTGGCGTCCGCGGCGGCCGGGCTGCTGCTCGTGTTCGGCGGCATGATGCGCGGGCTTTGGCTGAGCGGGTCGACCGATGCCGCGACGATCCCGTTCTTCGTGGGCCGGACCATCGACGGGGCCTTCGACGACGCCCAGTCCGTCAGCTACGCCGACCTGGACGGCGACGGAGACCTCGACGCCCTCGGCGCGGCGACGAGCCCCTACGACGTCACATGGTGGGAGAACGACGGGACGCCGGCCGACGGCGGCTGGATCACCCACACCATCGACGCCGCCTTCGTCGGGGCCACGAGCGTCACGGCCGCGGACCTGGACGGCGACGGCGACCTCGACGTCCTCGCCGTGGGCAGCGGCGTCCACCTCGCCTGGTGGGAGAACGACGGCAGTCCGGCGAACGGCGGCTGGACCACCCACACCATCGCCAACGCCTACCTGGGGGGCCAGACCGTGGCCGCGGCGGACCTGGACGGCGACGGCGACCTCGACGTGCTCGCCGCGATATTCAACCCGACGGACGACGTCACCTGGTGGGAGAACGACGGCAGCCCGGCGAACGGCGGCTGGGTCACCCACACCATCGACGGCGGGGTTGCCGGGGCCCTCGGCGTGGCGGCGGCGGACCTCGACGGGGACGGCGACCTCGATGTCCTCGGCACGAGCTACTACGGCGACCAGGTCATCTGGTGGGAGAACGACGGGACGCCTCAAGACGGCGGCTGGGTCACCCACACCATCGACGCCGCCTTCGACGGGGCCCAAGCTGTCACCTACGGCGATCTGGACCGGGACGGCGACCTCGACGTGTTGGGCGCCGCGATCTACGCCGACGACATCACCTGGTGGGAGAACGACGGAAGCCCGGCGAACGGCGGCTGGGTCACCCACACCATCGACGCCGCCTTCGACGGGGCCGCGAGCGTGGCGGCGGCGGACCTGGACATGGACGGCGATCTCGACGTCCTTGGCACCGCCAGCGATGCCGACGATGTCGCCTGGTGGGAGAACGACGGGACGCCTCAAGACGGCGGCTGGATCACCCACACCATCGATGCCGCCTTCGACGGGGCCTACAGCGCCGTGGCCGCCGACCTGGACGGGGACGGCGACCTCGACGTGCTCGCCGCGGCCGCCTTCGCCCAGGACATCACGTGGTGGGAAAACCGCACCATCCACCGCAACGCGCTGCTGGGCGGGACGATCCCCTTCACACACACGATCAGCGGGGCGGTGAACGGCCCCTACAGCACGGCCTCGGCGGACCTGGACGGCGACGGCGACCTCGACGTGCTCGCCGCGGCATCCGCCGGCATGCTCTGGTGGGAGAGCGACGGGACGCCCGCGGACGGCGGCTGGACCACCCACACGATCGACGGCGCTTTTACCGGCGCCGAGAGCGTTGCCGTGGCCGACCTCGACAGGGACGGCGACCTCGACGTGCTGGGCGCGTCTTTCCTGGCCGACGACATCACCTGGTGGGAGAACGACGGGACGCCCTTCGACGGCGGTTGGACCACCCACACCATCTCCGGCGCCTTCGACGCCGCCTGGTCCGCGGCCGCGGCGGACGTGGATGGCGACGGCGACCTCGACGTCCTCGGCGCGGCGATCATCGACGACGACATCACGTGGTGGGAGAACGACGGCACGCCTCAGAACGGCGGCTGGGTCACGCACACCATCGACGCCGCCTTCGATGGCGCGGCGGACGTCGCAGCCGCGGATCTGGACGGCGACGGCGATCTCGATGTCCTCGGTGCGGCGGCCGTCGCCGACGACATCACGTGGTGGGAAAACGACGGCACGCCTCTCAACGGCGGCTGGATCACGCATACGATCGACGGCGCCTTCGACGCGACGCACGATCTCGCCGCGGCGGATCTGGACGGGGATGGCGACGTCGACGTGCTCGGCACCGCCCGCAGCGCCGATGGCGTCGCGTGGTGGGCGAACGACGGGACGCCCCTCGACGGCGGTTGGACCACCCATACCATCTCCGGTGCGTTCGACGGGGCGAGGAGCGTGACGGCGGCGGACCTGGACGGGGACGGCGACCTCGACGTCCTCGGCGCGGCCTACACGGGCGACGACATCGCGTGGTGGGCGAGCGACGGGACGCCGGGGGACGGCGGCTGGACCACCCACACGATCTCCGGCGCGTTCGACGGGAGCTACGCCGTCACGGCGGCGGACCTGGACGGCGACGGCGACCTCGACGCCCTCGGCGCGGCCGCCATTGCGGACGACGTCACGTGGTGGTCCAACCACGGCGGGCAATTCACCTTGCCCACGACCGGCACGGCGCCGGTCATGATGAGCCCGAGCGGCTCGGACGACTTCCTGAAGATCGCGTTTACGCACAACGGGCGCAGCGGCGACAACGACGAGGAGCTCGTGACGCTCCACCTGCGCTTCGAGGACACCACCGGCGCGCCGGACGCTTTGACGACCGCGGAGGCCAACGCGATCATCGCCGCGCTGAGGGTCTACCGCGACGACGGCAGCGGCCTCTTCGAGAGCGGCTCGGACACGCTGGTGACCAGCGTCAGCCCGCTGGCCCTGGACGGGAGCGGCGACCAGATCGTCACCTTCGCCGACGGCGACGCCGAGGTCCAGCTCCCGCACGCCACCGGCACGCGGACCTACTTCGTGGTGCTCGACCTGACCGCGGGCTACTCGACCGACCCGAACCGCAACGGCGTGACGCGCATCCGCGTGACGCACATCACCCAGGCCAGCAGCACGGCGGAGGACCGCCCGAACGACCTGCCGCTCGAGATGGCCTTCACCGCCAACACGCAGAGCAGCACGGCCGGCACGGAGCTCGAGATCGTGACCCCGACCGACACCCCCACGCCGACCAACACGCCGACCCCAACCGACACCCCCACGCCGACCAACACGCCGACCCCGACCGACACTCCCACGCCGACCAACACGCCGACGCCCGACGCGCCGACCTCGGTCGAGCTGCGGGCCTTTCGCATCGAGCCCTGGGGCGACCGGGTGGCGCTGGTCTGGGAGACGGCGAGCGAGGCGGACGTTGTCGGCTTCAACGTCTACCGCGCGACCGCGCCGGACGAGCCGGGCAGCCGCGTCAACCCGGCGCTGATCCCGGCCACGGGCGGCGCGGCGGCAGGCGCGCGCTACGCGTTGAGGGATCTGCCCCCGGCCGTGGGAACCTACTTCTACCGCCTGGAAGTGGTCAACCGCGAGGGCGCGCCGGAGCGACACGGGCCGATGACGCTGCGTTGGACGGGGCCGCGGCTCTTCCTGCCCTGGCTCGGGCAGAGCCCCGTGCGCTGACCCGCGCCGGGAGGATCGGTTGACCCCTTCCCCTCCGCCGCCTAGAATCGCGCGGCGGCGCCTTCGGTCGTCCCGGGCGCCGGCAATGCGGGGCGGTGGCGAAATGGCAGACGCAGCGGACTTAAAATCCGCTGGGGTGATCCCCGTGTGGGTTCGAGTCCCACCCGCCCTATCTCTGTAAGGTCCCCGTCGGCCAGCGCTCGAAGATGTTCGACCAGGGCGTTTGACACCGACGTTGACCCCAACCCGGACCGACGCGCCCTACCTGCGGGAGGGGCGACTTCAACCGGGCGGCGGCCTCTTCCTTGTCAGGATGGCGCCCAGCTCGTCGGTGTTGAATGAAGAGATCGACCTCGACGCCATCGGCGACGTCGCGCGCGATCTGCTCGGCGTCCCACTCGATCCCGGCCTCAGACGTGCGGTTGTCGGCATACGCAAGCTGCCGGGCGATGGGGTCGCCGTAGAGGTCGAGGTCAGCGCGCTGGTGGACGATGCGTGTGGTCCCGTCGGTCTGGACGACCTTGACCGGCAGGCCAAGCGCTTCGGCCGCCTCAAGCGTCTTGTTCGCGGCGATGACGTTGCCGTCCTCGTCCACGACGACGCACCGACCCGCCCCGTACCGGCCCAGGCTGTACGCGACCCTGCCCCGGCCCCGCACCGTCATCCGGTTGGCGTTGGCCTTGTCGGGCGAGAGGCCCTTGATCGGTTTGACACTCTTTGGCATGATATGGCCTCCGGTGGACGGTGGTGGACAAAGAGCGAGGGAGCGGTCTCCCGCTCCCCCCCTCAGTCGTCGATCTTCGATCGCGCCCGCTGGTCAGGCAGCGCGGGATCGATCCTCCCGGCTACCGGCGGCTGGCGGTCACGTGGGCTGTTGTCGACTTGCGCGTCGCATCGAGGCGAAGATAATCGATCAGGACTTCGCAATATTGTTGAGACACATTATCGGGAAGAATCTAGCCTCAAGGAGAACATCAAACAAGGATAGGATTAACCATGTCATTAGTGATTGTCATGCGACCGCATCGCCGACTTCGAAGCGCTTCTCAGAGAACTGAGAGTTGCGGATACAGACAGAGTATTGATGCCTGTTGAGGGTTCTGCTTTCAATCGAGAGCATACTGATGGAGATGAGGAGAATAGAGCGGATGAAGTCAAGGGCCATCTTGAGCTCGATCATGATCAGACATGATTCCCAAGCACTTCGTCGCCGGCACAATAGAAGCGCCTGATAAGAAACGCACCAACGCAATCCCTCACGCGCTTCAGCACTTGTATCGGAGCGCATCATGGGGAGTGGAGTGATGACGAACGTGGCAATCGACCGCGAACAACTTGCCGCCTTCTGCCTGCACAATCACATCGTTCGCCTCTCGCTGTTCGGCTCCGTGTTGCGATCCGACTTCAATCCCGACAGCGACATCGACATCTTGGTTGAGTTCGCCCCCCACCACATCCCCGGCCTTCTCGGCATCGCACGTATGGAACGCGAGCTCTCGTTGATCTTTGGCGGACGGAAGGTCGACCTGCGCACAGCCAATGATCCTGACGGCGTGACAGAACGTTCGTTCCGTTTCGGCCGGGCGGGTGGCAGATCCTGGGAGCGCCGGCTTCCAGCCGGCAAGATGCCGGCGCTCCCAGGAAGCCCTTCGATCAAACGTTCTGTCACGCCCTCAGGCCAATGATCTGAGCAGGTACTTCCGTGCCGACGTTGTACGCGAGGCGGAGCTCCAATATGCACAGGGATGACCTGACTCGCTTGACCGCGGCGTCGTGCGCAAGTACCGGCCCGACTTCCTGATCCGGCTGGCAAACGGCGACATGCTGGTCCTGGAAACCAAGGGCATCGACGACGAAGAAGCCCAGGTCAAGCGCCGCTACCTCGACGAGTGGGCGCGCGCCGTCACGGCCCACGGCGGCTTCGGGCGCTGGCGGCACGCCGTGGCGCGGCGGCCAGGGGAACTGAGGGACATCCTGGCGGAAGCTACGGTGTGATGTGGTTCAGTTTCTCAATCCGTGGAATCCGAGCGGATCAATAGCGGTGTACTGCGCGGAGGCCCCATGTACTGTCCAAATTGTGGCATCGTGGTGGGAAGCAGCGATCGCTATTGCAGGCGCTGCGGACAGGATCTGACTGCAAGCTCCGCCCCGATCGAATGGGAGACCCGCGACTTCGTCTATGTGTGGACGTCGGGCGTCGACTGGGTGATGCTGGGGCCCTGGGGATACACCGAAGTCGGTGCGCGATATCACTTCTGGCAGCGATGGCAATCGCGAATCGCACAAGCGCTACAGCAGTGGCGCGACGACGGGTGGCAGCCGATCGGCGAAGTTGGCCCAGAATGCGTTCGACTGCGCTACTACGAGAAGTACAACTACGATCCGATCGCCACCGCGATCATCGGTGTGCTCGTCGTTGCGACGCTGGGCTTGATCCTCCTGATCGTGCCGAAGACACCTTTCGCCGAGCCGACGGAGTTCCGGCTACCGATGCGGCGCCCGAAACGGGCTGCCACGGCCGCGGTGACTGCCGCCGAGACGACGCCCGCATGGGCGACCGGCACGCCGTCGACATCGCGGCCACGGCTGCCCTTGCCACCGGTCGCTTCGCGATCTCAGGTGCCCGGTCGATCGAGCGCACTCGACCCGCTATCGGTGGGCCACGAACCATCACCGCTCAAGGCAGCCCTGCTCAGCACACTGCTCTTGGGAGGCGCCGGGCAGATGTACCTGGGCCAGAAGAAGAAGGGGGCGGCGCTGATGTCGGTGGCCCTTGCCACCCACCTGCTCTTGGGATCCAACCCCCTCGCATCGCTCGTGCTCTTTCACAATGCGGTGTTCAATGTTCTCGGCGCCGTCGATGCCTACACGATCGGCAAGCGCATGCAACGCGGCCAGGCCGTGCGCGAGTGGGAGATCGGGTCGTCGTGGCGAGGCGTCGTCGTATCTGCCTTGATGTTCCTGGGCCTCGGGTTTGTACTCTCGATAGCGTTGGGGATCGCAGTCTCCCTTTTCCCCGGACTGTCATGCATGCTCGAGCCAGATCGCGCGCACTGCACCGGCACGTTGCCCAGCAGCGACGCCGTGACGACGACCGGCTACCCGCCGCCTGCTTCCCAGGAAACCGTGCGCGCCGCGCAAGCGACCGCGACTGACGGACGGAGCCCAGCGACGGTGCCATTAGACCAGCATGACGAGCATGACGAAGCGATGCAGCCGATTCCGGCGGGCGGCTTCCTGATGGGGGCGGAAGGCGATCCGGCGGCCAAGGACCGGGAGAAGCCGCAACACCTCGTCCGCCTGGATGACTATGCCGTCGACCGAACCGAGGTCACGATCGCGATGTTCGCGGAGTTCATCGCATCGAGCGGTCACCTGCCAGCGGCTGCGCGCAACGGCTACGGCTATCGCTGGTTGGGCGGTCGGTGGGCCCAAACGCAAGGCGCGCATTGGGAGGATGCCGCGGGCGACGGCTCGCCCGACAACGGAAGCATGCCGGTGACGCAAGTGAGCTGGCACGATGCGCATGCCTACTGCGCTTGGGCACATCGGCGGCTGCCGACAGAGGCTGAGTGGGAGAAGGCGGCCCGCGGCTCGGACGGACGCCGCTTCCCGTGGGGCGACGCGGAACCAACCGACGCCCTCCTGCGCTTTGGGCAGCTGGACGGACCCGTGGCGGTGGGGTCATTCCCGGCCGGAGCAAGCCCGTTCGGGGTGATGGACATGGCAGGCAACGTTTGGGAATGGACCGCGGACTGGTATGGACCGGAGTACTATGCGGAGTCTCCCGCCGACAACCCGGCCGGACCGGCATCGGGTCAGTACCGCGTGATTCGTGGCGGCGGTTGGAACACCGGACCATCCAACGCGCGGGTCACGAACCGCGACGTGGCGGAGCCGGACAGCTACAACGACATGCTCGGCTTTCGGTGTGCCGACCTGACGGCGTGACAGAACGTTCGTTCCGTTTCGGCGCTGAGGCTGCCCGGGCGGCGGGTGGCAGATCCTGGGAGCGCCGGCTTCCAGCCGGCAAG